>JAUTCT010000103.1 GCA_030673875.1 Verrucomicrobiota bacterium JB025 | reverse complement strand
TTCGAGTGACCACAACCCAGAGCGGCACCCGCCGCCCCGCAACGCGTCAACCAGCTTGAAGCCAAAAACGCCCGAAATCCGACCAACCCAGGGGTCAATTTTAATTGTCGTCAGCGCCCAGCTTTAATTGTCGCCGGACAGTTTGCCGGTGCGGATGAGGCGTGGGTGGATGCCACGGGTGGGAAGATGGGGCTCACACGAAGCCACGAAGGATGATTGAGCGAAGGAGCTTCGCGCCGGGGCTCAAGCTGAGTGGATTGGAGATGGTGGATGAGCTGGCGCGCGGGGCATGGGCGGGGGATCGGCGGGAAGACGGATGGGCTTTGCAGGAAGACGGACGCCCCGGCGGTGCGTCCCTACCGGGGGATCGGCGATCGATGGGTGGTGGCGCGGGCAGGATTGTCCGCTCTCCAAGCACGGGATGGATGGCCGTCCCCCCCGGGGGGGGGGGGGGAGCATGGATGTCGGGCGATGGTTCAGTCGACGATCTGGATGGCGGTGGCGTTGATGACGAGGTTGCCGGCGGTTGAGGTTTCGGCGACTTCTCCGCGGACGAGGAGTTTGCTGAGTTTTTGGAGTTGTTGGACGCCTTCGATGCCCTGCTTGAGGACGCGGCCGTCGTCACCGATGACCTGGATGGTTGCGGTTCCGGATTGGAAGGCTTCCTTGGTGTCGCAGCAGTTGTCCCACGGGGTTTTGCAGGAGTCGCCGGGGCGCTCGTTGCACGGGGTGAGTTTTTCGCGGTCGCCGAGAATGAAGGCGGCGCGGCCGTCGACGAAGGGTTCGCTGGCGCCCATGACCTGTCCTTTGAGGACGATGGTGTCGCCGGGTTTGGCGGACTGGCGGGCGACGTGGATGGCCTGCGCTTCATCGCTGATGGATGGGACGAAGAACGAGGTGAGGGAGGATTCTGCGGGTTCGTCGATCCGGACTTCGGTGGTGGTTTCCCGGCCGCAGGAAACGATGAGGGCGGCGAGGAGTGGCAATGTCAATGTATGTGTTAGTTTCATGATTTGGATAGGGGATTTGGGATTGGGGATTTGGGATTTGGGATTGGGGATTGGGGATTGGGGATTGGGGATGGGGGATTTGGGTTAGGATGAGCGGAGGGCGACGGGGAGGGCGGGTTTGAGGCAGCGGATGGCGGGTGGCAGGGTGCCGATGATGCCGAGCAGGGTGCCGGTGATGATGCCGGCGAAGGCGACTTTCGGGGTGATTTCGAGGGAGAAGGTGCCGATGGAGAAGGGGACGACGAGGCCATCGAGAAGGAGGACGGCGACGAGGGAGGCGAGGAAGGTGCCGCAGAGGCAGGCGAGGGTGCTTTCCTGGATGAGGCTGGCGAGCAGGCTGGTACGGCTGAAGCCGATGGCCTGGAGGGTTGCCATTTCGCGGATGCGGGAGGAGAACGCGGCGTAGAGCGTGTTGAGGCCGCCGAAGATGCCGCCGACGGCGATGAGTCCGGCGGTGATCCAGGTCATGGCGCGGAGCGGGGCGAAGAATGATGCGAGGCGGGCGTAGTAGTCGCTTTCGCGGAGGGCGGAGAGTTCGAGGTCGAGCCGGCGTTTGGCGAAGAGGTCGGCTTCGGCGAAGTCGTCGGGGTCGTCCATGCGGAGGACGACGCATGAGATGTTTTCGCGCTGGGCGATGGTGCGGAGGTCGTTGAGCGGGGCCCAGATTTCCGATTCCATGACGGTTCCCGGGGCGGCGAAGATTCCGGAGATGGTGAGGTCCTGGTTTTCGAGGCGGATGCGGTCGCCGATTTCAAGCAGTGCGGGGTCGACGCCGAGTTGGCGCGGGGCGAGGCGGCCGATCATGACTTCGTTGGTGCGCGGGAAGGAGCCCTCGATGAGCCGGACTTCCGGGTGGGTGAGGAGGGCGGCGGGGGTGACGCCGCGGTAGAGGGCCTGGAGTTCGCGGTCGTCGGAGATGACCAGCGGGGCCATGTAGTGGATCTCGGTGGAGACGGCGCGCGCGCCCATGGTTTCGGAGACGCCGGGGATTTCCGCGGCGGCGATGGCGGCGGCTTGTTCGGGGACTTCGCTGCGCTGCACGCTTTCTTCTGATCCGGCGCCGAGGAGGATGACGTTGTTGGCGGATCCGGAGGCGGAGAGGACGCGGGCCATTCCCTGGTTGAGGGCGAGCGCGGCCATGACGAGGAGGACGACGATGGCGGAGCCGCCGATGGTCTGGATGAGGCGGCTTTTGTCGCGGAACAGGTTTCTGATGGCGTAGGTGAGCGGGAGCATGGAGTGTGTGCGGGAAAGGTGTGGAATGGGGGGAGCGGCGGATCCTAACGAAATCTAACTATTGAGGCTGGTGACGATGGGCTGGCGCATGGCGCGGACGGCGGGCCAGAGTGAGGCGAGCAGGCCGAGGGCGAGCGAGGCGGCGAGGCCGAAGGTGACCACGGCGGCATCCGGCCGGATGGCCAGGGTGAGGCCTTCGTTGCCGAGGGTGAACGACTGCCATGCGAGGAATGCGGATGCGAGGAGGACGCCGCAGCCGCCGCCGACGAATCCGAGGATGGCGCCCTCGCTCATGACGAGGCATGCGATGGCTTTTCCGGGGTATCCGAGGGTCCGGAGGACGGCGTTTTCCTTGACGCGGCCGCGGACGACGAGGAGCACGGTATTGGCGACGAGCGCGGCGACGGCGAGCACGGCGCCGATGCCGAGCCAGCGGGTGAAGCCGATGAGTTCGATGAGTTCGCGGGCGGTTTCGGCGAAGAATGCCTTTTCCGGGCGGGTGTTGGTCGGTTGCTGGTCGCTGCGGAAGCGTTCGTCGATGGCGCTGGCGACGGTGTCGAGGTCGGCGCCGTCTTCGACGCGGACATTGAACTGGGTGACGGTGCCGAGGCCGATGCGCGAGGCGAGCTGGAGGAACGGGAGTTTGACGTATGCGACGTTGTTGTCCTGGGGGAATGGCGAGCGGATGATGCCGGAGACTTCGACGGTGATGCCGCTGGATTCGAAGCGGTCGCCGGTGGAGAGGCCGCGGCGGCGGGCGAAGGCTTCGCCGATGAGTGCGCCGTCATCGCGGGTGCTCCAGTCATCGAGGCTGCCGTCGATGATTTCGATTTCGGGGGCGAATTTCGGCAGCAGTCCGTCGGGGACGCCGCGGTAGGTGATGACGTCGAGTGACGCGCCGCAGTTGTTGACGACGATCTGGATGGGGATGACCTCGCGGACGCCGTCGATGCGGCGGATTTCATCGGCGTAGTGTTCGGGCAGGCGGCTGGTCATCGGGCAGAAGCGGTATTCCCGATAGACGGTGAGGGTGGTGTCCGAGGCGGAGGAGCGGGTGGCGGATTCGAGCGAGCGCTGGAGGGTTTCCACCGCGGTGAAGAGGCACATTCCGGAGGCGACGCCGATGACGGTGAGGGTGGTCCGGAGTTTGTGGCGGCTGAGTTGTTTCCAGGCGAGGGAAACGAGGTTGATGATGGCGGTCATGCGTGGAGTTCGGGTGCGGCGACGAGTTGTCCTTTTTCGAGGTGGAGGGTGCGGTGGGCGGCGGCGGCGGCCTTCGGGTCATGGGTGACCATGACGATGGTTTTGTGGTGTTTGGCGGCGAGCTCGCGGAGGAGGTCGAGGATGCGGTTGGCGGATTCGCGGTCGAGGTCCCCGGTGGGTTCGTCGGCGACGAGCAGGTCGGGGTCGGCGACGAGTGCGCGGGCGATGGCGACGCGTTGTTCCTGGCCGCCGGAGAGTTCGGTCGGCCGGTGGTGCATGCGGTCGGCGAGGCCGACGAGTTCGAGTGCGGCGGTGACGCGCTGGCGGCGGTCGGAGCGGCTGAGGTTGTCGAGCAGGAGCGGGAGTTCGACGTTTTCGAAGGCGCTGAGGATGGGCACGAGGTGGTAGAGCTGGAAGATGTAGCCGACGTGTTTGGCGCGCCATTCGGTGAGCTGGCGGCGGGAGAATTTGCTGATGTCCCGGCCGGAGATTTCGAGCGACCCGGAGCTGGGTGAGTCGATGCCGGAGATCAGGTTGAGCAGGGTGGTTTTACCGGATCCGGAGGGGCCCATGAGGGCGAGGAACTCGCCTTGGTCGACGTCGAGGTCGAGGGCTTCTAGCGGGGTGACCGTGGTGCGGCCCTTGCGGTAGGTTTTGCTGAGGCCGCGGCAGGAAATCATGATGGAATCTTTCATATGTCTGAGGAGCGCACGCGTTGGCCGCGGCGAAGGTTGTTGGGGTTGAGGACGACGCGTTCGCCGGGGAAGAGGCCGTCGGTGACGAGCAGGTGGCCGTCCCGGGTTTGGGAGCCGAGGGTGACGGCGCGGGAATCGACGCGCCGGGTATCCGGGTCGACGACCCAGACCTGGCCGCTGTCGAGTGCCGAGCGGTCGATCCAGACCTGGAGTGAGGATGCCGAGGTCGGGTGGATGGACGACGACGGGGATGAGAGGAACTCGACGCGGCAGATCATTTCCGGGCGGAGGGCGTCGTCGGGGTTTTCGATTTCGATCTTGGCCTGGAGGGTATTGCGCTGGATGTCGGCTTCGCCGAGGATGCGGGTGACGGTGCCGTTGAACGACTGGTCGGGGAGCAGGCTGCAGCGGATGCGGGTGGCTTGTCCGATGTGGAGGCCGGCGGCATCCGAGAGCGGGACGTCGACCCGGATTTGGAGTTTTTCCGGGTTGTAGAGGATTGCGATGGTCGAGCTGTCCGGATCGTCCATGCCGAGCATGCGTTTCTGGCCCGGGGCGGCGGTGAGGCGGAGCACGCGGCCGCTGATTGGTGCGGTGATGCGGGTGCGTTCGAGCGCGAGGGCGGCCTGGTCGACGGCGATCCGCGCGGTCTCGATCGAGTGGAGCATCGCCTCGGTTTCGAACTCGAGTTGTTCGAGGCTGGCGGTGGTTTCGCTGAGGTTGGCGGTGGCGGCCTGGACGAGTGCGTTGACGCGGACGAGTTCGAGGCGGGCGTCGACGATGTCTCGTTCGGAGACGGCGCGGCTGCCGGATTTTTGCAGTCGTTCGAGGCGGTCTTTGGCGGCGTCGCGCACGGCTTCGGCGGCGGTGATTTCTGCGCGTCGTGCTTCGAGTTCGCCGATGGTCCGGTTGATGCCGGCGCAGTGGGCGTTGCGTGCCTGGGTGAGGCGCTGGTGTTCGCTTTTGGCGGTTGCGAGTTCGAGTTCGTAGTCCTCGGCGATGAGGGTGGCGAGGAGTTGGCCCTTTTCGACGCGTTCGCCTTCGAGGACGTGGACCTGGTCGATGACGCCATCGACGAGCGAGGTGGCCTTGACGGCGTAGGGGTCGGGTTCGATCCAGCCGCTGGCCTGGAAGATGGGGGTGAGCGGGGCGTCAGCGGGGGTGGAGGCGGCGGGGTCTCCGCTGGCCTCGATGGCGATGGCGCGTCCGGTTTCGACCTCGGTGGCCGGCAGGAGGCGGTCGCGGAAGAGGATGATGAAGAGCAGGCAGAAGCCGGCGAGGATGCCGGCGGGCAGGAGCCAGGCCGGGAGGCGTTTCGGTGGTTTGGATTCCTGAGGGGATCGGCTCAGGGCATCAAGGTTTGCATTGGACATAGGTATCGGTAGAAAGACTTTGGGGTCGCCAGCTGCGGCAGGTGGAATGCACCGTGCAGCAGGCGTAATGAAGCGGACGAATGAACTGGGTTCAGTCGAGTCGCTTCAAAGTCTCCATACCGAGAAATGCCGCCTGATTGAGGAAGCAGGCAGTGGGGGTGGTCCGCGCGGCACAACGAGCGCCGGGAGCACGCCGGAGAGCGGGCTGATGAAGTCGAGCTCGGCGACCGGCAGCAGGGTCGGGAGCGTGAAGGTTTTCTGGAGCTGATAGTTCGCGGCTTCGGTGGAGTCCGGGAGGGACACGTCGAAGCAGCATCCGCAGTCGTCCGGGGCTTCGCCATCGTGGCTGTCTCCGCATGGGTCGCAGCAATCCACCGCGTTTTGGCAGTCGGCGGAGAGGCAGAAATGGAGGTGCAGGGGGCCGCCGGCCACGGGCATCAGGAGCCCGAGCATCAACATGAGGACAGCGGCAATGGAACGACGGATCATTCGAACGGGGCGGAAGGTAGCCCAAGCCGAAGGTTCTGGCAAGGGTTCGTCGATGGGACGTGATTCACGCGGGATCTATTCCGGAAATGATCCGGGGCTCCGATGATCCCGCGTGAGGAGTCCGTTATTTGGCAGCTTTTTTAGCGGCCTTTTTGGCAGCTTTTTTGGCTGCGGGTTTGGGCAGGAATGCCTCCTGGTCCTCTTCGTCGATGCTGTGGGTCAGGATGAACTGGAGGTCGTCTATGCCGAGGTTTGAGGCGAATCCTTCATCGCCGAGCACGTTGGTGACGAGCTGGGTTTTCTGGTGTTGAAGGATGCGGATTTTCTCCTCGACGGTGTCCCGGGTGAGGAGGCGGTAGGCGATGACCTTGTTTTTCTGGCCGATGCGGTGGGTTCGGTCGATTGCCTGGTTTTCGACGGCGGGGTTCCACCACGGGTCGTAGAGCACGACGTATGAGGCGGAGGTGAGGTTGAGGCCGGCGCCGCCCGCCTTGAGCGAGAGCATGAAGACCGAGGGGTCCTTGGTGGTTTGGAATTTTTCGATTTCGCCCTTACGGTCCTTGGTTTGGCCGGTGAGGTAGTTGTATGGGCGGTTTTCGAGTTCGAGGCGCGCCTTGATGAGGTCGAGCATCGAGACGAACTGGGAGAAGACGAGCACCTTGTGGCCTTCCTCGTGGAGTTGGTCGAGGAGGTAGAAGAGGGACTCCATTTTGGCGGATTCCTCCTTGAGGTATTTGGGGTCGATGAGGCCGGGGTGGCAGCAGATCTGGCGGAGGCGCATGAGGCCCTGGAGGATGGCGAAGGAGTTTTTCTTCACCGCCTCGTCGGAGTCGAGGCCGAGCAGGGCTTTCTGGATGCGTTTGAGTTCTGCCTTGTAGAGGTCCATCTGGATGCCGTCCATTTTGGCGTAGACTTCCTCTTCGGTCCGCGGCGGGAGGTCCTGGGCGACCTGGAGTTTGGTGCGGCGGATGAGGAACGGCCGGAGGCGAGACGCGAGACGTTGCTGGGACATGGGGTCCTTGCGTTTGTCGAAGCGTTTTTTGAAGTAGGCGCGTGAGCCGAGCACGCCGGGCATGGCGAATGCCATGAGCGACCACATGTCGAGGAGGCGGTTCTCAATGGGCGTTCCGGTGAGGACGAGGCGGTTTTGGGAGTCGAGTTCGCGGGCGCATTTGGCGGCCTTTGAGTCGGGGTTTTTGATTTGCTGGCCTTCGTCGAGGATGGTGGTGAGCCATTTGATGGACGCGAGTTCCTCGCCGCAGACGCGGAGTTGGGCGTAGTTGAGGACGAGGATGTCGATGCGGTTCTGGATTTCGTCGACGTTGATGTCGTCGCGATTCTTGAGGATCTTGACGGTGAGGGACGGGGCGAATTTTTCGGCTTCCGAATACCAGACGTCGAGGACCGACTTCGGGCAGACGACGAGCGCCGGCATTTTGGGTTCCTTGGTTTTCCGGTGTTCCTCGAACAGCCAGAGCAGGTAGGTGAGGGACTGGATGGTTTTGCCGAGGCCCATGTCGTCGGCGAGGATGCCGCCGAAGTTGTTGATCGAGAGGTAGGCGAGGAAGTTGAAGCCTTCGACCTGATAGGGGCGGAGGTCGGCGTTGAGGTTTTTCGGGAGATCCGGGGTGACTTCCACCTTGATGTCGCTGGCGCGGTTTTTGATGCGCTCCCATGCTTTCGGGTCGAAGACCTCGGCGGCCTTGGGGTCGGCGAGTTGCAGGGCGTGCATGCGGTGGGTTTCGCCGGAAAGGTCGAACGGGTCGAGGCCGAGGCGGGTGACGGCCTCGCGCTGGTCGGCGTCGAGTTTGATTTCGAGGCGCATCCATGATCCGTCGTCCATGCGGACGTATCCGCCGCGAGCGGCGACGAGTTGGCGGATTTGCGCCTTGGAGAGGTTGACGCCCTGGACGTCGATGACGATGCGGAGGTCGAACCAGTCGATGTCCTGGCCGACGACTTCGAAGCGGACGGCGGCGGTGACGGGGTCGTCGAGGATCGACTTGAGGCGGAGGTCGATGTCGAGGTCGATGTCGCCGGGCATGGCGGCGATCCACTCGGCGAATTTCTCGGGGAACTGTTTGGTGATGCGAGATTTGAATGCGCCGAGTTTCTCGTCATACGAGAGGCCCATTTCGTCGAGGATGGCGGGGACCGGGTAGAGTGGTTCGCGGGCGAAGCGGAGGAGTTGTTTGCCCTTGACCGGTTGTTGTTCGGCGAGTTCCCAGCCTTCCTTGGTGAGTTTTTCGGTCCTGCGTCCCTTGGTTTCGACGGCGGTGACCTCGATGACGAGGTGTTCGGTTTCGGCGGCGGTGAGGCCGGCGACGAGTTCGAGTTTGAACTTCGGTTTGAGTTCGAGGTCGACGACGCGTTTTTTGAGCGAGCTGGGCAGGGATGCTCCGATTTTGCGGAGGAACTCGACGCCTTCGAGCGAGTCGATGACGCGCTTGGGGATGAGGTAGCGCGGCATGACGTCGGTTTCCTCGAGCCAGCGGGGCGGGCCGGGGAAGACGGTTTCGTCGGACTGATAGAGTTCCTTGCGGCCGGGGAGCAGGCGGACCGAGTGGGAGACGTTTTCGCCGGCGGTGGTGACGAGTTGGAGCGCGAAGCTGGCGGGATCGTAGGAGTCGTCCTCACAGATCCAGTGGAGGGCGTCCTTGACGACCTTGAAGTGTTTTTCGTCGAGGTTGACGATGTAGCCGCTGAGGGCGGGCTGGCGGAAGATCCGGTTCATGAACCGGCAGGATTCCTCCTGGTCGAAATCGAGGGTGGTGTCGCCGTATTTCCGATAGAAGGCGAGGTAGTGCTCCCAGAGTGTCTGGCTGGATGCATCCATGAGGAGGGCGCCCTCGTGGTGGAGGTTGACGTAGCGTTCGATGTCGTTTTTTTCGCGGAGCTGGACCCAGCCGAGGGAGTTCGGTCGTTCCTCGCGGACTTCGATGCGTGCTTCGTTGATGGTGGCGACGAGGCGGAAGATGACGGTGAGCGGTTCGTCCTGGGGCGGGCGTTCGTTGACGTGCTCGATGCGGTCGTACCATGCGGCGACTTCGCGTTCCTGTTCCCAGTCGGCCATGCGTTTCTGGACGTGGCCGAGGTCGGTGATGACGCTCATGAACTCCGGGTAGGGGAGTTTGCGTTTGTAGAATGCGTAGGCGATGTAGTTCCAGAACTCGAGGATGTCTCCGGGCGGGATGGGCCAGAGTTCGAGCGGTTCGTAGGTGGTGATTTCCCACCGCGGGTTGATGCGGACGAGGTCGTGATCGTGGAGTTCGCCTTCGATGACGTAGCGGCGGTAGCGTTTTTCGATTTTGGTGACGTAGTCGGCTTCCTTGTCGTCGAGTTCGCGGTCGAGTTTGTCTTCGATGATGTCGAGGACCGGGGTGTCGTCGAATTCGTTAGGAGACTCGGGGAGGTCTTCGCCGCGGTGCATGCGCTCCATCATGGTGGCGTATTGGCATGCGCCGGCGATGATTTCGTCTTCGGCGGTGCAGGAGCCGAACCAGCGGTTGCCCTGGAGTCTGAGGCTGGTGCGGAAGGTTCCGGTTTCGTCTTCGACGCGCCCTTGGATGAACAGGTGGTTGCCGAAGATCTGGGTGACGGCGCCGTCTTGCTGGAGGACTTCACCGCGCTTTCGTGCTTCTTCGGGAAAACTATTCAGGAAATTCAGGGTCGCTCGATCAGGATTCATCGCGTTCGGATAGAGATTGTTGGCACGACGCGAAACAGCCCGGGGGAATTCCGGGCTGCAACGCTGCGGGGCGGCAGCATAAGCCGGGGAAAGAAAACGAGGCAACAAAAAGATTGCGGCAAGCGTTGCGGAACTTTGCGCGGATTTCATCGTGGCCCGACGGGAGGGGTGAAACCCGGCGGTTGCTGCGTGTGGAGGGGCGGCCGGGCGGGTTGAAGGGGCGGGGATGTGTTCCGGATTTCTAACAATCGAAGGTTTGCGACGGAGGGCGGGACCGCAGCGGGTGGCGGGACCGCAGCGGGTGGCGGGATCGCAGCGGGTGGTGCGGGGATGCGGTTGACCGGGGGTGGTTGCGGGTTGATTGCGCGGCGGGTGTTCAGTCCGGGTTGCCGATGCGTTTGCGGTGTGGCGGCAGCAGGGCGCGCACGGCGATGACGCTGCCGGCGACGACGAAGAGTCCGGGGAACCAGATCGAGTATCCCGGGGCGAGCGAGTCGGGTTTGAGCACGGCGACGTCCGGGTCGTCCGGGTTGACCCGGCAAGTCGAGGTGGAGCCGGCGGGGAATGCTTCGGCGCTGGCGCGGGCGCGGTCGGGTTTCGACGACCATGAGCTTCCGCGGAGTGACAGGAGGTTGCTGGTTTTCCGCTGGTCCTGCCATTGGTAGCCGAAGGTGATGGTGTGGCTGTATTCGCGTGGTGAGGCCGGGTCGTGGACGCGGGTTTCGACTTCCGACGAGAGGATGAGGCAGGGGACGGCCGGCCATGAGCGCATTTCGCGTGCCCGGGAGAAGCTGCGGGCCATGAGGATCACGAAGAGTGCGCCGATGAGGGCGAGTGAGAGTCCGATGAAAAACAGGAAGAGCCGGCCCGCACGGGAGTGGGATTGCGGGGTGTTGGATGTCGGGTTTTCGGGCATCGCTGGACTGATGGACGAGATGCGCGGGGGATGCCAACCGATTTGTTGGAATGTCCCGTGACTTTTCGCGATGCGAGGGGTTTATTCCGGCATATGAGATCTCGGGTGCCGCTTTATATACTGGGTTTTGCGTTGTTCGCGTGGCTTGGATACTGGCTTGCGAAGACGGCGGCGCCGGTGGACGGAGCTTCCGGGGGTGCGGTGATGACGGCGGAGGCGGAGAAGCCGCGGGAGGTGGTGGAGAACGAGGTGCGGCGCACGCAGATTGTGGCGCGGGAGAGATCGCAAGAGATGGATCTCGAGGCGGCGATGGCGGGTGCGTATGAGGGGCAGCGGGTGTTGGTTTTCAAGGATCAGGATGCGTTGGAGGCGTTTTTGCGGCGGGCGGGCAGCGGGATCAGTGTGCTTGGCCGGCTGGATGCGCTGAATTCGCTGCGGGTTGGATTTTCGGACTATGATGATTTGGCGGGATTGCTGGATGGCGACGAGGAGGAGTATTTGCTGTTTCCGGTGATCACGCCGATTCCCGGGGAGGGCTCGGTGCAGGCGGGAGCGGTGGGTTTGGGCAACCAACTGCTGCAGTGGCTGGGGGTGGATGGTGACAATTCGGGCTGGGGCTCGGGGGTGACGGTGGCGATTCTGGACACCGGGGTGGCCTCGCATTCGGCGTTCGGCGCGGACATCGAGTGGCTCAATCTGGTGGATCTTCCGGCGGACCTGACGGAACTCAACGGGCACGGCACGGCGGTGGCCTCGGTGATCATCGGCGAGAGTTCACTGACCCCGGGGGTGGCGCCGGAAACCGACATTCTATCGATCCGGATCGCGGATGACAGCGGGACCTCGAACAGCTATCTGCTCGCGGAGGGGATCGTGGCGGCTGTGGATGCGGGGGTGGATTTGATCAATATTTCGATGGCGAGTCTGGGGGACAGCGGGATCGTGCAGAAGGCCGTCGAGTATGCCCTGGAACAGGGTGTGCTGATCGTGGCGGCCTCCGGAAACAACGGGACGGATCAGGTTTCCTATCCGGCGGCGTATGACGGTGTGGTCGCGGTGGGGGCGGTGGACGGGGTGAACGACTACCTGGAGTTTTCCAACTACGGCGAGGAGATCGACATCGCGGCGGCCGGGTTGGAAGTGTATGTGGCGCAGCCGGACGAGCAGGGGGCGTCGGTGTCCGGGACGTCCTTCAGTTCGCCGATCGTGGCTGGTGCGATTTCCGCGATCATGTCCGAGGAAGGGGTGTCGGCCACGCAGGCGTGGGATTTGCTGACGGACTATCTGAACGACGGGGGTGCCGAGGGCGAGGATGCGGAACTGGGTGGCGGTACGCCGGATTTGTGGCGGGTGTTCAACGGCGACACGGCGGGGATTTATGATGCGGCGGTGGCCTCGCAACGGATCATCGATGCGAGTGCGACCTATCCGTACGGGCAGGTCGAGGTGCTGGTGCAGAACCAGGGGACGGAGACATTGATCAACACGACGGTCACCATCGACACGGGCGGCGGCACGGAAGCGGTGAACATCACCCAGCTGGCACCTAACGGGACGGAGACGGTCCTCGTTCCGGTGACGAGTCTGGACAGCGATCTGACGGTGCGCTCGCAGGTGACGACCGGCGACGGGCAGGAGGACGCGCGGACGACGAACAACGTGAGAATCAATACCTATGCGGGGACTGGTGCGGAGTAGTTTGCTGGTCTGGTTGTGTGTGGTTCCGCTGATGGCGGACGAGCTTCGTGAAGCGCCGAATGCGGGTGCGGTTCCGGCGAACCAGTTGTCGGTGGCGGGAAATGCCTGTGGTCCGGCGGCGTTGTTGAACGCGTTTCGATTCGGCAGCGAGAGTTGGCGGCGGCCGCTGGATGGGGTATCCGGCAAGAACGATCCCGAGCGGATTCTGACGATCATCCGGGAAGTCGGGATGAGGCCGTCGAAGCATGTGCCGGGGCGGGCGCGATGGAGCAAGCGCGGGGTGAACCTAGCGGACTTGCGCGACATGGGCAACGAGATGGCGGCGGGCAAGCAACTGCCGCAGTTGCGGGAGGATGTGTTTTTCGCGAAGAACCGGGAGAAGCCGGAGAAGCTGCTGAGGCGGGTGCATGACCGGTTGGAAACCTCGATGGAACGCGGGTTTCCGGCGGTGCTGAGCCTGCGCCGGTATGTGCACCGGAAGCAGGACGATGGTGCGCTGCACTGGGTGGCGATCGACGCGCATTTCGTGACTTTGGCGGCGGTTGCGAAACGGCTTGGCCGGAAGTCGACCTCGTTTCAGGTGAGCTACATTGACCCGTGGGGCGGCAAGCTGCGGGAGGGCAGGGTGGAGATTCCGAGTCCGGCGTTGTTTCTCGATGGTGCGGGAAATCCGGCGTGTCTGGATGCGGCGTTTCCGCATGCGGCGGTGGGCAAGGAGAGCGTGCGGCCGGGTGAGAAATCCGTGCTGGTGCTTGCGGCGGCGATCGGGCGGTGGTAAGTGGAGTTTGCCCGCTGCTGGGGCGCTCACCCATGGAAACGACGCCGACATGCCAATGATTCCAAGTCCGGACACCCGCGGGGCGGGGCGCTGGTATTCCGACGCGCGCCTCTGGAAGAAGCTGTTCACGGTGGCCACGGTTGCGGGTCACAAGCTGGTTCATGCTTCGCTGGTGTTGTTTTTCTGCCTGAAGGATCCGGACACGCCGTTGTGGGCGAAGGGGGTGATCATCGGTGCCTTGGGATACCTGATCCTGCCGGCGGATCTGGTGCCGGATTTGCTGCCCGGTGCCGGATACGGCGACGACTGGGGCGCGATCGTGGCGGCGCTGAGCGCGGTGGCGGCCTGCATCAAGGACGAGCACCGGGAGAAGGCGGACGTGCAGCTTGCGAGGATCCTGCGGATTGTGGACCCCAAGGGGACGATGGAAAATCCCCGTGGTGGAACGGATTTTGTTGAATAATTTTTCCCGAAACAAAGTATTATCCGGCGGAATGTTCCGGAACGATTTCATGAAACGGCTGATTCAAATGGGTTTGGTTGGAATGCTCGCGTGGAGCGCGGCGCATGCGGAAGTGAACATCGACGAGATTGCGTTTGGCGAACCGCTTGGCGGATGGGTGAAGAAGGACCATCGCGCGGCGGAGTATCCGCTGTCGGGGGCGACCTATCGGACCTTCAAGCCGGAGATCACGCCGACGCCCGACGGCGGGATATTCGTCTCGGTGCGGATTGATCACGTGCGCGGCTGGCTGTCGTCCAACGACCACGCGACGCTGGAGATCACGGTTGATCCGATCGGCGTGATTGCCTCCGCGCAGTCGAAGATTGCGATTCAAGGGCAGACCATCGCGAGCGATTTGATTCAGGAGACCGCCGATGTTGGCAGTTCGCTGGGGCCGGCCGACCATGCGGTGAAGATCGGCGGCGACATGGTGGCGAACCTGACGAGCAAGATGCTGCGCGAGCGGATCGTGGAACCCGGCCGGGTGTCGTTTCCGGCGGCGATCCGGCACAACTACAACCTGCTTTTCCAGAGCATCCGGGTGAATGGAACCAAGGTGAGCATCGGCGGACCGCCGGTGGCGAAACCGGTCGGACCAGTGGTGAAGGCTCCGAAGGGTGAGAAGACGGTGAAAGCCGTGGAGAAGACGAAAGTGGTGGAGGAGGCGAAGGGGCCGGAGAAGCAACCCGGGAAGACGCCTGACAAGAGCGGGCCGGCATCGAAGGAGGCGCCCTCGAACGGGACGAATTCGAGTTCCGTGCTCGAGGTCGGTGCGTATGGGGTGCCCGAGAGCGTCAACCTGCCGAACGGCAAGTGAGGTCGGGATGCAGGCAAGTGAGCGGGCGACCAAGCGAGGGAACCACTCACTCAAGCAGCGCCAATAAGAACCACAGATTTAGACTGATGAGTCGGATTGCACTGATTTTTCATGGCGTTTGAGGGTGAAGAAGTCCCGACTCGCGAGACCTTCGGAGCACCATGCCTTCCCAGGCAGAGAAGAATCAGTGGTTCTGCTGCCGAACTGATCAAGCGTTTCTCCCTCACTTGATCGCTCTGGCAAGTGAGCGGGCGAAGCTCCTTGTAAACCGCGATGTGCGGTGCGACATAGGGAAGAAGACACTTGCGAAAACCCACTTTCCCGCAGGTTGCTATTTCCGATAATGAAACCCAGCTGGCTACGCTTGATGTGTGCGTGGCTCCTGCTTTGTGCGGGGGCGAGCGCGGAGACGATGTTGCAGTATTTCAACACGAGTTGGGCGGAGATCACGCGCAAGATGCCCGAACTGGCGGAGGCGGGCTATCAGTCGTTGTGGCTGCCGCCGCCGACGAAGGGCAGCGGCGGACTCTCGGTGGGGTATGACACGTGGGACCGGTTCGACCTGGGCAGCAAGGACCAGCGGGGCAGCGTGAGCACGCGGTATGGCACGGAGGCTGATCTGATCGAGTTGGTCAGGGTGGCGCACCGGTTTGGGATCCGGGTGTATTTCGACAACATCATGAACCACAATGCGTTCGATGTTCCGGGATACGACGCCTACACATCGATCGAGACTTATCCGGGGTTCTTGCCGGAGGATTTCCACCTCTACCGGACGGACGACGGGTTTTATGAAAAGTGGGACAACACTCGGGACTGGAACGACTCGTGGCAGGTGCAGAACCTGGGGCTTTCCGATTTGATCGACATTGCCACCGAGCCGGGCGGGACGAACTACAATCACGGGTCGTATGAGGGGGACACGATTCCCAAGATCAAAACCATCCGTCATCCGGAGAACCCGGAGTATTATTGTTATGACGTGGATGGGAACTATGTGGGATTCGGCACCGACAACGGGTTGACGCCGGAGGTCATCCAGGCGAATCCGGCCGTGTATGCGGAGTATGTCGAGGACATGCTGAACCGTGCGGCGCGCTGGCAGATCGACCGTTTGAAGGCGGATGGCTTCCGGCTGGATGCGGTGAAACACACGCCGGCGGATTTCTTCGGGGCGACGTATGGAGCGGACAAGGATTCTAGCGACTACGGTTACCTGGGGCAGGCGCAGAGGCAGTTCAACCTGACGCGTGGATTTTCGGACGCGAACCATCGGGACACGGTGTTTGACACGGAGGCGCCGCGTGATGACGCGATGATGTTCGGCGAGCACCTCGGGCAACCGCCGGCTTACAGTTCCTACATTGATGCCGGGATGCGGCTGGTGGACAACGACCTGCGGTCGAACTTGAACAACATTCTCGGCAACCCGTGGTCGGGTCTCGACGGCTATCAGTATGCGGGGTCGGGCGGGTTTTCCGATTCGATCGCGGTGATGCACGCGCAGAGCCACGACAACGATTATGCCTCAGCGAAGGAACTCCAGCACGCGATGTATTTCACGCGATCCGGGCTGGGGTTGATCTACACGGACGGGAACTACCATGCGGAGACGCTTGGCGAGAGTGGCGGGGCGTTCCCGCGGCATGCGAACACCGCGTTTCTCGGCCAGTGGGGGGACGAACGGATTCCCAATCTGCTGAAGATCCACCAGGATTTCGCGCGTGGCTGGCAGAAGGGCCAGGAAGGCGGGGCGGATCTGATTTCCTACGAGCGGGTCGACAAGCGGGAGGACGCCAACCTGAGTGACGCGGACGGAGTGACGATGCTCATTGCGATCAATGACAACTACGCGAGCGGCGTGGGGATGTCCGGCTGGACCTCGTTTCCATCGACGCCCGGTGCGGGTTCGGACAACAATCCGAACACGGGTGACGAGTATCTCTATCAGTATGCGCGCGGTGGCGACAGCATGGTGGGGTTCTACAAGTATGCGTCCGACCTTGGATCGGTCATCGTGCCGTCCGGCGGGTATTTCGTGTTTGCACCGCGGACGCCGGAAGCCTCCGATCTGTGGGCGGGTGTGGGCGGTGATGAGATCACCATTCATGAAAATGGAGTGCCGGCGGGGTCGATCACGGTGACCCGTCAGGACGGCACGGATGGCGATCCGGCATTCAATCCATACGGGGTTCCGGATGCGGTGACGGATGACTACAGTTATGACATGGACATCCCGCGGGTGACGGATGTCGGCGACCTGAGTTTTATTGTGCGTGCGGACGGATCGGCGGAGAACATCCTGCTGAAGCTGGATGGCGGGATTGATCTGAATGGCACGCGGCCGACAGGCAACACGGATCCGTTTTTCCGGGATCATCCGCCGGCGGTGTCGACCGACGTGTTTCTCGGTTACGAGCAGCCGACGTTCGTGACGCGCATGGGTGGGGAGAAGTTTGCGGCGGTGGACACGACGCGCAACCAGATCGGGTCCGTGGGTGCGGAAACCTACGTCAAGGAGATCGGCGCGGGTGATTTCACGGTGAACACCGGGCCGGAGGGGGCGAACGACTACTCGACCGACGACGGCGACATGGCGTCGTTCCTGTATCACGATCCGGACGCGACGGTCGGGGGGGAACCCGGCGGCGGCTGGTCCTCGGGGTCGGCGCCGTTGCAGTATGTCGAGGAGGGTTCGACGATTTCGCTGTGGGCGAAGCCTAACGGGGTTGGCCTCGGTTTCCGGATGTTCTGTTACTACACGACGGATGGAAGCAATCCCGAGGGGGCGGGCGGCGTGGGGATGGGAAGCACCGAGGTGGTGGAAATGGGATACTCCCACGATGAAAGCGGGAACGACTGGTGGATGACGGCGACTCTGGCGCAGCCGCCCGCAGGCACGGAGCTGAGATACAAGATCGGGATTTTCAAGGAAGGGGTTTCCAGCATCTACCCGTCCAGCCAGACGTCGGTGGACCGGAAGAAGCGGATGATGACGGTGTTCGAGGTGGACGGGATCGATGGCACGACGCTGACCCACGCGCCGCACGTCGACTACGGGGAGAGCGAAACCGGACTCCGGGAGGGGTATCACGTACTGCGCGCGAGGGCCTTCCTGAGGAGGAACGGCAGGACGTCGATGTATCGCACGATCACGCAGACGTTCTACTACGATGCGGCGAGGCCGGAGGGGCAGATCGTCTATCCGGGTGGTGACGGCGAGACGATCGGCGGCAGCGAGTATGGAGTGGTGGTGCGCGCGGATTTGTCGACGGACGAAGTCTGGTACCGGATCAGCGATGGTGACGCGACCAACGATGACGCGGTGACCGGCGTGGACAATGGGAACGGCGCGTGGGTGAGTGCGTCCGAGGTGACGGTCAACCAGGATGTGGTTCCGGCGGACCCGGATTACGTGCGCGAGTTTCGGTTCAACTACGTCAACATCCCCTCGTCGGGTTCCGCGACGGTTGAGGTGCGGTTGAAGGAGTTGAGTTCATCCTCAGACGATGCGCTGAGCGATGCGGAGGGACACTTCACCACGCTGACCCGGACCCTGCAGACGGCGGGTCCGGACTACCGGGCGTTTGTCGCATGGCCGCCGGTCGACGGCTATTCGGTGAACGACGAATACACCTTCAAGGTGCATTTTTCCAAGGCGCTGGCGGATGGCCTGAGCATGGAGGACCTGAAGTCGCGGTTTATCGTCCGCTATGGCGGTGACGATGCGTTTGCGGGTCGTGCGCTGGCCTTGGCTGCGGACGAGCTGTGGATCGAATACGACGTGACGGGCGACTACCACGCGCTGGCATTCAAACTGCCGAACCTGTATGACGGGAGGCCGGACACGCTCTATCGGGTGGAGGTGACTCACGACCGGCCGGATCCGGCGGCCGACTTGTTAGCAACACGGCGGGTGAAGTTCGAAGCCAGCACCAAGCCGCGGGTGGAGATCATCCGGCCGCTGGAAATCGACAGCAACGGCCAGGCGGTGGAGATCGTGCTGCCGGACGGTCCGGGTGCGGACACCCTGGACTACACGGTGCAGGTGGAGACGGAGGCGACCGCGACGGCGGTGGATCTGGTGTTTACGCTGGGCAGCGGGGTTCTCACGGCGGTGGATGCGGATTCCGTTTCACCGGGGATTCAGCCGGAGATTGTCGGTTCGAGTGCGTATTGGGATTTCACGTGGACGATCACCTCGGCGGGGTCCTACCGGTTGATGGCGACCGCGACGAATGCGACGGGCACGAACACGACCAGCCGGAATGCGACGGTTGTCTTCCGGCAGGTGGTGACGGCGGATTCCAATGATCTGGACGACGATGACGACGGGCTGGCGGATGTGGACGAGGGCACGGTGACGCCGTTGCCGAGCGGCTATGCGAGCACGGACCCGCGCTACAAGTCGAACTCCGAGCAGTGGACCAACAGCGAGGTGCACGTCCACAACGCCTACGGGAATTCCGATCCGCTGATGCCGGACACCGATGCTGACGGGCTGCCGGACGGGCTGGAAGTCGGCTGGCGGACACCGGGAACGGACACCGACGAACTGGCCGACACGAATGGCGACGGGCTGCCGAATTTCATCGGCGACCTTGATCCGCCGTTTTACAACACACTCGACAATTACGGATCGGTGCCGGGTGTGAACAGTGCCAGCGAAGGCGGCGACCGCGCCGAGCAGTTGCGCGGCACGGTGACCGACGCGGGGAATCCGGACAGCGATGGCGATGGGTTGTTAGATGGGATGGAGGATGCCAATGCCAACGGCTGGGTGGATGGCGACGGCGAACCGCTGGGGACCGGAGACGCGGCCACGCTGACGCGGAACTGGCCGGATGGCGTGATGGGTGCCGGTGAGACCTGGCTGGAAACCGATCCGCTGAACACCGACACGGACGGGGATGGATTGTCGGACGGCTATGGCGAGGACAAGGATCTGAACGGGGTGATCACCGGGGACCTGAACGGTGACCGGATTTGGCAGAGTGGCGAGATCTGGAGTGAGACGGATGCGCTGAAAGCGGATACCGATGGCGACGGGCTGCCGGATGGCTGGGAGTCGCGGTTCGGGCTCAATGCGCTGGATGACGGCACGACCGCGATGGACGGCGGCGCGGCCAGTCCGGACAACGGTGCGGCCGGCGATCCGGACGACGACGGGCTGAACAACCTGCAGGAACTCGCCGCCGGAACCGATCCGCGGGTCGACAATACCGTGGTGCTGGTGCCGGGCGAGGAGATCGTGATTGGGCCGGTGGCGGAGGAGGATGCGATCGTGTTTGGCGCGGTCAGCAATCGTCAGGAATTCACGGACTGGAAGATCGACGATCTGGTGGTGCTGGACGCCTTCGAGGGTGACGGCACGGGATACCAGAGCGGCGACACGTATCTGGCTTGGGATGGCCATGACACGTCGCGCGATCTGGTGGCGTTCTATGCGCGGGACGGCGGTGATCCGTCGGTGGGCGGCACCGGGGACTTCTATTTCCGGGCGGATTTCCACGATCTGAAGCCGTATGCCGAAGAGGGGAGCCTGGATCTCTATGTGGTGATCGACACCGGTAACCCCGAGGTCGGCGAATACGCGCTGCCCGATGAGGTGGATGGCGCGACCGAAATGCGCTGGGAGGCGGTGGTGGCGGTCTATCAGAGCAACAACGGGGCGGTGTATGTGGACACGAATGCGGCGACTCATACGACCTCGATCAACGAGGACCTGACGGCCAAGGGGGTGGAACGCCGCGACCAGACGAGCGCATCCGGATTCCTGAAGGCCTACTACGACAGCGATCTTGATGCCGTTGAGTTTTCGATCAGCCGTCAGGCGCTGCTGGACGCCGGATGGCTGGGTGATCCGTCGAGTTTGAATTTCCAGGTGTTCACGACGCGCGACGGGACGCAGAACTCGCCGCAGGGCGACGGAGACATCGGCGGGCGGAATGATTTCCGCGACACGATTTATGATGACTGGCTTTCCGAAGACTACTGGCGCGACCAGAGTTATATCGGAGAAAACAGCGTGTTGCAGAATTGGTTCAACTACAACGGACCGGACAAGGGCCGGCGCGCGAAGGTGATGCTCTTCACGCATGGCAACTCGCCGGTTCTAACGGGGCACGAGATGCAGGAGCGGATCAACGACGGCGCCGGTGGCGGCTACTACCGGATGCTCGACGCGCACCAGGCATACGCCGCCAAGGGCGGGCTGCATGTGACGCCGATGCTGGCGAGTGCGATCGAGTGGGCGGCGGTGGATCCGGCGGCGGGTGTTCCGGAGAAGGACGGGCCATCGTTCAACACGCGGGTTGGCGGCTTGATGGCGGACGGGGTGCTGGAGATGGTGGCCTCGACTTTCGCGGACGCGCCGATGTCGTATTACGACCAGGACCTGCTGGCGGACAGCGTGGCGCGGGCGGATGCGATGTTGGCGGGGATTTACGGGAATGCGCCGTCATCGAGCGTGTTGTGGATTCCGGAGCGGATCATCGATGACGGGGTGCTCACGAAGGTGAGCGGGCTGGGATTCAGCCACGTGTTCATGGATCAGTTCCGGCACATTCAGGACCGGTTCGGCAGGAGCAGTGCGTTGTTGGACGATGGCTACCGGGTGAACCGGATCAACGGGTTGAACACGTTCGTCATCAATGACCAGGCGTCGGCTTTCCGTTTCCAAACCACCGACAACGGGCTGGACATCAACCTCCGCAAGCTGGCGTCCCGCAAGGCGCGCAGTGGCGAGCAGCACCAGATGCTGATCCTCTACAGCGACCTCTCCGACTTCCGGACGAAGGCCAATGCGGATGCCTACGATGCGGATGTCGCGTGGCTGGCGAGCCGGCCGTGGATCGAGTTGGTCGGTCCGGACCAGGTGGCGAATGGCGAGGTGGACCTGTCGATTCCGCCGGATGGATTCGGTGATCAGTTTGCCCCGCTGGAGCGCGGCACGACGAGTTTCGGCCGGAAGCTCGGGCCGCTGTGGGTGGATCACGCGGCGGAGGGTGACTACGACAACTGGTGGTTCGGCAGTTCGCAGGAAGAGAGCCTCCGCGACAAGGTGTTTGACGTGCGGCCCGGCACGCCGGTGGCGCCGCTAGGCGACGCGTTTTTCGGTGTGCAGGACTTCGCCGGGACGGGTTCGGGGATGGCGGCGGGTGTGTGGAGTGCGCTTGCCGGATTGCCGGAGGTGGATGGCGGCGGGTTGGGGCGTTCGGTTTATCACGCCGCGAACTTCCTCGCCGGTTGGCATGATGAGGACAACACCGACCTGCGGGTGTATTCGACCGGCGACTTCATTTACCCGGACACGAGTTATGACGAGCTCGCAGGTTTTGCGAAGCAGGCGCAGGCGCAGCTGCGGCATGCGGCGGTCTATCAGGAGGTGGCGGCGTGGGCGGCAGCGCCTCCGGCCGGCGCCGAAGCGGTGGCCGCGGATGTCGATCTGGACGGCGAAGACGAGTATCTGCTGAAGAACGAGCGGGTGTTCGCGTTGTTTGAAGCGATCGGCGGTCGTTGCACGGCAGCCTGGGCGAGGGATTCCGGTGGCGGCGGGATCTCGCAGATTGTGGGGAATTTCCTCTCCGCCTCCGGCAGCGAAACCGAGCACGAGGGTGAGACGAACCGTGACGGCGACGGAGAAATCCTGGCGCGCCGGACATCGGCGTTCAAGGATCTGTGGGCGATCGACGGAAGCGGGACCAGCGAGCATGTGAACGCGCTCTACACGGTGACCGCGGCCGCGACTGGAACCGGCTGGACGTTTGAAACCGCGGGCGGGGAGATTGCGAAGACCATCACCCTTGCTGCGGCGTCCGACACCATGGTGGCCGACTATTCGCTGGGCGGCGGACTGACCAAGCTCTACGTGCGCTTCGGGCTGAGTCCGGATCTCGAGAGCCTGTTGGTGACCGGGCAGTCCGGTCTGGCGGTTGAGACCGCGGCGGATTCCGTGACCGTTTCCCAGACCGGGCCGACGTCGGTTAGTTCGGCGGCGGTGCTGCTGGCCGCCGATGTGGCATGGAACCCGAATGCGACGGATGACGATCTGGATGCCTACGCGGCGGTGAACATGCGCAACCAGGCGCAGACGCATCAGGTCGAGGTCGAGAGTCTGGCGACGTCGTTCACAGTGTCGCTCTCGCTGGCCACGGCCGTGGGGGATCGGGACAACGACGGTCTGCCGGGTGACTGGGAGTCGGACAATGGCCTGAATGACGACGATCCGTATGGTGACAACGGGGCCGCGGGAGATCCGGACGGAGACGGGATTTCCAATTTCGTCGAGTGGTTGGTCGGGCTGGACCCGCAGGTCAAGGATGCGTCGGATTTCCCGAAATTGTCGGTGCATGCGTCCGCCGGGGGAGTTTCCCTGAGCTTCCCGACCATGCCGGACCGGATCTATCAGCTGCAGGTATCGAATGACGTCCGGGTGTGGGACGACTACGGAGCCGAGCACGTGACGGGACCGGACGATCCGCCCGGAACCCTTGAAGTCGAGGACAGCGACAGCCTGCCGAAGCGGTTCTACCGGATGGTGATTTTGGCGCCCAGGTAGCTTGCTCGGGGCTTGCCCTCGGGCGAAAGCTGGGCATGCTACGCGGCGTTGTGAGTACCATTCCGGTCGAACCATCGTTGGAAGCCTTCGTCGAGCTGGCGGAGCGGGGCAATGTCGTGCCCGTTTACACCCAGCTCGCGGCGGACTTTGAGACCCCGCTTTCGGCATACCTGAAATTGCGGGACGGCAGCCATTCGTTTCTCCTGGAAAGCGCGGAGAGCACGGAAAAGGGCGGCCGATGGTCGATTGTTGGGAGCAGCCCGAGGGCGATTTTCGAGGCGCGGGAGAAGCAAATCACCATCCGCACGGGTGGGAAAACGCGGTCGTATCTCGCGGAGCTTGACCTTCTCGACGCGCTGGAAAAGGAGATGGCTCCATTCAAGCCGGTGACGCACGGCGACCTGCCGTTGTTTGCCGGCGGGATGGTCGGCTATTTGTCGTATGACGCGGTGCGGCAGTTTGAGCCGACGCTGGGTGCGCCGCCGGAAGACACGCTGGGTGTCCCGGAGGCGATCTTCATGCTTGCGGACACGCTGCTTGTGTTTGACCACCGACTGCGCCGGCTGCATGTGATTGCGAACGCGTTTGTGGACGAGTTTGAGACGGCCGGCGAGGCGCTTGAGGATGCGCGCGCGCGGATCGGCAGGATGGTCGCGAAACTGGACACACCCCTGCATATTCCGGCGCTGAACGGGCTGCAGTCGGTTGAGCCGGTGGAAGCGGAGAGCAACACGACGCAGGAGGAATTCGAGCGGATCGTGGCGGAGGGCAAGGAATTCATCGCCGCGGGCGACATTTTCCAGTTTGTGCCTAGCCAGCGGTTTTCGACCGACTTCGACCAGGATCCGGTGGACCTCTATCGGGCGCTGCGGCTGGTGAACCCGTCGCCCTACATGTTCATTCTCGAGCTGGACGGCTTTTCGCTGGTCGGCAGTTCGCCGGAGGTTCACGTGCGCTCGATCGGCGGGAAGATCGACATCCGGCCGATTGCCGGGACGCGCTGGAGGGGGAAGACCAAGGAAGAGGACGACGCGCTGGCGGAGGATCTTCTGGCGGACCCGAAGGAGCGCGCCGAGCATCTGATGCTGGTGGACCTGGCGCGAAACGACGTCGGCCGCATCGCCAAGCATGGCAAGGTGAAGGTGGATGATTTCATGATCATCGAGCGCTACAGCCACGTGATGCACATCGTCTCCAACGTGACCGGCGAGTTGGCAGACGACTACACCGCGTATGACGTGTTGCGGGCGACTTTCCCCGCGGGCACGGTGAGCGGCGCGCCGAAGATCCGGGCGATGCAGATCATCAACTCGCTGGAGAAGAACAAGCGCTGCGCGTATGCGGGAGCGGTGGGATACTTCGGTTTCGATGGTTCGCACGACTCGTGCATCACGCTGCGGACCTGCCTGCTCAAGGACGGCAAAGTTTACGTGCAGTCGGGTGCCGGGGTGGTCGCGGATTCGGACCCGACCTACGAATATGTCGAAACCGTGAACAAGGCGAAGGGCATGCTGCGGGCGGTCGCGCTGGCCCGCACGCTGGAGGATTGAACTGATACAAGATCATGATTTTTATTTTAGATAACTACGATTCGTTCACCTATAACCTGGTCCAGTATTTTGGCGAGCTGGGCGTGGAGATGGTGGTTCGCCGCAATGACGTGATTACCGTGGATGAGGTGAAGGCGCTCAAGCCGGAGCGCATCTGCATCTCGCCCGGTCCGTGCACGCCGAACGAGGCGGGGATCTCGATGGATTTGATCCGCGAGCTCGGGCCGACGACGCCGGTGCTCGGGGTTTGCCTCGGTCACCAGTCGATCGGGCAGGTGTATGGCGGTGACGTGGTGCGTGCGGACCGGTTGATGCACGGCAAGACCTCGCCGATTCATCATTCCGGCAAGAGCGTGTTCAAGGGGCTGCCCGATCCGTTTGAGGCGACGCGCTATCATTCGTTGATCGTGAAGCGTGAAACGCTGCCGGACTGTCTGGAGATCACGGCATGGACCGACGAGGGCGAGATCATGGGGCTTTGCCACAAGGAGCATCCGGTGCACGGGGTGCAGTTTCATCCGGAGTCGATCCTGACTCAGGACGGCAAGCGGATGCTTGAGACGTTCCTCTCGTTCTAGGGAGTGTGCCGGGGGGGCAGCCGGGCGACCGGTTGCGTATCCATGGGCATGTGCTAGCTTGACATCATGAAAAAACTCGTTGCATGGGCGCTTTCGATATTGTCCGGGTTGTATCTCCTGATTGCCGGGCCGATGATCGATCCGCTGCCATTCATTGATGAAGCGACCGCGCTGCTGGTCTTCATCAACGCGACGGCCTATCTGGGATATGACATGCGGCGCTGGATCCCGTTTTTCGGCAAGGGCAAGACACCGCACCAGAAGACGGCGAAGGACCGGCCGGATGTAACGATCGACGTTTGATTGCAATCCGTGCTGGAAGAACCGGCCGGAGAGTGGCGTAATTGCCGCGATGGAAAAGCAGGATTACGTTGACTTGGACCGGCAGTATCCTTGGGGAGTGACTCTGGTTGGAGTGCTTGCGCTGGGGGGGCTGGTGGCCATTGCGGTTTTTGGCGGGTCGGTGCAGGGAGAGTCGATGCCGGACGGCCTGAAACTGATCGGGCGCTTTCATCCGGTGCTGCTGCATCTGCCGATCGGGGTGATGGTGATGGTGCTACTGCAGGAGTTGGGAGCGATCTTTTCGAAGAAGGGCGGGGAGGTGCCGGCCTCATTGTTTCCGATCGGGTTCGCGGCGTTCAGTTCCGTGCTGGCGGTTGTCGCGGGTTTCCTGCTTTACCACGGCGAGGATTTCACGGGCAGCGACCTGGCGGCCCGGCACCTTTGGGGCGGACTGGTGTTTTCAATCTGCGCGGTGCTGACCCTGGTGATGAAGGCGTGGACTGTGGGGTTTTCCTGGAATCCGGCGTGGTATCGGTTGTTTTTGTTCATCACGATGGGAGTGATGATCTTTGCGAGTCATGACGGCGCATCCCTGACCCACGGGAAAGGCTACCTGACCAAGTATGCGCCGGATCCGGTGAGGAGTTTTCTGGGCTTGGAGGAACGGGTGGTGAGTCCGCCTGCGCCAGCCGAGCCTGTCGAAGCAGCGGAGCCAGCCGAAATCGCGGCGGAGGAAGTGGCGGAAGCAACGGAGCCCGAAACCGCGGTCGAGGAGGAGGTGACGGAGCTTCCGGCGCTGGAGGAACCGGTGTCCGCGGCGGCGGCCGATCCGGTGGTGTATGCGGACGTGGTGGCGCCGATTTTCGAGCGTCGTTGTGTTTCCTGCCACAATGAGGACAAGGCGAAGGGCAAGCTGCGGATGGACGGTTATGAGTTTCTGCTGAAGGGCGGCAAGGAGGGGGCATGCATCGAACCGGGCAGTGCGAAGGACAGCAATGTGATGTTCCGGATCGACCTGCCGGAAGATGACGACGAGCACATGCCGCCGGAAGGCAAACCGGATCTCGTGGCGGCGGAATACCTGGTGCTGAAGTGGTGGCTGGATCGCGGTGCGAGTCCGGACGCCAAGGTTTCGGAGTTGGCTCCTGCTAAGGAGGTCCTGAAGGCGATCGAGGAGGTTTCCAAGCTGCCCACCGAGTAGTGGCGGGGCAGGCCGTTGGCAAATCCATGAATCAACTCATGAAGAACGCCGCTGGCATCCCTGCCGGGATGCGATGAATTTTCTGCTGGGAGGGGTCCGGGGGGGCGCGGCGCTCGACCCCCGGCTACTGGCTGTGATCCCTCCGGGATCTTTTTGGTGGCCGGGTCTTTGTCAACAAGCTGGCGCACCGGGTTGCGGCGGGTGTTACGGGCTTTGCGGTTGCTGCTGGGAAATGCAGTGGAGGGTTCCGCCTTCCTCGACGAGGTCGAGGCAGTCGATGCCGACGATTTCCCGCTGAGGAAAGAGTTCGCGGATCATGCCCAGTGCGACATCGTCGCCACGGCCCTGGCGGAAGGTGGGGACCAGCACGCCGCCGTTGACGATGAGGAAGTTGACGTAGGAGGCCGGCAGGACCGGAAGCCTCCAGCCGGGGACCTCGCAGGGGCTGGGCAGCGGGATCTCGACGATCTCGAATGGCCTGTTGCGGTGGTCGCGGAACCCACGGAGTCTGCCGAGGTTGTCGGACAGCGGCGGATGGTTGGGCGAGCGGGTGTCGAATTCCGAACAGGCGATGATGGTCGAGGCGTCGACGAAACGCGCAAGGTCGTCGATGTGGCCGTCGGTGTCGTCACCTTCGATGCCCTGGCCGAGCCAGAGGATATCCGTCACGCCGAGGAAGTCGCGCAGGCGTTGTTCGATTTGGCCGCGGTTGAGCTGCGGGTTCCGGTTTGAGTTGAGCAGCACCGATTCGGTGGTGAGCAGTTGTCCGGCACCGTTGACCTCGATGGCGCCGCCTTCGAGGATCATGCCGGCACGGAAACGCGGGATCCCGAGTGAGTCGGCGATGCGGGAGGGGATGCCGTTGTCGAGGTCCCACGGGGGGAATTTACCGCCCCAGGCGTTGAATTCCCAGTCGGTGACGGCGAGTTCGCCGTTGTCCGGGTTTTTGACGAAGATCGGGCCGTGGTCGCGGCACCAGACGTCGTTGTGCGGGTGGTCAAAGAGTTCGATCCGCTCGGGCACTGCTTTCGACCGGTTGCAGGCGTGGAGGATGGCCGGGTGGTCGGCGGCCGGCGCATTGATGCGGACGGTCTCGAAGCGGGTGATGGCGGCGGCGATTTCCGCGAACTTGGCCCAGATGAGGTCGCGTTTCGCGCCGCCCCAGTGGCGCGGGTCATCGACGGGCCACGAGAGCCAGACCGCTTGCTGGGGAGCCCATTCGGGGGGCATCATGTGATTGCTTGGGGCGGCGGGCATGTGGTGCGGGGGTGGCGGGGTTCCCGGGGGCAGAGGAATTGCGTGATTTAGTACAAAAATCGACAGAGTTGAGGAGAGTCGGATCGCTTGATGCTTGCCAAGGGGAAGGTGGTTTGGCAAATCTTTTGGCACTGGAGAGACGTCCGTTCACTCTGCAAAAACCAAAAATACCCATGTCTGAAAAATCCTCGAAGGTGCCTGTGGTGCCGAAGTCGATGTTGGTGCCGTTCATTCTGGTCACCATTTTGTTTCCCCTCTGGGGGTTTGCGAACGATATCACCAACCCGATGGTGGCGGCGTTCAAAAACATTCTGTTGCTGACCAACTTCGAGAGTTCGCTGGTGCAGGCGGCTTTTTACGGTGGTTACGCGCTGATGGCGATTCCGGCGGCGATTTTCATCAAGAAATTTTCCTACAAGAGCGGCATTCTGATTGGTCTGGCGCTTTATTCGATTGGTTGTCTGCTGTTCATTCCGTCCGGGACGATGCTGATGTTCGGGCCGTTTTTGCTGGCCTATCTGATCATGACGTCCGGTCTGTCGTTTCTTGAGACCACGGCGAACCCGTATGTGCTTTCGATGGGTGACGAGTCGACGGCGACGCGCCGCCTGAACCTGGCACAGGCGTTCAACCCGATGGGATCGATCACCGGGATGTTCGTTGCTTCGATGGTGATTTTGATCAACCTGAACCCGACGACCGAGAGTTCGCGCCGGGCGATGCAGGCCGCGTCTCAAGGGGAGCTGATTCACAAGCAGATGGCGCATAGCGATTGGTCGACGGCGATCTCGCTGCACGACACGATTGCCGACGGTGACTTTGCCACCAAGAAGCGGTTGCTGAAGCGCGCGGCGGAGGATTCTTCGGCGCTGGCGCAGGGGCTGGAACTGCTCACGAACCCGCGTGCGGACGAGGCACAGAAGATTTCGGACGAGATCGCCGCACAACCGAGCCAGAACAAGTTCAGTGCGGCGCTGGAAGCGGTGGCCGTGGTGATGCAGGTGCGCAAACAGGACCCGCCGACTGACGCCGAGCGCCGGCGTGCGGAGTTGTTTCACGGGGTATCGGGGTTGGAGACCGCATTGATGCTGGGCAAGGAGCGTGAGTTGTTGATGCAGGAGCCCGCTTTTGCCAATTCAGTGAACGCCATCGCGGGCATTGTTCCGGTGGCCGCGGAGATCTCGGAAACCCTGAACGGCTTCTATGAGGCGGGCGCGGCGGACAGCCAGGCCATCGAGGCCCTGCAAACCAAGGTGGACGACATCACCAATGTCCTGAGGGAATCCGACGAGGGGTTCGCCAAGCTTAATGAAGACACTTACAAGGATTACGTCATCCAGCAGGGTGAGGAGTTTCACAAGATCCAGGAATCAGACATTGGCATCGTGGTCGGCCCCTATGCGCTGATGGGCGGGTTCCTGATCCTGGTGGTGCTGGTCTTCGCATGGAAACTGCCGAAGGGAACCGACCACGAGGGCGACAAGGAACTGCACATCGGGGCGACGGTGAGCCGGCTCTTCAAGAACGGTCACTATGTGTTCGGAGTGGTGGCGCAGGCGTTCTACGTCGGCGTGCAGATCATGTGCTGGACCTTCATCATCCAGTATGCGGAAGCCGAGCTCGGGATTGCCAAATCCACCGCGCAGAACTGCAACATTCTGGCGATGGTGATTTTCGTGAGCAGTCGTTTCATCTGCACCTTCCTGCTGCACTATTTCCGTCCCGGCGCGTTGCTGGCGACGCTGGCCGGAACCGGTCTGCTGCTGATTCTCGGGACGATCTTCATTCAGGGTTACGTCGGTCTCTACTGTTTGATCGCGACGTCCGCCTGCATGTCGCTGATGTTCCCGACGATTTACGGGATTGCTCTCGACGGGCTTGGCGACGACGCAAAGCTTGGCTCGGCCGGATTGATTCTGGCGATTGGCGGCGGCTGCCTGATGCCTCCGCTGCAGGCGTCGATCATCGACCTGCCGCCGATCAACCTCGGGTTCATGGAGCTTGCGAGTGTGCGTGCGTCGTTCTTCCTGCCGGCGATCTGCTTTGTGGTGATTGCCGTCTATGGCATCTGGGTGAATTTCCAGAGTCGCCAACGGTCCGGGCATTCCGCCTGATTCGGGACTTCAGCGCATCCCCGGGGACCCCGGTTTCCGGGGGTGCGCGGCCCGCCAGCCGATGATGAAAACGTCCCAAGAGGTTCCGGATTTCATTTCGAAACAGGTGGAGTCATCCCGCCTGTTTTTTCTGGAAATGGATGATTCGGAGGATCTTTCGGTGGCCTATGGGGGATACGAAAGGTGCCGTCCGGACTACCGGATCAACCGGCGGAATTTCCCGTGGTATGCGCTTGAGTTCGTGAGCCGTGGGCGAGGCCGGTTGTGGCTCGACGAGCGGGAACACGACCTGCATCCGGGGAGTTTCTATCTGTATGGGCCGGACATCGCGCACCGGATTGAGAGTTCGGCGGACAACCCGATGGGGAAATATTTCGTGGGTTTCCAGGGGTCGGGAGTCGAGGCGTTTTTCGACCGTTACGGGATCGTGCCGGGGCGGGTGGTTCGCAGCACGCGGAGCGAGCCGATCCGCCGATCGTTCGACATGATGATCGACCGCGGAGTGCGGAAATCCGGTCTGGTGCGTCCGCTTTGTTCGCTGATGACGCGGCAGTTGCTGCTGATGCTGATGGAGAATGGCAATGCGGACGTGAACACCGAGTCATCGGCCTTCGGGGCCTACAAGCGGGCGCGGCAGTTCATGGAGGCGAACTTCATGAAGCTGAAGACGCAGGAGGCGACGGCGAGGGCGTGCGGGCTGGACGCTCCGTATCTCTGCCGATTGTTCGCGCGCTATCACGACGAGAGCCCGTATCAGTATCTCACGAGGTTGCGGATGGACCACGCGGCGAGTCTGCTGCTGGAGGAGGGAATCAGCGTGAAGGCGGTTGCCACGGCGATGGGCTTCAAGGACGCGTGCCATTTTTCACGGGTGTTCAAATCCGTGCATGACGTGCCTCCGTCGAGGTTTCGTCATTCGATGCATCCGCAGTGGCCGGGTTGACGTGGCCCTGGATGAATCCCGCGGCGAGGCCGGTGCTGAAGCCGAAGACGTGGCCGAGGACGTCCGTGTTGTCGCCGGGGACGCCGGCGCCGAGCCAGCCGAGCAGCACGATGCCGGCGAGCAGTGGGCCGGCGAGGCGGAGCCACGGGAGTTTGACCGGGGCGTGTACGAGGGTGGCGATGCCGAGGCCGGTGAGGATGCCGAGCGCGCCGAATATTGCGGAGGACGCGCCGATGGATTCGAAGTGTTGCGGCCAGACCAGCGAGCAGGTGAGGAAGTTGCCGGCGGTGCCGCTGGCGAGAATGAGCGCCCAGCCGCGGAGCGGGCCGATGAGGCGTGAGACGAAGGTGCCGAAAAGCATGCCGCTGAGCAGGTTTCCGACGAGGTGGCCGGTGTCTCCGTGAAGGAACAGGGCGGTGAATGGCCGCCACCACTGGTGGTCGATGAAGAGCCCCTGGCTCGACGACGAGAAGCGACTGGTGAAGCCGGGGTCGTCGAGTTGGCGGAGGAAAACGAGGACGAGGACGAGCAGCCAGATTCCGTATGCCGGCCAGCCGGCCGAGTGGCGGAAGATCTCGCGTTCGGTGATGGGGCGGGTCCGGGCTTGCGTGTGTTGTTCCTCGTCGTAGGCGGCGATTTCCGCGGTGATTCGGGCGGCGTGATCGGATTCCACGAGCAGGAGGAATCCGCCGGCATCCGGGTCCGGCTGGAGCATGCACGGCTGGCCCATCGCGAGGACGACGACGACGTATTCCTGAGCGAGCGTCTGGGTCGGATAGTGGCCGACGATTTCCAGGTCGTCCTGGTCGGGACGGGAAGCCGGCTGGGAGGGGAGATCGCTCATGGGGTCGAGTCGGGCGCGCATCCCCGGTTGGATTTCCAGCGGGTCGCCCGACAAGATCCGTGGGGTGGGGAGTTCGTCAACTCACACGCACCGATTTCCCGGGATTACTTGATTTCCATTCCGCTCTTGGGCCAGATCCATTTGGTGACTTCGCCGTTCTGGATGAGGGCTTTGGCCTGGATGGTTTTGACGCCGAAGATGGTCTCGGCCTTGTAGGAAACGAGTCCGGTTTGGAACACGACGCCATCGATGGTTTCATCCTCGGCGGCTTTCCACCCGAGCACTTGCTGGGCGGTGAATTCCTTGATTTGGCCGTCGATGATGCTCTGCTGCATGATTTTGACGACGCTGGTGGGGGCTGCCGGAGCAGGCTGCGGAGCGGGAGCCGGTTCGGGTGCCGGGGCTGGCTCGGGAGCTGGTGCGGGCTCGGGCTCGGGGGTGACGGTTTCCGCGGTTCCCTTGGTGGCCTGGGAGAAGGGGTCGACGGGGGCGGGAGGCTCGACAACGGGAGTGTCGGTTTCCGGTTCCACGTTGGTTGGCGGGGTGGGAGGAGTGTCCAGCACGGTCGGGTCGATGACTGCGACCGGCGGTGCGGGCTCGGGTTCGGGTTCCGGCTCAGGTTCGGGTTCGGGCTCCGGGATCACGGCCGGCGGTGCGGGCGGCGGCGGCGGATTGGCGATGAGTTGCTCGACGAGGTCGGTTTGTGAAATCGGGAAGAGTTCGGAGTAGAATCCTTCGCCGGGGCTGACGACGAGTTGGTCGTTTTCGACGCGGACGGGTTTCACGCGGCTGCCGGCCGGGAGGTCCATGGTGACATCGCCGGTGGAGTTGGTGACTTTGACCACGGTGTTGATGGTGACCTTGTCCGGGAGTTGGTCTGGAGTGAGGGTCGACGGATCGATGGTTGCGGCGGATCCGTTGGTGCCATCCGGCGCAGTCGAGTCATCCGTCTGGATGGTCGTCGGACGGCCGGTTAGTTGTTCCCTCAAGCTGGGTTCAGCGAAGTATCCCAGCACGCCAGCACCCGCCGCGATGACGAGAATCACAAAGAGTTTCATTGGGAGGGATACGTAGCGATTCGTCGTTTCTTTGAAAAGAACGAAAGATTTCCGAAGAAAAATTTGCGGAGTGGAAATGGGCTGGAAATTGAGGTGAAAACTGGGGGGAGGAGCTTGGTGGGGTGGCGGATGCGGGATCCGGATATCCGGCGCTTGGCGGGCACCAGATGACGGGTGAGCATTCGGCATGTGGTGGGCGGTGTTCGGCGAGGCGGCGATGATCCGGCTGTGGTGCTGGCGTCCGGTGATTTCCGCCATGAGGTGAAACGGGGTCTTGCCGGCGGCGTGGGATTTGCTAGGAAAGGCGCCCGGTGCAATCGAGTGACGTCAGGGAGATTCTGCAGTACATTCCCCAGTTCAGGGGGAAGGTGTTTTTCGTATTGGTGGAGGCCGGGTTGCTGCCGGAGCCGGCGGTGGCGGAGACCCTGCTGGATTTGGCGGTGCTGGAGGATTTGGGGGTGAAACTGGTGCTGGGCGTGTTGGGGGGTGATTTGCAGGGGCTGTATGACTGGACGATCGAGTGTGAGATCATGGCGGCGCGGGTCACGGTGGCGATCGATGATCCGGATGCGGTGCGGCAGACGAAGGATATTCTCGGGCGCGGCCAGTCGGCGGTGGTGGATGCCTCGGCGACGGGGCCGTTGGATGTGGCGGTGGTTGATTTTGCCAAAGCGATCGGGGTTTCCAAGGTGATCGCGCTGTTGGAGAATGCGATCCTGATCGACGGGGTGCCGGCGCATGCGGTGCGTGCGGCGGATGCCGAGGGGTTGCTGGAGCGGACCGATGAGGTCGGTCGGCCGCTGCTGAAGGCGGCGGCGCTGGCATGTGAGCGCGGGATTCCGCGGGTGCACGTGTTGAACGGCCGGCAGCAGGGGGTGCTGGTGGACGAGTTGTTTTCCAACGAGGGGGTGGGCACGATGGTTCACGCGGACAGCTACCGGATGATCCGGCCGCTGCGGGAGGAGGATATTCCGGAGTTGTTAGGAATGATCGGCCGTTCGGTGAGGCGCACCAAGCTGGTGGAGCGGAGCTACGAGGACATCCATCCGCGGATGAAGGATTTCCGCGTGATGACGATCGATGACAACGTGGTGGCGTGCGTGGCGCTGCACGAGTATCCGGAGGAGAAGTGCGCGGAGGTGGCGTGTTTGTATGTGAAGCAGGCGCACGAGGGGCGTGGATACGGAATCGAGCTGGTGCGGCACGCGCAGGAGCTCGCGCTGGAGAAGGGCATCAAGCGGGTTTTCGCGCTGAGCAACCGGGCGGCGGGATTCTTTTCCGACAAGCTGGGCTATCAGCCGTCGGGAAAGGAGCAGCTGCCGGAGCGCAGGAAGCGGCAGTATGAGGCGAGCGGCCGCGACTCGCTGGTGCTGTGGAAGGACCTGGCGGGCGGAAGAGCTGAGAGCTGAGAGGGAAGAGTAGGCCGGGAGTCCGCCGGGCGAGCACCCGGCGGTGGGCGTTAGATCTTGATGTCGATCATCGCGCGTTTGCGGCGTGATTCGATCCAGCGTTCGTATTGCGCGGAGGTTTTCTTTTTGCGGACCTGGGCCTCGATGGCATCGCGCACTTTGGAGAGTGGCGGTGCGGGGCCGTATTTGATGCTGATGACTTCGACGATGGTGAAGCCGACGGGGTCCATGAGCGGGCCGACGGTTTTGCCTTTTTCGGCATCGAAGATGATCGAGGCGAACTCGGGCGAGAGGTCGGTGCGGGGGACGTCGTCCTGGCGGCCGCCCTTGTCGGCGAAGGCGTCTTTGGAGAATTCCTTGGCGAGGGTTTCGAAGCTTTCGCCTTTCGAGATGCGGGAGGCGATGTCCTCGGCGAGCGCGAGCTGGGTGTCCGGGGTGGAGAGCGGGTTGTCGGAGTCGGTGGCGGGGATGAAGATCTTGCGGAAGGTGATGCGGTCCTTGGAGGTGTCGCGCATTTCGAGTTTCATCCGGTTGTATTCCTCGCGGACTTCGTTGGGGAGCGGTGGCGGTGCGTCGGAGAATTGTTCGGCGCGCATTGCCTGGACGACCATTTTTTCGCGCGTCATTTCGCGGTAGCCGGTCATGGTCATGCGGCTGCGTTTGAGTTCCTCGCGGAATTTTTCTTCGCTGCCGTTGAAGAGTTCGCGGATCTGGCGTTTGACTTCCTGGTCGACGAACTGGGGTTTGATCGATGCTCCGATTTGTTTGAATTCGTCCAGAATGATTTGGCGGTCAACGAGTTCCTGGATCACATGCTCCTTGGCTTGTTTGAATTCCTTTTCGAACTGGGGTCCGCGGCGCGGGTATTGGGCGGCGAGCTGCGCGTAGATTGGCGCGAGCATGAAGGAGACCTGGTTTTTGGTGATCACGCGGCCGTTGACCTTGGCGGCGATGCCGTTGACTTCGATTCGGCCGAGGTTGGGATTTCCGCTGACGGAAGGGAACTGTGCGGTCGCGATGGATGCCGGGAGGAACGCTGCTGCAAACAGAGCGAGAACAGGATAGGGTTTCATGGACGGAAAGGATGGATGGCCGATCTCCGCGCGGCGCGGGAACGGGTTCTCCCGAGCTTTCATTCGCCAGAGTGGGATTGCAAGCGGGGAAACGGCCGAAAATCCGGGCGCGGGATCAGATGGAGACATCGACGGTGAGGTCGTCGCCGAGGGATTCGATGGAGTTGACGACGGAGTCGGAGTCGGAGTCCAGCGGGATGGAGATGGTGCCGTGAGCGCGGAACATCGGGTGTCCGGCCATGGGGGCGCTTTCGAGGCCGGTGGTGAGTTCCTCGACGTTGCCGCCGGCGGTGACGATGGCGGCGGTGAGTTCGCGGACGATGCCGGGGCGGTCCGAGCCGAAGACGTCGACCTCGATGAGGCGGCGCTGGGCGGGAGCGGTGGCGGATTCGCGGACGCTCTGGATGGTGAGTCCGGGGATGCCGGGCTCACTGAGTTGCTTGATGAGGGCGTCTGCGGAGTCGTCCGGGCATTCGACGCGGATGATTCCGGCGAACTGTCCGGCGAGGCGGGCCATGCGGCTTTCGAGCCAGTTTCCGCCGTGTTCGGCGACGGTGTCGGCGAGTGAGCGGACGAGGCCCGGGCGGTCGGTGCCGAGCACGGTCATGATGAGAGAAGTGGACATGAGGAAATGATAGATTGGAAATGGCCGGGCGGGAAGGGGTTTCTTGTCGGGAGGGGTAGGAATGCGTCTCAGTCGAAGATGGCGGGGCGGAGGACGGGGGTATTGGATTGGGGGTTCCAGTAGCCGAATCCGGCTTTCCATTCCCAGAGGGTCCATGGGATGCGGCGTGCTTCGGCGAGGGTGCGGATGTCGCGGGTGTAGCGGAGGCGGCTGGGGAGGTCGGCGGCCTGGAACGCGCCGAATTCGCCGAGGTGGATGGGGCGGCCGAAGTCGTCGGACCACTGGCGTGCGGCATCGAGGAGGCGTTGTGCGGTTGCGGGTGAGATCGGGTTTTGGTCGCCGCTGAGGGTGTTGTAGTTGGTGGCGAATTCGTGGATGCCGGGGCGTTTGGTGAGTTCGGCGGGGACCTGCCACGGGGAGTCGGGCGGGCCGGGGTAGGTGATGCCGGTGAGGTGGCGGTTGCCGGTCCAGTCCGCGCCCTGGTGGGTGAATTCGAAGGGGTTGTAGCAGTGAATGGTGACGATGATGCGGTCGTCATTGTCGGGCGGGCGGAGGGATTCGAGTTCGCGGACGGACCCCCAGTGGCCGGGGCTGATGAGGAGGATGCGTTTGGGGTTGGATTGGCGGATGGCGGCGATGGTTTGCGCGTGCACGGTGTTCATGACTGCGGTGGTGGCCTTGTCGTGGGGTTCGTTGAGGAGTTCGAAGAAGAGCCGGGGCGGCCAGTCGGCGAAGTGGCGGGCGATGGTTTGCCAGCCGTGGATGAAGTCGCCGGTGTGGCTGGCGGGGTCGGCGGTGAAGGCGTCGTAGTGGTGCCAGTCGAGCAGGATGGTGAGGTTGCGGTCGAGGGCGCGGCGGAGGACGGGTTCGAGGCCGGCGAGGAGTTCGGGGTCGATGGTGTTTTTCCCGGGCTGGAGGTAGTGGTGCCATGCGACGGGGACGCGGATGTGGTCGAATCCTTCGTCGGCGATGTGGTCGATGTCCCCCGGGGTGAAAAGGATGCCCCACTGGGAGCCGGGCGGTGATTCCCAGCCGTTGCCGAGGTTGACGCCGCGTTTGAGGGTGACGCAGGCGCGGTGGGCCGGGGTGTGGTTGCCGAGGCGTTTTGGTGCGGTGAAGCCGGGCAGGGTGGCGGCGCGGGCGTGGATGGTGAGGGTGACGGGGGTGCCGGCGGTGACGGGGAGGTCCTGGTGGAGCATGCGGTTGTGCCATGAGGCGGCGACGTGCGAGCCGGCGAGGGGTTCACGCTGGTCCAGGGGCCAGGCACCGGGGGCGGGATACGAGTGGGATTGGGTTTGCCAGTGGTCGGGAGCATCGGCGGACTGGCTTTCGAACGAGCCGTTGCGGATGGTGGTGCCGGTGGCGGTGAGTTCGTCCCAGAGGACTTCCTGGCGGCAGAGGCTGCCGGAGCCGTCGGGTTTCCACGGGCCGAGCAGGGAGAGCCGGATGTGGCCGGTGAATGCCGGGGTGAAGCGGACGGTGGAGGATTGCCATCGCCGCCAGTTGATCGGGAAGCTGATGTCGATGAGGCGGGAGTTTTCCGCTTCGGTTTTCAGCCAGTTTGCGCGGCGGATCCCGCCGGTGGTGGTGGTGAGTCCGGTGAGCGGTGGTTGGCCGTCCGGCACGGTGAGGAAGAGGCGGGCTTCGGTGGCCTGGACGAGTGTCTCCGCGGCGCAGGGGGTGGCGGCGATGGCGAGGACGATGGAGAGGAGTTTGAACATGGGATTCCGGCTTGCCGTGGGTAGGAGGGGAGGATAATTCCCTACGCATGGATCATCACGTGTATTTCTGGCTGAAGGAAGAGAATCAAAACGCGGCGGATCGGGCAGCGTTTGAGCAGGGGCTCGATGCCTTGCTGAAGAGTGAGATTCCGGTGAGCGGGCGTTGGTCGGTGCCGGCCAAGGTGGCGGAGCGTCCGGTGACGGATCTGAGCTGGGATTACGCGCTGACGGTGCAGTTCAAGGATGTGGCTGACCACGATGCCTATCAGGTGGAGCCGGTTCACCAGGACTTCCTCAACCGGTTCAAGCCCTGGTGGGCGAAGGTGCTGGTGACGGATCTGGCGTGACGAAGCTCAAGAGCTCGGTGGCTTTGCTGGGGTTGGGGGGATTTGCCTGATGGGCTTTGCTGCCTGATGGGCTTTGCCTGAGGGGCTCCGGGTGCGCTCTCGGCGAGAGCGCGCTACCTTGGGAGCGCGGGATGGCGCGGCCCTGGGTCACGGGACGAGTTGGCGGAGTGGGTCCTTGAGTTCGTTGGGCCAAGGGAGGGTTTCGATGGTTTCCGGGATTTGCCAGGCGGGGTCGAGGCGGATGAGGTCGTCGTAGTAGGCGGCGGCGTCTTCGAAGGATCCGGTTTGCTGGGCGGCGATGGCGAGGAGAGCGGTGGCGTTTTCCAGTTTGTCATCGGGGTAGCCGATTTGGTCGCCGGTGAGGAGGAAGCGGTAGGCGCGTTCGGAGTTTCCGGTGAGGAGGGCGATCCATCCGGCGCGGAGGGCGAAGTGGGCGTCGTTGGGGAAGCGGTGCAGTCCGGTGGTGAGGATCTGCATGGCCTTGAGGGGTTCGGCGTTTTCGAAGGCGGTGTAGGAGGCTTCGGCGTAGTCGCCGGGTTGTTGGGCGGCGATGGGGTAGTTGGTAATGAGGAGGAGCCAGCGGTCGTAGGCTTTTTTGTATTCGCCGTGGGAGGTGAGGGCGATGGCTTCGGCGCGGAGGCAGGGGGCGGCGGGTGCGCCGAGGTTACGGGCGAGTTCGGCGAGCTGGAAGGTGGTTTCGCTTTCTTCGGGGAAATTGGCGAAGGCGAGGGCGGCATTGAGGGCTGCGGTGGCGAGGCGTTTGCGGCCGACGGTGGCGAGGGTGGTGGTGTGGGTCAGGCGTTCGGCGATGGCCTGGCGTTGTTCGGGGGTGGAGTCCTCGGGCACTTCGAGGGAGCTGAGGATTTCCTCGATGCCGAGGCGGAGTTTTTCGAGTGCGATCGAGTAGTCGGCGTGTTCCCAGCCGTTCCAGTCTTCGCGGAGTTGGGATTCGCGGATGGACGGGAACGGTCGGGACCAGCCGGTGAGGGCGTCGGCGCGGCGGTTTTCGAGCCAGGCGATGCGGGAGACCGCGAGTTTGGCGAGGAGCGGCGGGAGTTGGGTTGAGGTTTCGAGGCAGGCGGTGATGTATTCCGGGTGGGTGGATTCGAGTGCGAGTTCGAGGGCTTTGGCGGCGGCGGGGCCGTGGGGGCCGGCGGCGCGGATGGCGCTGACGATGGTGGCGGGGTCGTAGGTTTCGAAGGCGTCTTCGATGGGTTTTGCGGCGGCGGGGTCTGAGGCGAGGCGGCTGTGGTAGAGTGCGAGTGCGTCTGCCGGCGGGGTGCGGAGTTTGTGGTGGTTGATGGCGGCGACGAGCGGGGTGAGGTCGAGGGTTTGGAAAGTCCGCTGGAGTTTGCTGGATTCAGCTCCGGTGAAGGTGGTGGCCGGGTGGTTTTCGGGGTGGGCGAGGAATTCGCAGAGTTTGCGGAGTGGCGCGGAGTCGGCGGGTGGTGTGGAAATGGTGGCCTGGCTCGGGATTGGAAGCGGGAGGATGCGGTGGCAGGTGAGGTTTCCCAGTGAGTCGCCATGAAAGATGAGGTTGGTGCCGGTGGTGATGGCGGTGACCTCACCGGGAGTGGTGATGGCGGAGTGATTCGGGAGTTGCGCGGTGTTTCCGCGGACGCGGATCGGCGGGTCCGGGTCTTCACGGAAGAGACCGGTCCAGATGCCGGGGGCGCGGTGCCATGGGAAACGTGTGCTCAGGGCGACGGGGGAGAGCGAGTCGTCGAGCGTGCCGCCGAGGGGGATGAGGATTTGCTCGGGGGCCTGGTGGGGCGACAGGTATTCGGCGGCGAGGACGGATTGGCCGTTGGTGGCGTATTGGGCGTGAACGAGGCGGATGGTCTCGGTGGCGGGGATGGTTTCGACCGGGGTGGTGGGGATGACGGGGATTTCCAGCAGGCTGCCGTCCTGGTGGATGACTTGGAGGCGGGTGCGGTTGAGGTGGGCGGCGAGTGGCTGGTTGTCGGGGGCGAGCTCGGTGCGGACGATTTCGCCGGTGGAGCTGTCCCGGATTTGCCAGATGATGAGGTCCGGTGAGTCGGATGAGTGGGTGGGATGGGCGAAGAGCAGACCGCTGTCGGAGAAGGTGATGACGGCGGACGGGTCGAGCTCGGCGGGGAGTGGGCCGAGGTCGCGGATGGGCTTGAGCGTTTGTGCGTCGCACAGGAGGGTGATGCCGGCGCGCTCGATGACGAGGTGGCGGGCGGTGGGGCTGAGGACGAGTGCGCGGGTCCCGGCGTCGGGGACGGGAAAGAGGATGGCCTCAGCCCGGAGGGTTTCCAGGTCCCAGCGAATGAGGGTGTGCCGGGAGCCGGAAAGGCCGATCCAGAGGGTGGACGGCGGCGAGAAGATGAGGCGGTCGATCGGCTGGGGGAAGTGGACGTCGAACTCGGGGATCAGCCAGTGAGTCGAGGCCAAGGCGGCTTCCAGCGGAGCACTGACGGAATCGGGTAACTGGTTGGTCGTCAGCGTTTTCGAGAAATAATCAAGCGCCTTGCGGAAGTCGTGGTTTGCGAGCGCATCGGTTGCGATCTCGAGCTGGAGGTCGGAGGTGGGTCCGGGCGCAGGGGCGTGGATTTCCTGCCGGGCTTGAGGCTCGGCGGGTTCGGTTGGATGCGCGTGCTCGGTTGGTGCGGGAGGTGGTTCGGGCGGTGACTCCGGCGATTCCGGCGATTCCGGTGACTCCGGCGATTCCGGCGATTCCGGCGATTCCGGCGATTCCGGCGATTCCGGCGATTCCGGCGATTCCGGCGATTCCGGCGATTCCGGCGATTCC
>JAUTCT010000102.1 GCA_030673875.1 Verrucomicrobiota bacterium JB025 | reverse complement strand
CGAGTCGAATGGACCGGTCCCCGCGATCGACTCCTCCACATTCGTCCACCCATCGGCATCCGGGTCCGCCAGCGGATCAAAACCCTCGTCAAACAGCTCTCCATCGTTGAACTCCCGCTCCCACACGTCGCTCATCCCGTTACCGTTCACATCCACGATGGCCATCGCCGGCTGGGAAACCCAAACCACAACCGCTCCGCAAAGCAAAACCCGATTCATCGCCCCGCTCCTTTCTCCGGCGCGGGCCGCTCCGTGCGTGAGAAATACAGCGTGACATCCTCCGGCCGCGGCGGATTCGCCTTCAGATACGCCTCACGCTCCTCGCGGGCCTTCTTCCTGCCCTCATACGCCGCCACCAACGTCTCCCTCTCCTTCGCATACAGCGCGTGCAGACCATCCATCACTTCAAGTCCTTCCAGATCGGAGGCATCGCCATCGGTCAGCACGTAATCCGGACCATCGGCTGGAAGCTCGGGACTTTCCGGCAGCTCATATCCCAGATCAACCCCATGATCGTACTCATACTTTTCCACCGCCCTCTTCCACGCCTCGGTATTCATCCTGCTCACCCCCATGATCATGTCATACTGCACTCCCTCATACTCGAACGAACCAAATCCAGTTAGATGAAGGAAGTCCACATTTGACCAAGCCTCGAAACTCCTGCGGCCCCTATGATCATTCTCCGCCCGGTTCGGCAACTGCCACCGCAGCAACGTCTTCTCGTTGTCATACACCGTGGCCGAAACAAACACAAACCGCGTTTCCATCCGCTTCATCCGCGCCTCGGCGACCAACGCCTCCCATTCCTCCTCGGACAACTCGGGAGCCACGGGCGGTTTCGGGACGAGCTGTTTCGGCAGCGGCTTGATCCGTTTCACCGTCACCGTCCGCCCGCTCTGCCGGAAACTCCGTTCCGAAAGCACATCCCTTTCATCCACCACAAACTCCGGCTTCGGCGGCTGCGGGGGTGAAGCCGTCCCGTCGGCAAGATTTCCGATGATCCTCGCAGAATTTTCCCCACCCACCGCAGAGGACACGGCGAAAAGCAGCATGGCAGGAAATGCGAAAGATATCCCTTTCATAAACACACCCACTCCATTCATTTCACAAAATCTGTCAAGTGACAAAATCGGCATTCCGCCGAATGAAAATGGCGATCAACCGTAGACAGCCCGGCCGTGTCACAGTCACGTCATTCGCCCCACCTATCCACAACCAACCGGAAACCTTACCAATCTCACTTCCGCCGCAGCATCCGCTTCCGGAAAGGCGGCACCAGCGTCTCCTCCATCCACGCAAACGCCGCGTCCAGCCCCTTTTCACGATAAAGTCTGCCGATCGACGCCTCCACACTCGTCGGATTCCCAAAGGTGCTCAGGAAATCGTTCGATGTCAGGCTGGTGAACCACTCGCCGTCCATCGCCCGCCGTTCCTGCAGCACATACTGCCGGGCGAATAGCGCCAGCACCGCATCTCCGACCCACGCTTCCTCGCGTTCTGCACGCATTTCTTCGTCACGCTTGCTCATGCGCGCAGCATGAGCGCCAACCCTACGGACGGACAAGCTTTTGCAGCCGCTCGTGCTCAATCCTCTCCCGCAACCGGGCCTCCGAATCCGCATCCCAATACCCCGGCTGCAACTCGATGAACACCGACGAATACGGCAGCGCCGTCTGCGTCCGGATCACCAGCACGTCAAAACTCCGGTTCGCATCCTCCACCAGAGTCAGCAACGACTGATGGTCCAGCTCCGTCGGCGTATGCCCGTGCAGCGCCGATTCCAGCTTCTTGCGCAAGTCGTCGATCCCCGGCGCAAAATCATTCTCCACCGACCTCAACTCGCGCGACACATACAGATTCGGCCGCACGTTCTCCGTCCGCTCCAGCGAAAACAACACGTAATCCAGCGCCTCGGTAATCTCCACCGGCGCCGGCACCTGCCGCACCCCGTGCCGGCTGTGCGCGGGAAACGAGGACTCGGCGATCACAATCCAGTTCCGATACCCCAGCTGCGCCACCTGGCTCTGCACCGCCCACTTCCACGACCCCTGGTCCATGCCCATGTTCGCGCACCCCGACAATAGCGCCGCCACGCAAAAGGCCAATAAGCGGCACACCCGATTCATAGGCTTCAACTACACCCATCCCCCCCACCATGTCAACGCGACGACAAAGGCAATTGGAGCCCCAGCCCGCCCGATCCATCACCCGCAGCGACCACTCTCCACCGGCCCCGCCCCGGCGAACCCGCCATCCCGCACGGCGGATCGCACCATCTGCGGAACGACCGCCGCCTTGACCGCCCCCGCCAGCAGCTCACCCCGCTAGCGGCTCATTCGATACGCATCCATGATCGTGCGGTGCTTCATGATCATGTTCGGCACCTCCCACTCCGGCAGCTCGCCCGCCTCCAAATACCCGAGATACGCCTTCATCACCTGCGCGAAATGCGCCTCGTGACCCACCTTGTATTTGTCGGGAATCACGACCTGCCAGCCGTTCTCAACCGCCTTCGCCTCCACCCCCGGCCACTTGGCCGCCACCTTCGCGATCGCCTTGCGCACTTCGGCCTCCATCCCCTCGGGCTTGCCGACCGGCTCAATCGAGAGCGTCGGCAGATAGCCCTGCTCCGCCCCCTGCCGGATCACCAGCGAGGACTTGGTCCCCTGCATGATCGAATAATGCGTGTCCTTCGCACCTTCCGGCGCCTCGTAGTTCCAAATCACCGAAACCTTCGCCACCACCCCGCGCAGCTTGTAGGTGAACTCGCCGTTGCAATCCACTTCCAGCATGCCATCGGCACCCACCTTGTCCTTCAACTCGTCCGGAAACCCCTTCAGCCCCGTCACCTTCTCAAACTCCTCCAGCGTCAGCTTCGTCGACCATTTCCTCGCGGCTAGCACCTCCACATCCTCCGGCTTGATCACCTCACCCGGAAACAACTCCCACTGGATCAGGTCCACCAGATGCGTCGCCACATCCACAATGCCCTCACCCTGCGCATTGACGTCAAAATACCACCACGGCCGCGTCAGCGGCTTGCCCGCCACATACTTGAAATAATGATGCACGCTCTCCTTCGTCACCGCCGGCTTGTCGAGCGTCCCCTTGGCCTGCTCACCATACACCTCCGGAATCCGCGACAACTCGCGCTGCAGCATCGTGCTGATCTCGAACCGCTCGGTCATGATGTCATACAGGATCACGCCCTTCTCATCCGCCACCTTGAACGCCTTCTGCAACAACTCGAAATCCTCCGGAGTGATCGCCATCGGCTTGTCGGACAGCACGTTCAACCCGGCCTCGACCGATGCCAGGATCATCTCGGTCTTGCGCGCATTGTTGCCCGCCAGCACCACCACGTTGCCCGGCTTCTCGGCGATCATCCTCCCGAGAAAATCATCCCCCTGATGAACCTTCGTCACCCAACTCGTCGGACTCTCCTCCCGGGTGTTGAAACTCTCGATGCGCGCCAGATGCATCTCAAGGTCCGGCCCGCCCGACGAATACACGTTCACCTCGGAATCAATCTCGTCATACATCGACTTCTGCACCAGCGCGGCGTGAAAATGGCCCGGCTCCAGCGTCATCAAACGCACCGGCTTTTCCGCGGAAACCTGGGACGCAAACGCGACCGAGGCACACAATGTAACGAAGCTCTTGGATTTCATATCGATTCGGCAGGCTAATCAATACGGGGCTCCTTGGCCACCTTTTCAATCCACTGCGGCCCACCGCCAGCAAACCACCCACCTCACCCGCCCGGCACCACCGTCCCATCCGGGATCTCAAAACACTTGATCCGCGAACTCCCGCCCTTCTCCAGCACCACCTTCGACTTCGCCACCCCCAACTCCTTCGCCAGAAACTTCTTCAACTCCGCATTCGCCTTCCCCTCGCTCGGCGGCGCCGCCACCCGCACCCGCAGCACCCGCCCCGCCTGCGGAATCTCCTCCCAGCCGATCACTTCGCTCTTCTTCGCATTCGGCGTCGCCCGCACCCGCAGTTTCATCTCCCTGTTCTCATCCTTTCCCACCATTTCCCAACACCTGCGCCAACAACCTCACCATCACATCCGCCGCCTGCTTCCCCGTCTCCAGCACCTCACCGTGATTCAGCACCTCCCCGGAAATCCCCGCTCCCCAGTTCGTCAGACACGAAAACCCGGCCACCGGAATCCCCAGCGCCCGCGCCTGGATCGTCTCCAGCACCGTGCTCATCCCCACCGCATCCGCACCCAGCGTCCGCAACATCCGCACCTCCGCCGGCGTCTCATACTGCGGCCCGCGCAGCCCCGCATACACCCCTTCGTGCAGAGTCACCCCCATGTCCGCCGCCCGTTCCCGGAACTCCTGCCGCCACGCCTCGTCATACGCCGCAGTCATGTCCACGAAATCCGCCCCCGCCAGCGGCGAGGCCCCCGTCAGGTTCAGGTGGTCGCTGATCATCATCCAGTTGCCCGGTTTGAATTCCGAATTCGCCGTTCCCGCCGCATTCGTCAGGATCAACCGCTCCACCCCCTGCCCGGCCATCCACCGCACCCCGGCCGTCACCACCGCCGGCGCGTGCCCTTCATACAGGTGTACCCGCCCCTTCATCAACAGCACCGGAACCCCGGCCAACCGGCCAAACACAAAGGTCCCGCCGTGCCCGGAAACCGATGCCCCCGGCAGCCCGGCGGCCGCGAAATCCACCTCACGCTCCACCACCAGCGCATCCGCCAGTGCTCCCAACCCGGATCCCAGAACAATCCCTGTCATGCCGACACGCTATGCTCATTCCCCGGCAGCCGCCAAGCACTCGTTCACTTCGCCGCGTTCATCAGTTCTTCGATCTCCTCCGCTTCGATCGGAATGCCCGCCATCAGGTCATCGTTCCCATCCGCACCAACCACCACGTCGTTCTCCAGACGCACCCCGAACCCCTCTTCCGGCAGGTAAATCCCCGGCTCGATCGTGAACACCATGCCCTCGGCAAACGGCTCGTGCGCCGGCGCCACATCGTGAACATCCAGCCCCAACGGGTGCGATGTCCCGTGCATGAAATACTTCTTCACCAGCGCCTTGTCTTCACCCTGCGCCTTCGCCTCCGCCGCCGAAAACAGCCCCAACCCGACCAATTCCTCCTCCATCAACTCGATCACCTGCTTCTGATAGACCGCCGGCGTGTTGCCCGGCCGCAGAATCCCGTTCGCCCCCCGCAGCACCCGCAACACCGCGTCATACACATCCCGCTGCCGTGGCGTGAACCGGCCGTTCACCGGCACCGTGCGCGTCAGATCCGCATGCCAGCCGGCATACTCCGCCGCCGCATCCATCAGCACCAGCTCGCCGTCCCGCGTCTTCTGGTCGTTCTCCACATAGTGCAGCACGCACGCGTTCGACCCACTGCCGATGATCGGCGGATAGGCAAACCCGCGCGACCCGCGCCGCACATACTCGTGCAACAACTCCGCCTCGATCTCCCATTCCCCAACCCCCGGCTCAATGAACCCCAGCACCCTGCGGAATCCCGCCTCCGTGATCTCACACGCCTCGCGCAGCACCCGCACCTCCTCCACATCCTTGATCATCCGCAAGCGGTGCATCAACGGCGCCAACCGCTCATACCGGTGCAGCGGAAAGCGCGCCTGGCACTCCTTGATGAACCGGTCGTTCCGCGTCTCCACCACCACGCTCGCCCGCACATACTCGTTGGTCGGCAGATAGATCCGCTCCACCTGCAACGCCAGCCGCCGCAGCGCCGCGTCAAACTCGGAAACCCACTCCACCCGCTCAATCCCGGAAACCTCCCGGGCCTGCTCCTTGGTCAGCTTCGCCCCCTCCCACACCGCCAGCAACTCGCTGGTCTCCCGCACAAACAAAATCTCCCGGTCCTTCGGATCCACCGCATCCGGCATCAACACCAGAACCGTCTCCTCCTGGTCCACCCCCGTCAGATGCAGCAAATCGCTGTTCTGTTTGAAACCCATCACCCCGTCCGCATTCGTCGGCATGATGTCGTTGGAGTGAACCACCACCAAACTGCTCGGCTTCAGTTCGGAAACCAAACGCGCACGGTTGCGGACAAATAATTCGGAAGAAACAGGATCGTATCGCACGCGCCAACTCCACCCCAATCCACCCACCATGGCAAACCCGATTTCCCGCACACCCCTCCGGCCCTTTTTTCATGGACATTCCACAGCTCCAGGGAAAACCTCCGGTTACTGTGATCCCGATCCACGGGCAACCACGCAATCAAACCCACCACCTCCCCAAAAATCACATGAACGGCTACTACCAACTCAAACAGTCCGATAACGGCAAATTCCACTTCAACCTCTACTCCGGCAACCACCAGGTCATCCTCACCAGCCAGATGTACGCCGACCGCTCCGGCGCCATCAACGGCATCAAATCCGTCCAGACCAACGGCACCAGCGACGCAAACTTCGAACGCAAGCAATCCACCAACGACGAACCCTACTTCGCCCTCAAGGCCGCCAACGGCCAGGCCATCGGCCGCAGCCAGATGTACTCATCCGAAGCCGCCCGCGACAACGGCATCAAATCCGTCCAGACCAACGCCCCCAGCGAAGACATCCGCGAGGAGAAATAACCACCCCGCACCACCACCCCGCCCGGCATCAGTCGGGCCGGCGCATTTCATACAGATCCCGCGTCCGGCAATACCAGTCCGGCGACGCCATCCGGCCCACCGGATGAAACAATTCGCCACGCACCCGCAGCGTCTCCGCGTCGAAAATCGAATCCTCCACCAGCACCCTCCGCACAATCCCCAGCACCAGCCGGTTCTGCCCCACCCGCTGGATCTCGTGCAACCCGCACTCCAGCGCCGCCGGCACCCCCGCAATCCGCGGCGTCCTCACCGCAACCGAATCCGCCGGCTCCAGCCCGCCCGCCGCCAACTCGCTCTCCCCATACGCCAACCCCGCCGCCGTCCCGACCATCGCGGCCGCCATCTCCTCGCTCACCAGGTTCACCACAAACTCCCCCTCCCTCTCACAATTCCGCGCCGTATCCTTCGGTTCCCCGCCCTCCCGGTTCCCCGGCGCGAAAATCACCAGCGGCGGCTTGCTCCCGAACACATTGAAAAATGAAAACGGCGCGGCATTCACCGACCCATCCTCGTTGAGCGTCGTCACCCACGCGATCGGGCGCGGAGTCACCAGACTCGACAATATCGGATAAGCGCGGTCGGCGTGTTCGTTAAGCAAATCAAGTTCGTACATGGCGTCCACCATCCATGCCAGACTCCACCCACCCTTACCAGCCCATCCCCCCTCAACCCAAGCCCCCAACCCAAGCCCCCCACAACCCAAGCAAAATGATTCTGCCACCAATCATTCTGTCATCCCCCCCAACCCAAGCCCCCAACCCAAGCCCTCAACCCAAGCCCCTCAACCCAAGCACCTT
>JAUTCT010000101.1 GCA_030673875.1 Verrucomicrobiota bacterium JB025 | reverse complement strand
TCTCGCGTCGGAACCTTGTGGACAACTTTCCTCCAAGGCGCTCCAGCGCTGCCGCCGGGTCACCGGAATCCACTCGACGGTAGGCCCGCTACCCACTAAATCCTCGATTGTCCCAAAAAGGGGCCTCCAAAAAGATGGCATGAACCACAAACCAAAGAGATCTGCCAGAGAGTCTCTCAAGCCATTCAGGCATTGGAGGCGGGAGAAGAGTTTACGAGTTTCATCAATGAAAAGCATCACCAGCGAGCTTTCGATTTCCTTGGAACAAATGATGCAACCGAAATCTTCGACTGGGCGCTCACGTTCCTACACGAAATCCGAGAGGCCGGGCCGGTTGCCTGCTTCGCCACAAGATTTGTCGAGCGTTCTTACGAACCGGGATACGACGATCTGTTTCTCTTCCCCTACAAGATCAAATCCGAACACTTCGATGATGTCGTTTACCTGAAATTCGGTATCCGGACGATCACCGGAGAGTCGGGAAAAACTCACCACTATTGTCATTTGGACCTTCACGAAGATGAGCCAGAAAAAGCCACCTAGAAAAGTGCCGCGCACCGGCTGGAAACTGCCGCCCTGCTGCTTGAGCTGCGAAGCGGAAAACAGCTTCGAGGAACGCACTGTGCCCTGCGTGCAGGAGATCCGGGGTGAAGACGTCCACTACAAGGGACCGAAATGGGTCTGCAAAGAGTGTGGAGCTGCCTTCATGTCGCCCGCACAGGCGACCCAAGGGGTGAAGCTGGCAGTCAAAGCCTATCAGGTGAATCACGGACTCATGACCGCCGCAGAGATCAGCGAGGGACGCAAACGCATGGGACTGAGCAGCCAGGACTTGGCAGATGAAACCGATCTCGGAGTGGCAACCATCAAACGCCTCGAAGCAGGGACAACCGTCCAGCGCAAGACAACCAACAAAATCCTACTGAGGACTCTGGCGGAAAATGACGTCTTACCCGACTACGAGATTGCCATCGAGATCCCCGGAATCGGCCGACCATGTGCCTTCTTTCCTTCCCCATGTCCTTGGGAAGATGAACGCCCCTGGAACCAGAATTCATGGTCATGGAGTTCCCAGTTCAGGGAGTCACAGGATTTCACTCCGGACTTTTTAACTCCCCAACCAGTAGGCTGAATGATCAGTCCCATCCAAACCCGCAGACACTGGATTCGGCAGATTGCCTTCGAACCCGGTGAGCGTCTCATCAAGAACTCGAAATACAACGCACAGTTCTCTCTCTCGGTGGAACAGCGGGAGAAGCACTCTTGGCATGTGGTTCTGTCCGTTAAATTCGATGCCTCCCCTCCCGAAGAAGCGACTTTCAAAGGCCGGTTCGACTACGAAGGCGTATTCGATATCCATCCGGACTTCCCCGAAGAAAAGGCACCAGATCTGGTCCGCATGAATGGCGGAGCCATTCTCTACGGGGCCATCAGGGAACAAGTCCTCAACCTGACTTCCCGCTCGAAACACGGCCCCTTCGAAATGCCGACCATCGATGCCCGCATGTTCCTCGAAAAGCCGAAACCAAAGAAAAAGGCCAAAACGAAGACAGCGGGAAAGAAGACCGCGAAGAAAGCCACGAAACGCTGAACGGATGAACTTCCGCATCGCAGACACCTTCACCGACAGCCTCACCAAGCTAACATCCCAGGATCAGAAGGCGGCGAAAACCACGGTCTTTGATCTCCAGATCAATCCGGCCAACCCGGGACTGAGTTTCCACCGGGTGGATCATGCCAAGGACCCCCATTTCTGGTCCGTCCGGGCAAACCGCGACATCCGCATCATCGTCCACAAGACCGAGGCCGACCTGCTGGTCTGCTACGTCGACCACCACGACAAAGCCTACAAGTGGGCGGAGAAACGGAAGATCCAGCAACATCCGAAGACCGGAGCCATCCAACTCGTCGAGATCCGCGAACGGGTGGAAGAAATCCCCGTTTTCGTCCAGGTCGAACAGGAACAGACCCAACCCCCGCAGAAGCTTCTTTTCCAAGACGTCCGGGATGAAACGTTCCTCAACTTCGGAGTGCCGGAAGAATGGCTTCCTGACGCCCGCCAAGCCACGGAAGACACGCTCTTCGATCTGACAGAGCACCTTCCCCAGGAAGCCGCAGAGGCCCTCTTGGAACTCGCCACGGGCGGAACACCGGAACCCGTCTCCAAAGCTCCCACAGACGGCTACGAGCACCCGGACACCCAACGCCGTTTCAGGCTCGTGACGGGCGAGGACGAACTCTCCCTCGCACTGGAATACCCATGGGAAAAATGGACGACCTTCCTCCACCCTTCCCAAAAGGCGATCGTCGAACGCCATTTCAACGGACCAGCCCGCGTCAGCGGTTCGGCAGGCACCGGAAAGACCATTGTCGCACTCCACCGGGCAGTCCACCTCGCACGCCAGAACCCGGGATCCCGCATCCTGCTCACTACGTTCTCAGACGCACTCGCCGACCTCCTCAGGATCAAACTCGACCGCTTGGTTGGCGCATCCTCGGAAATCCGGAATCGCATCACGCTCAAGTCACTCCCATCCCTCGCTAAAGAATTCGCCGGCGACATCCAAATCGCCGAGCCGCAGGAAATCGCCTCGTGGATCGAAGAAGCACTGGAAGAGGTCGATGGCCATCAGTTCTCCAAACGTCTCGTCCGTGGTGAATGGAACCACATCTTCGACGCCTGGCAGATCATGGAGTGGGAAAGTTACAAGTCAGTGCCCCGCCCCGGAATGAAAACCCGCCTCGGTGCCAACCAGCGGGAAGTCATGTTCCGGATATTGTCGCTGGTCAGGGAGAAGCTGACGGCGGGCGGAAAGCAAACCTGGCCGAGCGTCTATCAATCGCTCTCCACCGGGCGGGAGATTTCCTTCGACCACATCATCGTCGACGAAGCGCAGGACCTTGGCGTTTCCCAACTCCGGTTCCTTGCCCGCATCGCCTCCAGCCAAACCAACAACCTCTTTCTGGCGGGAGACATCGGCCAGCGAATCTTCCAAACACCCTTCTCCTGGAAGAGCCTGGGCATTGATATCCGCGGCCGATCCTCAACCCTCCGCGTCAACTACCGCACCAGCCACCAAATCCGCAAGCAGGCCGACAAACTCCTTCCCGATACCCTCAAAGACACCGACGGCAACGAAGAATCCCGCAAGGGAACGATATCCCTCTTCAACGGCCCCAATCCCGATATCCGGATATTCGAAAACTCAGACGGGGAGATCGAAAAGGTTTCGGAGCACCTGCACACTCTCCTGGGCCAGGATTTCCACCCGGAGGAGATTGGTCTGTTCGTCAGGAGTGCTGCACAGATGCCCCGGGCTCGGGCAGTCATGAAAGCATCCGGACTTCAATGGAATGAACTCGAACACACCAGCAGCCCGTCGTCCGGCCGCATTTCCCTGAGCACCATGCATCTCGCAAAGGGGCTCGAATTCCGCGCCGTCATCGTCATGGCCTGCGACGACGAAATCATCCCTCTTCAGGAACGGATCGAATCCATCACCGACGAAGCCGACCTCGAGGAGGTCTACACCACCGAGCGCCACCTCCTCTACGTCGCCTGCACCCGCGCCCGGGACCAACTCCTGATCACCGCAGTCAACCCGGCATCGGAGTTTCTGGATGACCTCGGTTAAGTCCGCACTTCCAGCTCTCCAGCCCAGGCTTTGAAACCAAAAAACGCAACAAGCTGCCTACACTAGGCACCGACAACGCCTTACCCCTAGAAAGGCGAAAGCCGTTTAACCTGTTGAGGCTAAACGGCTTTCATTGGTTGCGGGAGTAGGATTTGAACCTACGACCTTCAGGTTATGAGCCTGACGAGCTACCTGGCTGCTCCATCCCGCGATTGGAACCATGCGCCTTGCGGCGCGGGGCGGCATAGTTAGTTCGTGCCGGGCTTACGTGCAAGGGAAATTTTGCATTTCCTTGAATTTCATGGTTCGCTCCGCGCCGATGCCGAAAGCACCGCCAGTTTCCGTTCTTTGCCGTGCCGATTGGCGGGGTCTCCGCGACGCGCATTTCTCGCGTGCGAGCCGCCACACCGGGCCGGCACGCGAGCGGCGCGACCGCGGCATTCCGCACCCGATCGCGGATTTCCTCTTCCAATACTACTCGTTCCCCTTCTCCCATCTCGAACACTGGCATCCGGGCATCGGAACCGCCCTCGAATGGGACGGCCCGGCTGTCGCCCCCTACCGGAAACACTACCGGTCTGAAAACGCCACCCGGTTCGCCGATCCCGGCCTGCTCACGGAAAAGGAACGCGTGCGCCTGCAGCGCATCCTCACCCTGCTGGAAGCCACCCGCGACCGCCGCCCGGTCTTCGCCTGCCACGGCCTGCACGAATGGGCGATGGTCTATCAGGCAGAGGATGTGCGCCACGGCGGAACCCTGCCGCTGCGCCTGCCGCAGAACGAGATCGACCGGGTCGTGGAGTCACTGCCGATCCGCTGCTCGCACTACGACGCGTTCCGGTTCTTCACTCCGGCCGCGCGCCCGTTCAACCAGTTCCAGCCGACCCTGGAAACCCGCGAACTCTGCGAGCAACCGGCCTGCCTGCACGCCAACATGGACCTCTACAAATGGTGCGCCAAGTCCCAGCCATGGTGCGGCTCGGACCTGCTCCTCGACTGCTTCGAACTCTCCGTCGAACTCCGCGACCTCGACATGCGCGCCAGCCCCTACGATCTCAGCGGATGGAACCGCCCGCCGGTCCGCATCGAGACCCCCGAGGGTCGCCGCCAGTATGAATCCGAGCAACGCGGGTTCGCCGATCGCGCCCGGCCGTTGCGTGGAAAACTCATCGCCAGGCTCAGCGAAACCCTGAACGCCTGTTAGCCTGCACGCGCCGCAACCGGCACGCCACCAGTCCGCCCGCTCCGCTCACACCCCCTGCCAGCCGAGTTTCTGCCGCAGCGCTTCGTAAAACGACCCGCCATCGAGCCTCAGCAAATGAAACGAGCGCTCCGACTTCCGCACGCAGATCCGGTCTCCCTGCTTGATCCACAGGCTTTCCCGACCGTCGACGGTGAACAACATCGGACCGCAGTCGTCATCGTCACTCGAAAGCTCGATCTCGGATCCGTCAGACAGGACCAGCGCCCTCTGGCTCAGGCTGTGCGGGCAAATCGGCGTGATCAGAAACACCCCGGCGTCCGGAGAAATCAACGGCCCGCCGGCGGAAAGCGAGTAGGCCGTCGACCCGGTCGGCGTGGCCACGATCAGCCCGTCCGCCCGGTATTGATTGAGGATTTCGTCGTTCACCCGGGCGCAGAGTGAAACCAGCCGCCCCGTCGCCCCCCGCGCGAGCGTCACCTCGTTGAGAGCCGTGAACCTCAGTTGTTCTCCGGTGGCACGGCAAAGACAAACCGCCAGCAAGGTGCGCTTGCTGGTCGAGTAGCCGCCACTCGCCAGCGCCTCGGCGAACTCCTCAAGCTCGCGGTCCGTGCAGGTCGTTAGAAACCCCAGACGGCCGACGTTGATCCCGGCGATCGGCTTGTCAAAGTGCCCCAGCGACTCCATCGCATGCAGCATCGTCCCGTCGCCTCCCAGCGCCACGGCCACGTCCACTTCCCTGCAAAAATCCTCTGCGGCGACACCTGGTCCGCCTGCGAGTGCCGCGGCCTGCGGGTCGAGCACCCATTTGATTCCGCGCCGTTCCAGGGCGTCGCACAAGGCGCGCAGCGTGGGCAGGGATCCGGGCTTGTGGGGGTTGGCGAGCAGTCCGACTTTCACGACCCGGAGACTATGCCCCCGATCGTCCGGGTGGCAAGCAATGTGAACGCCTCCGGCATCAGCAGAACCGCCCGAGGATCGGCCGGAGCTTCTCCACCGTTTCCTCCGGCCACAGTTCACGCGCCGTCATGATCGCATCGTCCAGCGACTGTTGGGCCGGGCTTGACGGGGTCTCGGGAATCAATTCGACGGCATTCCGCACGATTCGTCTGGCGTGTTCGCTATTCGCCTTCATGTGGGCGATCACCGTCTCCACGCCCACCGGCTCCTCCTCGACTTTCCAACAATCGTAGTCCGTCACCATCGCCAATGCCGCCGCGGAAATCTCCGCCTCACGCGCCAGTCGCGCCTCGGGACCGTTCGTCATCCCGATCACCGACCCACCGACCATCCGGTGCAGCTCCGCTTCCGCCCGGGTGGAAAACGCCGGTCCGTTCATGCAGACATACGCGCCGCCTGCGTGAACCTTGGCCTCCACCGACTGCGCCGCAACCAGCAGCGTCTTGCGCAAATCATTGCAATACGGCTCCGCAAAACCCACATGCGCGGCGATCCCGCTGCCGAAAAACGTATGCTTCGCCTGGCTGCCCGTGCGGTCGATCAACTGGTCCGGCACCACAATGTCGCGCGGCGGCATTTCCTCGCGCAAGCTGCCGACTGCCGTCACCGAAATCAACCACCTCACCCCCAGCGACCGCAGCGCCCAGATGTTCGCCTTGTGATTGATCTCATGCGGCAGAATCCGGTGCCCGACCCCGTGGCGCGGCAGGAAACACACCTTGCGCCCGCCCAATCGACCGATGACCACCTTGTCCGACGGAGCACCGTATGGCGTGCTGACTTCCTTCTCCGTGATCTCATCGAATCCATCGATCCGATAGAGGCCGCTACCGCCGATGACACCCACCGCCGGCTCCAAATTGCTGTCCAGGTTCATGCAACCAGACTAGCCCGCCTGATCCATGCCGCAAGCACGCATCCCGACCCCGACATGGTCGATCAACCGGACATCCCCGTAAAAGACCGCCGTCGCCAGCACCGCCGGACGGCTCAAATCCGCCACCGGCTGCAGCGTCTCCGCGTCCACCAGCTCGAGATAATCGATCTTCGCATGCGGCGACAGCTCGATCTCCGTGCGGGCCGCATCCAGGATCTCCGCCACACGCCCGCAGTCCGCCGCGCCGCGCAGCGCCCGGTGAATCCTCGGCGCGTCCGCCCGCTGCTCCGGCGTCAGCCGGGCATTGCGCGATGACATCGCCAGTCCGTCGTCCTCGCGTTTCGTCGGGCACGGGATGATCTCCACGGGCACGTCCAGATCGCGCACCATCCGCCGGATGATCGCCAACTGTTGGAAATCCTTTTCACCAAACACCGCCGCGTCGCAGCCCGTCGCGAGAAACAGCTTCAGCACCACCGTGCAGACCCCGTCGAAATGCCCGGGCCGCGCCGCGCCACAGAGGTGGCCGGAAAGCAGTGACTCGGTCACCGTCACCGAACGGTCGGCAAAATACATCGCTCCGGCATCCGGCGAAAACACCACGTCCACGCCCGATGCGCGGCACTTTTCAAGGTCCTCCTCCATCGTTCGCGGATAGCCGTCCAGATCCCCCTTGCGGTCAAACTGGATCGGATTCACGAAAATCGAAACCACCACCGTGCCATCCGGACCGGCCTCCTGTCGCGCCAGCTCCATCAGCTTCATGTGCCCCGCGTGCAGCGCACCCATGGTCGGCACCAACACTGTTTTTCCTGACTTCTCCAGAGACCGCAAGCCACCCACTGATTCAACGATTTTCACGCCGCATCCATCGCACGCCGGCCGACTCCGATCAACCAGATTCCCCGCGCCAGACCACCGGCCCGCGCCGGATCCGCGCCACCGCGAAACTCCGCAATCGGGGAAACCCCGCGCTCATGCCTCAGTCCACGTCGCCCGGCAGATCCGCCAGCCGTGATCGTTCTTCTCGAGCTCGAAATCCACCTTGTAAACGCCATCCGCCGGGCGGTAGTTCGGCATCACCACCACCGCCTCAACCGTGAACTCCACCGTCGCGGAATCTCCGTCCAGCGTCACCGAATCGAACCCTATCAGTTCAAACTCCGACCTCTCCGCCAGATCGCAAATCCAGCTGAAAACCGACTCCAGCTCCTGCCGGTCGAAACGGCCGTTCGCCGCATCCAGCGTCGGCGAGCTCAACTCCACCTCGTCGCACAAGACGGCGTTCAGCGAATAGACCCCCATTTTGCGGCCGCTCTTGTTGCTGCCTTCCTCCAGGCTCAGCGTATTCAGCAGCATCCGCACCCGCCGCTTCACCGCCTGCTCCGGAGAAAACCACCAAAGGCTGAATCCGGCGATCAACGCCAGAATGACAAGGGGAAATATCGCTCGTTTCATGATTCGTTCTTTTCCTTGTTAGGATCGTAGAAAATCCGGATGTCCGCCTTCTTCGTCCCGAGAAGTTCCTGCGCCCTCTTGAGCGCGTCCCGGGTCGACAGGTTCGGGTTGCTGGGGTTTGTCAGGAACACGTTCGTCTCCCCCTGCTTGCGGTCGCACCCCTCCTGCAGCGTCTCCAGAATCCCCGAGCGCTTCAGCACCTTGTACACCTGCTTGGTCGCGCCGGAGACAATCAGATGCAGCCCCCTCGAGCGCATGAACCTCACCAGATCCTCCAGCGCCATCACGCTCGTCGCGTCCAGATGCCGCGCGTTCTTCATGCGCAGGATGATCACCTTGATCGCCGGGTCGGATACCGTCCGCTGAATCTGCGTGCGGAACAACTCCGCCGCGCCGAAAAACAGCGCGCCCTCGACGTGAACGATCGAAATCGCCGGCATCGGCCTCGCCCGTTTCTCGCCCATCTCGCGGAGCTCGCCCTCGTCGTTGAACTCGTATTCCACCAGATACGGCCGGCTCACCTTGCGCAGGAAAAGCGTGATCGATATCGCCACCCCGATGAAGATCGCCACGTGCAGCGGAGCCAGCAGCGTCGAGAGAAACGTGAACACCAACACGGCCGCGTCATCACCCGTCGAGCGCAGGCAGATCCGGATGCTGCGCAGGTTGAACAGCCCCAGTGACAGCGCGATCACCAGCGCCGCCAGAGCCGCCTTCGGCACAAAGTCGATCAACGGCAGCCCCCACCCGGCCGAGGCCGCGATCAGCACCGCCACGATCAGGCTCAGCACCCCGGCAAACAACGATGCAAACCGCGTTTGCGCACCGCTCGCGAAATTCAGCGCCGACCGCGTGAGCGACCCCGAGGCAGGCATCCCGCCGGCCACCGAACTCGCCAGATTCGCCATGCCCACCGAAAACATGTCCTGGTTCACATCCACGTGATCCCCGGACTTCGACGCCAGCGTTTTCGCCATCAACGTGTTCTCCAGCGAGGCCAGAAACGCAATCGCCAGCGCGACGCCGAACAACGCCGAAATGTCATCGAAAATCCCCCCCCGCAACAGATTCGGCACCCGCGGAACCAGCTCACTGAGCGCAAACGTCGAAAACGTCGCCTCGTGCTCGAACGGCGGAACGTGAAACCGAATCAGCGAACCAAACACCGCGGACGCCAGAATCAGCGCGATCGCGAATACCGGCCAGTTCCGTTTCCAGATCTTCAGGCCGTAAAAAATCACCAGCGTCCCCGCCCCGATCGAAACCGCAACCCAGTCCGTGTCCATCACATGCTTCACCAGCTCCCCCAGCAGGCCGGCAAACGACCCCGCCGCACCATGGTCGATGCTGCCGGCCAGACCCAGCACGTGGACCAGCTGGTTGGTTAGAATCAACACCGCCGCACCCGAAATATAACCGACCAGCACGCTGCGCGAAACATACTGCATCAGATCCGCCACCCGCAGCAAGGCACCCAACAACGCGATCATCCCCACCATCAGAACCAGCAGCGGCACCAGTTCCTTCCACCGCCCGGCCAAATCCGGATTGGAGGCGAAAAAGCTGAACAACATGAACGCCGTCGCGTTGGTCGGCCCCAGAATCGTATACCGCGAGGCACTGAAAAACGGCGCCACCAGAGCCGCCACGCCCGTGCACAACACACCATAGACCACCGGCAGACCGGCAATCGCCGCAAACGCAATCGACTGCGAAATCGCCAGCAGCGTCACGTTCGCCGCCGACCTTCCGTCCGCCCGGAATTTCGCCAGCGTATACCGCTTCGCCGTCCGCACGAACGGGAAGAACTCCACACGCTCTGCGGCGAAATGGTTTCTCACGTCCCGAACGGACTTCCTCACCTGGCGGACGAGACTCATCGGTTCTTGCAGTCTACTTGAAGCGGGCCCTCCGGAACAACCATATTCCTAACAACACACAAAGCACATTCGGAACCCACAACAGAATAATCGAGAGCTTCGGGTCAGAGACGTCCTCGGCCATGATCGTGATCAGGAAATACGCCGTGCCGATGAAAAGACTGAACACCAAACCACTCGATGTCTCCCTGCGCCGCGAGTTGAGCCCCAGCGGGACCGCCACGAATGCAAACGCCAGACACGCCAGGGAAAACGTGTAGCGCTGGACCAGCTTCGCCTGGAACTTCACCCGCCGGCCCGGGGAAATCTCGTCGTTGGATCGCAGTTGCTCGCGGATCTGCGCGTTGGTCATCGCGCTCGCCTTCAGCTTTCTCGACCGCGGGTTCTTCAGGTCGATCAGCAGTGGCTCCGCCCGCCCGGCGAATGCCATCTCGACCGTGCCATCCGCCTTGCGGTTTTCGAAATACGCATCCTCCAGCTTGATCCGCAGCTGGCTGTTTTCCTCATCCACGGAGAGCGCCGCCTCCTTGGCGTGGATGTAGGTGCCCACACCGCCCTCGTCCGGGACCTGGTAGAAATGAAACCCCTCCACCCAGTCGCCGCGCCGGTCCTCGACCAGAAGCTTCTGGCCGTCCGATCCGCTGCCGCGGAAATCCCCCTGCACCACTCCCGGCTTCAACAACGACGCCGGGTTGCGCGCCGCCTGTTCATACAGCAGCTCAATGATCGTCGCCTTCGACTGCGGCACCACATTCACATTCAGCCAGTAGCTGAACCCGGACAATCCCGCCGCAATCACGAAAACCGGAGCCGCCAAGCGCACCAGACTCACCCCCGCAACCCGGAAACTCGTGATCTCATGGTCCGAGGAAAGCCGGCCGAAGACCAACAGCACCGCCGACAGAAACCCCCACGGCACCGTATACATCAACGACGCCGGCAACACGCTGATCACAAAACGCAGCACCAGCTCCAACGGCGCCTTCTGCTCCACCAACAGCGGCTGGATCTTCTTGAACAGGTTGCCTAGAACCAGAACGAGGCCGAGAATGAGAACCGCGTAAAGCGTGCCCAGCAGCACCTGTTTTCCAATATAACGGTCCGATATTCGCATAGAGCCGGGAAAGTTTGCTCAGCCCGGTCCCGCCTGTCCAGACAAGACCCGGGCTCCCGGTGGTCTTCTCCACGATCCCGAGCCAAAATCCGCCTCACGAGGTCGCCAGCGAACTGATCCGCCGGATCTCGCGCATCACACTGCGCGTTTCCTGCTGCAGATTCCTCAACCCCTCGCGCGATACCTGCACCCGGTCGGCCACCTGCTGCTCCAGCTCGTGGTAGTTTGCCGCCAGCCGCTCGGCCAGCTCCTTGATCGCCACCTCCGCACGCTGCGCCACATCCGGCCCCTGCTGGCGCAGTTTCTCCAGTTGTTTTTCCGCCCGCATCCTCGCCTCACGCATCTCGGCCAGCAGGATCTTGCTGTCCGGCACGCGGCGCAGCCCCTCGACCAACCCCAACTTGGAAAGCAGCCAGATCGTCCATTTCGAAGGATCCCACTGCCAGGCCTTCACCCCATTGCGGTAGTCGTGCTGAAACTCGTGGTGGTAATTGTGATACCCCTCGCCAAAGGTCAGAAACGCCATCACCGCGCTGTCGCGGGCGCTGTGCTTGGTCGAATACGGCTGGCGGCCGATCGTATGGCAGAGCGAATTGATGAAAAACGTGCAGTGCTGCGCGATCACGATCCGCGCCACCCCGGCGATCAGGAAGCCACCCAGCGCACCCACCCACGGGCTCTGCCCCTGCCAGAGATTCCAGCAATACCCCAGCACCGACGGCAGCACCAAGCCCACGAAAAAACCGATCCAGTGCACATACCGGTGCTGGAACATCACCAGCTTGTCCTTGCGGAGGTCGTTCACGTTGTCCATCGGCGGCTCCGGGTTGAGCTTGAACATCAGCCAGCCGATGTGCGCCCACATGAACCCCTTGGAAATGTCATACGGATCGCCGTCGTGATCCACGTGCTTGTGGTGCCGGCGGTGGTCCGACGCCCAGTCCAAACACGAATTCTCAAACGCACACGCACCGAAAACCAGGGTAAACAAGCGCACCGGCCACTTCGCCTTGAACGACAAATGCGAGAACAACCGGTGATAGCCCACGGTGATGCTGATCATCGTCGCCGTCAGGAAAAACCCCAGCATCCCGAGCTGAAACCAGTCCACCCCGTAGTGAATGAGATAAATCGGCAGGCCAACCACGGCAATCAGTGCCGTGCCAATCAAGAATGCACTGGTCGTCCAGTTCACCCGGTCAAAGGGAATACGATACATGGATAATGGGTGTGTGTTGCGGATGGGCGTGTGTTGCAGAAATCCGGCGACTCACGCCGGGGCCACCACAGCGGGCATTCCTCCGCCCGCCACAAGTGAGCGGATGGTTAGCCCAGCACCTCAAACCCCGCAACCTTTCGTTTTTTCTAATCAAACCTCTGATCTTTCTTGACAAATCAAGCAATCCCATGCATCAACCGCGCCCCGACCATCCTACGGAACCAACAAAAACAACCGATTTATCACACATGCGTGGAGTTATCCTAAAAAAAGGCGAACCCGTTGACCGGGCCCTGAAACGCCTCAAGACCAAACTCGACACCGAGGGAATCCTCGAAGAAATGCGCCGCCGCCGTGCATTTGAAACTCCCACCGAGCGTAAGCAACGCAAACTCCGCTCCGCCTCCAAACGCAACAAAATCCGCTGGCGCTACTCCAACGCTCCCGCTGAAACCCCCGAGGGCGAAGAATAATCTTTCAGGTTCCGAACCGGGAAACAAAAACGGGTGCCAGTCACGGCACCCGTTTTTTTTGTGAGCTGATCTCCGCTTCCGCACGATCACGCCACCTTTTCAGGTCGTGGCCTCGGGTGCGTCCGCTCATACGGTGACTCACCCGCCGCAAGCCGGTAAATCCGGTTCATCCGGTTCCGCGCTGCATGCTGGATCAAATATCCCGCAGCTACGGTCGTCAGCGTCAGAAGGGTGATTTTCTCAAGACATTTCATGGTCATACATTTTCAATAATTTAAGCCATCCGGGACGTCTCGCGGGCGCCATGCCCGCGCGTTTGAAGGCAGTGCCCATAATAAAATATGCTGCCTGAATTTCAAGTTCATAACCGCACGATTTCGTCACCCGCGCAATCCCGCCGGCCTGCGGGATTATTTTGATTTCCCGCGGCCATCCAGCACGCAATGCTCACCCCGATGTTCACTCGTGAGTTTCTCGGTTGGGACCGCCCCTTTCTTTCCGCCACCGCAGACTGGTTGCTCGGGCACCGGGAAATCCTGCCCTCGGCCCTCGTCATCGTCCCCACCTCGCAAAGCGCCCGCAGGCTCCGCGAAGCGATGGCTGAAACCGCCGGCGGATTCCTCGCCCCGACATTCACCACCCCCGGCGCACTCCTCCACACTGCGGACTCCCGTGCCGCCGAACCATGGATGGAACAACTCGCGTGGATCGAAACCCTCGCCGCCATCCGCGACTGGTCCGAGTTCGAAGCCATCCTCCCCCCGCCCGCCGAAGGCTCGCACGACTGGATCAACGGGCTCGCCAACGAACTCGCCGCACTCAGGAAAGCCCTCCAGGAAAACGGCCTCACCCTCGCCGACACCGCCCGCATCCTCGCGAAATCCATCGAAGCCGACCGCTGGAAAGCCCTCGCCACCCTGGAAGCCTGGCTCGAACGCACGCTTCGCTCGTGGAAACTCACCAGCCGCAACAGCATCCTCGCCAAAGGCATCGAACTCCCCGAAGCCTCCCACATCATCCTCGCCGGGATCACTGAAATGCCGCCACTCGTCGAACGCACGCTCGAGAGCTGGCACGGCCCCGTCACCGCGCTCATCGCCGCACCCGCCTCCCTCGCCGACCACTTCAGCGAAACCGGACTGCCCGCCGCCGACTGGACGGAACGCCACACCCCGTGGCTCGCCGACTCCGCAGGCTCCATCCGCCTCGTCGCCAACGCCCACCAAGCCGCACTCGAAGCCGTCCGCACCATCGGCCAATCCGCCCGCCCGTCCAGCGACGTCGCACTCTGCGCCGCCGATCCCGCCACCGGCGACGACATCGCACGCCTCCTCACCGCTCACGGATGGACCGCATTTCACCCCGCCTCGGACACCGTCGAACAAGGGCTGCCCCGCTGGTTCGGCGTCTGGTCGAAGTGGCTCGCGGATCCCCAGCTCACCACCGTCGCCGATCTCCTCGCCCTGCCGCAAACCGGCAAACTCATCGGCGGCCGCCGCGCCGAAAAAGCCGACCGCCTCGCCCGCCTCCGCGACCGCTGGATGATCAACACACCCGACGACTTCCGCCGCCGCATGGCCGACCCCGATTTCCGCTCCGACGAGGAAAAACAAGCCGCCGAAAACCTCCTCGCCGCCATCCAATCCCTCGAATCCTGGCGCAACGACCTCCTCCGCACCGATTTCACCGGCCCGCTCCGCCGCCTCACCACCATCCTCAGCGAGACCAACGGCCAATCCGACCCCCTCGCAGCGGACATCCTCGCCTGGATCGAGTCCGCCATCCCGCTCGTCTCCCGCGTCAAACGCCCCGCCCATTTCTGGATCGACCTCATGCGCGCCTCGCTCCCCGCGCCCGTGCCACAACCACCGGACGACCGCGTCATCGACGTCCTCGGCTGGCTCGAAATCCTCTTCGAACCCGGCGACCACCTCGTCCTCTGCGGCATCAACGACGGCATCGTCCCCGCCCGCAGCAAGGCCGACCCGTGGCTCGGGGAAAACGCCGCCAAACTCCTCGGGCTCAGCACCGCCCACAGCCGCGCCGCCCGCGACGCCTTCCTCTATCACACCCTCGTCGAATCACGCCGCACCACCGGCCGCTGCGACGTCATCTGCGCCAAAACCGCCGGCGACGGCAGCGCCCTGCTCCCGTCCCGCTTCCTCCTCAACTGCCCGCGCGCCGAGCTCCCCGCCCGCGTGAAATCACTCTTCCGCGAACTCGAACCCCCGGAAGCCCGCCTCCGCTGGCAGGCCGACTGGAAATGGCAGCCGCCCGCAGCCGAAATCCCGGCACGCCTCTCCGCCACCTCGTTCTCCGCCTACCTCGCCTGCCCGTTCCGTTTCTACCTGAAACACGCACACCACATGCAGGTCCCGGAACCCGACCGCATCGAATGGAACGCCCGCGACTTCGGCAACGTCGCCCACGACGTGCTCGAACGCTGGGGCAAGGACCCCGAAGCCAGCCAACTCAATAAAACCGAAGCCGTCCACGCATGGCTCGACCGGGAACTCAACCGCGTCGTTGCCGAGTGGTTCGGTGACTCACCACCACTCTCGGTCCGCCTCCAGACCGAATCCCTCCGCAAACGACTCCTCTGGTTCGCCCGCACCCAGGCATGCCTCCACGCCGACGGCTGGCGCGTGCTCGAAGTCGAACACAAATTCAGCATCCCCATCGGCAACTCGGAAGTCGTCGCCAAAATCGACCGCATCGACCAACACAAGGACACCGGCGAACTTCGCGTCATCGACTACAAAACCGGCAAAGTCGAATCCGTCGAAAAAAACCACCGCCGCAGGATCATCGCCTCCACCCGCATCCCCGGTCACCTCATGGATAGCCCCGCCATCCACTCCGCCCCCGCCGGGAAAAAACTCACCGACCACTTCTGGACCAACCTCCAGCTCCCGCTCTACGCCCTCGCCATCCACCGCCGCGATGGAGTGCTCGCCACCCCCGCCTACTTCACCCTCGGATCCACCGAAAACCACGTCGACATCACTCCCTGGCAACACTTCGGCGATGCCGACCTCGAAGCCGCCCAGTCCTGCGCCGCATGGGTCGTCAGCCAAATCGAGCAGCGCCGGTTCTGGCCGCCCGCTGAAAAAGTCACCTACGACGACTTCATCCCCCTCCACGCCGGCCACCCCATGCACGAGATGTTCGCCGAAGCTCCGCCCCTCGAACCGACCGACCCCGGCCAACAGCCGAGCCACTAAGCGCCCCCGCCCACCGTCACGCGGCGGCCGCCTCCGCAGCGTCAAAAAAACAAACGCTCCGCCATCCACCCGAGCCCGGCCAGCGCAACCAGCGCCGAACCCGCGATCCGCACCTCATCCACCCGCTTCCTCAGCGGCCAAACCAGCAAAAACGCCACCGCCAGCACCGACACCTGCGCCAGCTCCACCCCCACATTGAATCCCACCAGCGGCACCACAAGCAGGTCCCTCGGCACCTGCTCCAGCTTCTCGCCCAGCACGCTCGCAAACCCAAGCCCGTGCACCAGCCCGAACACGAAAACCAAACCGAAGCGCAGCTTTCCCGCCTCCTTCGCAAACAGGTTCTCCACCCCCACAAACGCGATGCTGAAGGCGATGAACACCTCGACCCATCGCCCGTTCACCGTCACCACCTCGAAAACCGCCAGCGCCAGCGTGATCGAATGCGCCAGCGTGAACGTCAGCGACTGCCCTAACAACGGCCTCCACCGCGGCGCGAGCAGAAACAGCCCGACGATGAACAACAGGTGATCCAGCCCCAGCGGCACCACATGCCGGAACCCGCTCCAAAGCCACCCCCCTGCCAGCGGCCGCTTCACCGCCACCGCGTTTCCGGCATCCTCCACCTTCCACAGCGTCAAGCGCCCGCCCGGCTGCACGCTCACCACCCCACCCTCCGCCCCGTCGAACAGCACGATCAACTCCGCGCCAGCGGCGTCCATCCACTCCACGACCAGCTCACCCGCTTCCGGCCGCGCCTCCATCACGATCCGCGCCGTCAGCAGCGCCCAATCCATATCCTCACGCGGCAACTCAAACGGAACCTTCTCGAAATCCGGAAACTCCACATCCCACGCCAACTCCCTGCCGGCAAACTCCAAGCTCATCAGCCCGCGCAAGGTCTTCTCCGTCGCCACCCGGATCCGCGCCAACTCCTCCGCCGGCGCCGCCATCACCGCCTTCCGGCTCAGCGGCTGACCGCCCGGAATCCCCCGTGTCTCCGGCAGCATGTAGGCGATGTCCATTTCCCCCTCCAGCACCCACCGGTCCTCATCCACCTTCCACTCGAATTCAACCGAATCCACCTGATGGCCGCGCAGCCCCGCCATCCCCAGCACCACCAACATCACCACCAGCGCCCAACAATTCATCCCGACCACCCTCAATTCCCAAGCCACCAAATCAAGCCCGAACCGTCCCCAATCCCCGCACCCGCCCGCCGCTCCCAAAATATTCTTCCCCAACCCACTCGCGCCCTCCATTTTCCACACCATGTCACGCAGCCACAGCATCTCTGTCCTCGCCGGCGACGGCATCGGCCCCGAAGTCATGGCCGAAGCACTCCGCGTCCTCGACGTCGTCGAATCCAAGTTCGGCTTCACCACCGCACGCTCCGAGCAACTCGTCGGCGGCGCCGCCATCGATGCCACCGGCCACCCGCTGCCACCCGCAACCGTCACCGCATCCGAACAAGCCGACGCCATCCTCTTCGGCTCCGTCGGCGGCCCGAAATGGGAAAACCTGCCGCCCGACATCCAGCCCGAACGCGGCGCCCTGCTGCCGCTGCGCAAGCACTTCGGCCTCTTCGCCAACCTCCGCCCCGGCGTCTGCCTGCCCGCCCTCACCCACGCCTCACCCGTCAAACAGGAACTCATCGCCGACGGCTTCGACGTGCTCTGCGTCCGCGAACTCACCGGCGGCGTCTACTTCGGCTCGCCCAAGGGCCGCCACGAGGAAAACGGCGAACCCGTCGCCCTCGACACCATGATCTACAAAAAATCCGAGATCGAGCGCATCCTCCGCGTCGCCTTCACCGCCGCCATGGGCCGCAAAAAGCAACTGCTCTCGGTGGACAAGGCCAACGTGCTCGCCTCCTCCGTGCTGTGGCGCGAGACCGCCATCGAAATCGCCAGGGAATTCCCCGAGGTCGAACTCTCCCACATGTATGTCGACAACGCCGCCATGCAGCTCATCCGCCGCCCCGGCTCGTTCGACGTGCTCGTCACCGAGAACCTGTTTGGCGACATCCTCTCCGACGAAATGGCCATGATCTCCGGCTCGCTCGGCATGCTGCCGTCCGCCTCGCTCGGCCAGCAAAACGACAACGGCCTCTACTTCGGCATGTATGAACCGTCCGGCGGATCCGCCCCGGACATCGCCGGCCAGGGCATCGCCAACCCGATCGCCCAGATCCTCTCGCTCGCCATGCTGCTGCGCTTCTCACTCGGCGAAACCGAAGCCGCCGATGCCATCGAGGCCGCCGTCGCCAAAACCATCGCCGACGGCTTCCGCACCGGCGACATCGCCACCGGCCGCGACGGCGAAACCAAAGCCACCACCTCGTCGATGGGCGACGCCATCATCGAACGCCTCTAACCAGGCCCGTCCAACCCCCGAACGCCTCTAACCAGGCAGGGACGTTTCTCCGGAACGTCCGGCAGTGGCGGGGTCGGAGCTCGAAAAAACCGCCCCGCACCCCGTCACCCGCCGCCGTCAAGCGGCAAAACACTTCTTCAAGAACACCTGCAGCGCCTTCCACGACTTCTCGTCGGCTTCCTTGTGGTAGCCCACCCGGATGCCGTTCTTCTTGCCGAGCTCAGTCGCATCCGGATTGGTGAAACTGTGGATCGCGCCATCATACCCCTCAAAGGTGAAATCCGCACCCAGCTCCTTCATCTTCGCTTTGAAAGCGTCCACCACCTCTTTTGGGATGAACGTGTCGTCATTCCCGTGGCACACCAGCACCTTGGCGTCCAGGCTCTTGGTTTCCGCCGGAAAATCCACGTTGAGCGCGCCGTGAAATGACGCCACGCCCTTGAGGTCCGGCAGCTTGATCGCCGCCATCTGCAGGCAAATCTTACCGCCCATGCAGTAGCCGATCGCCGCGATCTCCTTGTCATTCACCGCCTCCTGCTGCTGGAGAAACTTCATCCCGCCAAGGAAACGCACCTTCATCGTTTCCAGCTTCGCCGTCGCTTCCTGCGCGAACCCTCCCGCATCCTTCGGGTGCTCCGCCAGTTTCCCCTCACCATACATGTCGATCGCCAGTGCCGCATACCCCAGATCCGCCAGCATGTCCGCACGCTTCCGCGCATACGCGTTGTGGCCCCACCATTCATGCACGACCACCACACCCGGCACCTTGTTTTCGGCGGATGCGGACTTGGGCAGCGCGAGGTAGCCATGGGCCGTGATGTCACCGGCCTGGTATTTCACTTCTTCCCCGGCGGGCAGGTTCAGCGTGGTCAGGACAAACGAAAAAAGACAAATCAGGGATTTCATCGGCCGAAGGTAATTCGACCCCGCCGGGAGGCAAATGGGGATTTCACAATCCCCCCGCCAGATCATCACGACCCACCCAGTCGAATCCAGCACCGGCTGACCGGAACTCCCGAGCACCCCCCGAAGCTCATCGCATCCCGGCAGGGATGCCAGAGGCGTGGATGCCAGAGGCGTTCTTCACCGCTTGCTTCATCTCTTACTTCATCGATTCATCAACAGGATCGGATGGGGTCATGGGGATTGCGCCCCATGACCCTTCCACACCACCGGACATGCGGTTTTCCGCATCCGGCGGTTGAACCCAGCTTCTATTCACCTGCCGACTCCAGATGCTGATGCG
>JAUTCT010000100.1 GCA_030673875.1 Verrucomicrobiota bacterium JB025 | reverse complement strand
TATCTGATCGGAGTGGTCGATATCGCAGAGCTTGGGATCTTCGAGCAATGGCTTGATGTCCGGCACGTCAAGCGGGACACGCGAAGGCGGATTTCCCCGATAGAATCAGGCATTCAGGCCTTAACCTGACGCGAATGGGTTGCTTGGCAAAAAAACACGCTTTCACGAAGCTTCCAAATGCTCAACCGCAAACTACGAAATTCGTTTATTTTTACCCGTTTTCCACACTTTACGTAGTTTCCAACCAACACAATCGACAGACTCGCAAAACCACTCCGCATTTTCCATCACCGCCAGATTGAACAAGACACGCCGCTTACATTCGATAAACTCCGCCAACTCCATGATTTTCCCGCGCTCCATCCCATTCGCCGTTCTCGCGCTCACCGGCGCCCTCGCATCCCCCGCATCCGCCGCCGGCGACCCACCCGTCCCCGGATCCATCCTCGACTTCACCGCCGGTGACAAACTGCCGGCCAGATCCTCCCACGACTGGACGCTCGGCCCCACCGGCATGCGCGGATGGTGCCAGGTCAGCGCCGATGGCGCCGAGGGAACCACACGCAAATCCCGCCAGATCCTCATCACCAAAGTCGACTCCAAAGGCCCCGCCGGATCACTCTTCCGCAAGGGCGACGTCATCGTCGGAGTCCAGGGAAGGAAATTCGACAGCGACGCCCGCATCAACTTCGCCCGCGCCATCGCCGCCGCCGAAGCCGCCGATGGCAAACTCTCGCTCACCCGCTTCCGCAACGGCGCGGAAGAGAATGTCGTCGTGGAACTCCAACGCATTCCCGCCTTCTCACCCACCGCCCCCTACGACTGCGAACGCTCGGCATTCATCCTCCGCGAAGGCTGCCAGGCCCTCGCAAAACAAGGACTCGGCGAACCCTCGATCCCGTCCCACATCAACGCCCTCGCCCTGCTCGCCTCGGGTGACTCCAAATACCTCGGCGACATCAAAGCCTACGCCCGCAAAACCGTCTCCAAACCGCTGAACCCCGGCATGTCACTGCCCTGCTGGTCCTTCGCCTTCACCAACATCTTCCTCTCCGAATACTACCTCGCCACCGGCGACCGCTCGGTGCTCAAGGAAATCGCCCGGCTTTCCCACCACCTCGCCAACGGCCAGGGCCCCATGGGAACCTGGGGCCACGCCTTCGTCGACCCCGAGAGCAAACGCCTGCGCGGATACGGCGCGGTCAACGCCGTCGGCCTCCCCGTCGCCATCTCGCTCGTCCTCGCCCGCGAATGCGGCGTCAAGGTGGACCGCCTCGACGAAAGCATCCAGCGCGCCACCGAGTTCTTCCGCCGCCACGTCGGCCTCGGCGCCATCCCCTACGGCGACGGCCCACCGAACCTCGAGTTCGGCCATGACGACAACGGCAAAAACTCCGCCGCCGCAATCTTCTTCGATCTGCTGGGCGACTCCCACGCCGCCCGCTACTACACCCAAACCGCCCTCGCCGCCTTCGGCCGCGACCGCGAACAGGGCCACACCGGAAACTTCTTCAACATGCTCTGGTCGCTCCCCGCAGTCTCGCTCGCCGGCCCGGACGCCACCGGCGCATGGCTCTCCGAATTCGGCTGGTATCACGACCTCGCCCGCGACCCGGACTACAAGTTCCCCTATCAGGGATACCCGCGCCAGGGCGGCAACAGCGCGCATTCCTCATGGAAGTGCCCCGGCGCCTACCTGCTCCACTTCGCCCTGCCCCAGCGCAAACTCCGCATCACCGGCCGTGAGAAATCCTGCGTCCCGCCGTTCTCCAAAACCGAAATCATGGAAGCCATGGGCGCCGGCTACTTCTACCTCGGCGCCAGGGACCCCAGCACCCTGCAGTTCGCCGCATCCTCCTGGTCACCCGTCGTCCGCACCATCGCCATCAAGGAACTCAAACGCACGGGCAACCCGTCCGGCAGCCCGGACACCCTCAAATCCGGGAACCCCCTCGAACGCATGACCGGCCTCCATTTCGTCTCCGACTTCGATGCCTGCATCCCCCTGCTCGAAGACCCCGACCTCCGCGTCCGCATCACCGCCATGCGCGCCCTGACATCGAAAAACAAACCCCGCGCACTCCACGAAATCTTCAAACACCTCGATAAAAACCCGCACGAAAGCCCCGTCTTCACCCAATACCTCGCCAACTACTACTTCCCGCTCGGCGCGTCCGAAGCGAAAATCGGCAGCCTCCTCACGGGAATCCCCGACCGCCAACTCACCCTCCGCATCTGCGCCAGACTCCTCGATGACGAAGACTCCGTCGTCTCATCCCGCATCGCCATGGGCCTCATCTCCTTCCCGGAAAAAGACCTCATCCCCTTGCTGCCGACCATCCACCGCCGCGCCTACGAATTCCCCCTCGGCAACGTCATGTTCAACAACCGCCTGCGCCTGGCATGCGCCCAGGTGATGGTCAAACTCCGCCTCAACGAGGGCATCACCGCCGCCGCCGACCTGCTCGTCGACAATGGCTGGGGCCGCAACGCACGCATGCCGATGGCCGCACGCCTCCTCAAGCAAAACGCCGGACAGGCGAAATCCCAGCTCAACAAACTCCGCGACGGCCTCAAGAATTACAAAAAAAGCGATAAATGGGCCACCCTCATCGAGGACACCATGGAGGCCATCAAAAACGCCCCGCGTCCCAACGAACGCTTCCGCGACCTCCGCACCCTGACACGCTGAAACAACCCACCGCCTCAGGAACCCGGCCCGCAAGCTGCAGGAGGAAAACGGCAGCCGGAAAACGGTAACCGGCAGGCCAAAACCAGCTGCCGGACAACCGGACCGGCCATTTCAACCGGTCACCCCATCATCCGGCGCATCCCGCCCGGGCATCGGCAAAAAAAGAGGGCCGCGGGGAGAGCGGGTGAAGGGAATCGAACCCTCGTGTCAAGCTTGGGAAGCTTGCGTTCTACCATTGAACTACACCCGCGTTGTTGACCTCCGCGATCTCCGGCGCCCGGATCGCAATCGAACCCGTGGCGCGGGGGAGACCGTAGCGAACCCGGCCTGCTTTCGTCAAGTGGACGTTGCCGCTACTTTTCAGTCGCCGTCCGGACCCAGCCCTGCCGCCCGGTCCCGGAGACGGCTGGCCCGCCTCCATTGACCGTTTCCATTGCCACCCTCAGTGCTTCGCCGCCGCGACAGGGAGGAACCCGTGGCCAGTCAAAAACCGGAAGCTCTGCTCCATCGTTTTGTCAAAGTCCTCGTCCCCGTTCTTCTTGCGGAAAAACGACCCGTTGAAAAAACCGTGCCCCTTGCCCGGGAAGGGCACCAGCACGCACTCGTTGCCGGCCTTCTTCATCAACCGCGCAAAGCGCTCCGCATTCTCAAACGGCACGGTCGTGTCTGCCTCGCCATGAAAAACCAGCGTCGGAACAATCCCCCGCTCCACATGGTGGCACAGCGAAAGGTCGGTCTGCTGTTCCGGGGAAAACCGCTTCGCACCATAGCCCTTGCTCGTCGTGTCCAGAACCGGGTTGAAAAGGATCATCAGATTCGGTTTCGAGCTCACCTCCGTTTTCTCCCCCTTCTCCTCGCATCCTTCGATCACCCCCGTGCATCCGGCGATGTGCCCGCCCGCCGAGCCACCCGATGCCACAATCCGCTTCGGGTCCACACCCAGCTCGTCCGCGTGCTGGCGAACCCAGCGCACCGCGGATTTCGCATCCTTCACACACTCGAACGGCGTCGTCTTGTTCCGGCTGCCGATCCGGTAGTCCGCGGAAAACGCCACCATCCCCTTGTCGGCAAACGTCCGCGCCTGCTGGTAGAACTGCTTCGGGTTTCCCGACTGCCAGCCGCCGCCGAAAAACATCACGATCGCCGGCCGGTCATCACTCGCCTTCCAGCCCTCCGGCTCGAAAACATGCAGCTCCAGCTTCACGCCATCCACCGCCTTATACTGCACCTTGCGGTCCGGTTTCATCCCCGCTCCATTGGCACTCAGGGAACACAGCAACAACGCGCACATCAGATACAAACTCTTCATCATGGTATGTCCCATACGCTGGGAACTGCCCGGAAATATCCCCAAATCCCCCGCACCACCAGCAACAAAACACCCGTCAATCTCCACCCCGCGCACCAACCCCGGCCGCATCATCCCGCGATCGACCGCCACCTGCTACTTCGCCGCCCCGGAATCCTCCTCCGGCCACCCGACTATCAGCGCCCGCACGGCCCGCACGGCGCGGCGGCATTGCGTGCCTGTCCACCGCAACGCCGGCCGCCCTAACGGATCATTCCTCCGTTTTGGTGATCGGGTTGCGCACCCGGTATCCTTCTTCGTGAGCCACGTATCCGGCGGCCGCACCGGCCGCAAGCGGCAGACACGATGAGAGCGCGGAAACACCGATGCCGATGAACAGCAGGGAGATGATCGAGAATTTCATAGTGCCCGGAAAATAGGACGCCGCGGGACGAAATCAAGAGTCATTTGCGCCCCCTCGACCGTCAGCCATTGACCGCCTGCCCTGAAAGCCATTCCACCACGCTGGCCAGCACCAGCGCCCTGTGCCGCGGCTCGTTGAAACTGTGGTCGGCGCCATCCACCACACACACGTCCACCGCGTCACCGCGCAGCGACCTGACAGTTTCGGTATCCCCCGGCCGGACCACATCGTCCGCAGTCCCGTGCACCAGCAGCCATGGGCATTGCACCGCCGCCACCCGGGGCGCCACGCTGCCCACCGTCTCGCAAAGGTCGGTCATGAAGGCCGAGGAAAGCGGGCACTCGTCATCCTCCCACATCACCCCCGAATCCGGCTCCACATCCCCGAACTCGGTCATGGCAAAGGTCTTCGTATCCACCATCCCGGCGATCGACACCAGACAGCGGATGCGCGGATCCCGCGCCGCCTGCAGCACGCCCACGGCACCGCCCATGCTGTGGCCGATGTAGGCGATCTTCGAATACCCCGCCGAAACCCCGTCGACGATCGCGGCCAGGTCGTCGGTCTCCTTGGAAATGGTCGCCTCGCGGAAGTCGCCTCCGGATTCCCCGTTGCCTGCAAACGAGAACCGCAACGTGTCGAACCCGGCGGCATTCAGGGCCTCGGCAAGCTCCGAAATCAGCGGGCGATCCTTGTTCCCCGTCACACCGTGCCCGAGCAAGACAAGCCAGCCTTCACCGGCCGCCTCACCGGCACCGGACCGGAACGTGTAATCAATGCGTTCCCCCTGCGGATTGAAAATCGGCTGATCCATTTGTCCGGTTAGGAAAGAGCTCGTCCGCGAAAGGTCAACTCGGCCACACCCGACTTGTCGAGTTCGCCCCCGCCCATTTCGGTCAGGCGGGTGAACTGCCGCAACGTCGCCTCGGCAACCGGCGCCTCAATGCCTTGCTCCTTCGCCAGCCCGATCGCAATCCCGGAGTCCTTCGCGGCGTGGGCCGCCGAAAAATAACACTCGTGATCGCGGTTGATCATGTCCTCGGCATCGGTTTCCAACACCCGCGAATTGGCTCCGGTGTGGGAAAACACCTCACACAGCATCTTCAGGTCGAGACCCAGCGCATCCCCGATCCCCAAGCCCTCCGCGAGTGCCGCCGTGTTGATGTTCATCACCATGTTGACGAGCGCCTTGACCTCGGACGCCTTGCCCGCGGCCCCCACGTAATGCAGCGCCTTGCTGAGGTGGTCGAGCAGCGGACGGGTCGCATCGAAAACCTCCTGTTTCCCGCCGATCATCAGGAAAAGCTCGCCATTGCGCGCCTGCGGAATGCTCGATGCCATGCAGGCCTCCAAACATTCGGCCCCCACGGCCGCCGCATCCCGCTCGAGCTTCCGGTGCACCTCCGGCGTCAACGTCGCACAGTTGATGAACAACCGCCCCTCCGCCCCGCTGAACAAGTTGTCCTCACCGTGGAAAATCGCATCCATCGCCGCATCATCGGTCACCACCGTCAGAATGACGTCGGACAGCGCCGTCACTTCCGCAAGCGCCGTCGCCGCGGTCGCGCCGATTTCCTCCGCAAGGCTCGTCGCGACATCCGGCCGCACATCATGCACGACACTGATCTGATAGCCCTTGTCCTTCAGACAACGGGCCATGTTGCCACCCATGCGGCCGAGTCCCACAATTCCAATCTTCCTGTCTTTCATAACGTAAAATCACTTTCTCATTCGCCGCCCACCCGTCTCAGCTGGCCGCGACCCACCCGCTCCCGCCCGGATTCCGGCGGCGGAAACAAACACCGGAATCAGGCGACTTCAACCTGCTTGTCGACGTCCTCACGCAGATTCTCGATGATGAACTCCTGACGATGCGGCGTGTTTTTCCCCATGTAGAACGCCAACAACTCCTTCACCCCCTTGCCTTCCTCATACTCCACCGGATCGAGCCGCATGTCGGGACCGATCATGAAGCCGAATTCGTCCGGAGAAATCTCACCCAGCCCCTTGAACCGCGTGATCTCCGCGTTCTTGCCAAGCTTCTTGAGCGCCTTCTGCCGCTCGTCTTCGTCGTAGCAATAAATCGTCTCCTTCTTGTTCCGCACCCGGAACAACGGCGTCTGCAGAATGAACAAATGCCCGTCGCGAATCAACTCCGGGAAAAACTGCAGGAAAAACGTCAGCAGCAACAAGCGAATGTGCATGCCGTCCACATCCGCATCCGTCGCGATCACCACCCGTTGGTATCTCAAACCCTCAATTCCGCCCTCGATGTTGAGCGCCGCCTGCAACAACGCAAACTCCTCGTTCTCATACACCACCTTGCGGGCCAGACTGTAGCTATTGAGCGGCTTGCCGCGCAGCGAAAACACCGCCTGCGTCTCCACATCCCGGCTCTTGGTGATCGAACCGGACGCCGAGTCACCCTCGGTGATGAACAGCGTGCTCTCATCCCGACGCTTGTGCTTCGTATCAAAATGAATCCGGCAATCACGCAGCTTCTTGTTGTGGATCTTCGCCTGCCTCGAACGCTCACGGGCCAGCTTGCGAATCCCCTTCAGATCCTTGCGCTCGCGCTCCGCCACCTGAATCCGCTTCTGAATCGCCTCGGCCACCTGCGGATGCTTGTGCAGGTAATTGTCCAGATGCACCTTCAGGAAATTCCCGATGAACGTCCGCAGCGTCTCACCGTCCGGCGTGATCGTCGTCGACCCCAGCTTGGTCTTCGTCTGCGACTCGAATACCGGCTCGACAACCCGGATCGAAACCGCCGCCTCGATCCCCGCCCGTATGTCCGACGGATCATACTGCTTCTTGTAAAACCCCCGGACCGCCTGCACCAGCGCCTCCCGAAACGCCGCCAAATGCGTGCCGCCCTGCGTCGTGTTCTGACCGTTGACGAACGTGTAGTATTCCTCCCCGCTGTCAGACCCGTGCGTGAACGCCACCTCGATGTCCTTGTCGCTCAGATGAATCGGATCATACAGCGCCTCGGAATCCATCTCCTCCCTCAACAAATCCAGCAAGCCGTCCTTCGACCTGAACTTCTTGCCGTTGAAATACACGTTCAACCCCGGATTCAAATACGTGTAGTAACGACACATCCGGTTGACATACTGGTCGCGAAACTTCGACTTCTCCGGAAAAATCGTCCGGTCGATCTCAAACGCCAACCGGGTTCCGTTGCGACCGTCGTCCTTGCGCGGCCGTTTCATGTCCACCGTCAACTCGCCCTTGGAAAACTCCAGCGCCTTGGTCTCGCCGTCGCGCCACGCCTGAATCTCGAAAAACTCCGACAACGCGTTCACCGCCTTGATCCCCACCCCGTTGAGCCCCACCGATTTCTTGAAGGCCTCGCTGTCATACTTCGCACCCGTGTTGATCTGCGCCGCACAGTCGAACAACTTCCCCAGCGGAATCCCCCGCCCGTAGTCACGCACCTCAACCCGACCTTGATCGTCGATGTTCACCCGGATTTCCCGCCCGTATCCCATGATGTGCTCGTCGATCGAGTTGTCGATCGCCTCCTTGAGCAGGATGTAAAGCCCGTCGTCCAGTGACGACCCGTCCCCCAGTTTCCCGATATACATCCCCGGCCGCAACCGGATGTGTTCGCGCCAGTCCAGTGATTTGATGTCCTTCTCGGTGTATTCGGCTGCCATGGGAAACGTGCTGAGGAATTCCTAAACACTCCCGGCTGCAGACGCAAGGACCGGAAAATCACATGCCCCAAATCACTCCGCCCCAAATCACTCCGCCCCAACCCGAATCCGCAACTCGGTCACCGCTATCGCCGCCCCCACCGACGCCCCGATCCGGATCTCATCAAACCTCGTCCCCACCGGAAGCCTCCCGCTGCATACCGGCGGCGACAACGGAACCCCGCCCGGATGCAGGGTCACCTCACCCGTCGCACTCTCAAGCCGGACCGTCATGCTCCGCACGTCGTTCATCGAGGGCTGCGGTTTGATCACCGGCTTCTCCTGCTTCAAATCCAGCGCCCACGTCTTTTCCGCCCCAAAGGCATCCCCGAAAAACAATACCTCCTCGCCCTCGTCATACAGACTCACCCCCGCCCAGCCGTCCGTGTGAAACTCGCCGAACGCACTCCGGCCCACCTCTAGCGTCGCCAGCAACACACGGTCCCCCGGCCCGGGAACCGACTCCGGCAACGGGTAAAACGCCTCGAAATTCGCCCCGTCAATCTGACTCGATGACACCACCGGCGACCCGAACTCTATCCGCATCTTCTCCTTCGCCAATGGCGTCTCCAACACGGACCGAAACTGCCCCAACTCGCCGGGCGGCATGTTGACCAACTCGGTCATCCGCATCAACCGGTCGGACCGGATCACCCGGATCGCCTCCCCGCCGGACGCCATCAACCGCTCGCCGGACGAACTGACAACCGTCATCCCGCCAGCCTCCGTGAAATACAACATCCCGTCCTCCAGCTTGATCGCGCGCCCGGACGGAACATAAAACTTCACCGGAGCATCAGCCACCGCGACCCCGCCATCACTCAGGCCGATCCGCAACCGGCCGTAATCCAGCTTCACCATCGCCCCGCTCTCGAGCAAAAACCCGTCACTCGCGGTCCGCGCCTCCCCCTCGACCTGCCAGACCGAGTCCTCCGTGAATTCAACCCGCGCCACCGCCCCGGCACCCGACCACACCTGCCACCAAATCCACCCACCCACGCACACCAGCAACACCCCGACCAGCGCCATCACCCACCCGCGCCCGATCCCCCGCGCCTCCAGCTCCACCAGCCCGTCGCCAGACTCAAACTCCTCGCTCAGGCTGTGATGCACCAGCGTATACTCCTTGTAGAACTTCTCCAGCTCCGGCTCCTCCCGCAGCCGCTGCTGGAATGCATCGAATTCCTCCCGGGAAACCTCGCCGTCCAACACCCTCTGCACCAAATAATGATCCTTGCGCTTCATCCCGAATAATCCGCCGATGCCTTGAGCTGCCTCTCGATGCAGCGCTTCAACGCCGCCCGTAAATTATACAACACCGCCTTCAGCGTGCCCGTGCTGCGCTGCGTCTTGTCCGCATACTCCTGCAGGGTCGCACTCGTCGCATACCGGTGGTGGAGCAACTCACGGTCCTTCTGCCGCAGCCGCTGCAAACATCGCCGCAACGCCAGATGTCGATCCTCAAGCTCGTCCGGCTCCATCTCAAAATCCGGCGACATCCGCTCAATCAAATCATCGTCAAAAACCAGCCACCCCTGCGAAACCAGCCGCCGCCGGTGGTTCAGAATGTGATAACGAATCGTCTGGAACGCCCATGCCTTGAAATTCGTCCCCAACTCAAAACTATCCCGCTTCTGCCAGAGCGTGATATTCACCTCCTGCAACAAATCCCGCGCACCGGAACGCCCCGGCGCCAACGACCTCACATACGCCAGCATCGAAGTCTGATGGCTCGTCAGTTCCTTTACGAACTCCTCCGATCCAATATCATCCTCTTCCGGCGGCTTACCCATCTCCGGACATCTTCCCCAAATGTCGCCAATCCCGCAAGAGGTTTAAGCCCTCCCCGCTCAGGTTTTCCCCGCCGCCCGCTCCTCCGCGCAGCCATTCCACCCCCGCCCTCGCGCCTCCACCGGATCAATCCGCCAAACCCTGCCGATCCTCCGCCTCCCCCGCCCCGCCGGCAGGGATGGAAATCCGCCACAACCCCCGCAGATCACCCGCCTGATAGCCGGTCGCACGATCATCCGGATACTCCTTGCGGATCGCCGCAAGCGTTGCCGCTTCGATCTCATCCACCATCCCGTGGCACTTCAAACAAAGCTCGCTGTTGATGACGATCGGCAGCCGGACCACCGCCGCCCCGTCAGCCTGCCGTTCCACCTGCGCGGCCGCCGGCTTTCCCTCCTCCAGGCTCGCCAGAAAATCCGCCAGAGCCTTCCGGTCTTCCGTCCCCGCATGGTTCCCCGGGTTCCGGTTCCGCTCACTCGCTCGCGCCATCACCACACCCTTCTCCCGCGAAATCTCCGCCAGAATCTCCGGCGCCTTCTCCGAACACACCGCAATCGCCGCCGCCACCCCCTTGCCGGAAATCTCCGCAGACAACACCGCCGAAAGCTTTCCGAAAGCCTCCGCCGCCGCTGCCTTCGCCACCACCACCGGATCCTCCGCCGCTACCGGCGACTCCACGGACGGAGACTCCACGCCACCCTCCTCGGCATCAGCCGCCACCACCAGAAACCCGGCAGCAATCGCAAAAAGACAACGCTTCATCGCTTCTCCGGCCCCTCCTAGGAAACCGAGCAGGACTTCACTTCACCACCCCCACACTGCTCCTGGTTCCATGGCATCTTCGAAAGAAAAATCGCCAGACCACACCAACCCGTCGCACCCGCCATCGTCAGGCCCGCACCGAAAAACGCCGGGATGATCGCAAACCTAACGTCAACCGTCAGCGCCAGAACCGCCCCCAGAAAACACATCGACCCCACACACAACTGAACCTGCCGCATCAACGGCAGCACCTTGCGCTCCGTCCGGTTCAACGGCAGACCGCTGGCATGCCACGAATTCACCCCACCATCCAGAATCACCAGATTCTCACACCCCGCCGCCAACAGCTTCTCATAGGCCTTCTCCGCCCGCTTGCCACTCTGACAGACAATCACACAACGGTCGGAATTGCCGACCAACCGCTTCACCTCCTCCGCATCCATGCCATTCAGCGGAACCAACTCCGATCCATCAATATGCATCTCCCGATGCTCAACCGGCGTCCGAACGTCAATCAACGTCACCCGCTTGTCCGATTCAATCTCCTGCTGCAGTTGTTTCGCTTCAATCTTCATCATCTTGCTCAATTTCGAGTTCGATATATCGCCATATATTTATACTTGCAAGGGATTATTTTTACCGATGTCCGGAACCTCCGCACTGCCCGAAATCCCCCTCCCCGCCACCATCATGCCTGCCGCGACGAACACCCCCGAACCGGTCGCTGCACCCCGCGCCACCCCCCCCCTCTGCGCCCCCCATCAAACATCGGGACCGGCGCCCCGTCACCCCAACCACCCGACCTCAGAACACCGGAAACTTCGCACCCGGACGCACCTCCACCGGAGGTCCTATCTCAAACCCCTTGCCCTCGCCCACCCGATACCTTCCATACGCTATCGGAATCACCGTCAGGCACACCATCGGCTCATCACCGTCCGTCAATTTCTCGGAATGCAGGATCGCCGCACAGTTCGGACTCTTCTTCACGCTCAGCGGATCACCCTCGGCAAACCACCGCATCGCCCCGGATTCCTTGGTCGGAAACAAATACTCGATCACCACCGGATACGGCGCCGCCTTGGTGAAATCATCCGGCTTCACCATCGCCCTCGCCCGCACCGCGATCCCCTCCGGCAGAAAATCGCCCGCACCCATCGCCCGCACCTGCTCGATCCGGTAGTCCCCCTCAATGTAGGTCAGCAGCAACGGCTGCTCGTAGTTCGTCAGGTAATTCCGGATCAATTGCGAATTCAACTTCTCCAAATCATCCCCCTCAATCCCGAAAAACTTCCGATACAACATCTGCGGCCCCAACAAATTGCCATCCGGTGCCTCCATCACCGTATGCGCCTCCAACTCGGGCAAACGCCCAAGCTTCTTCAAAATCGCGTAATTCCTCGGAATCTCCGGACTCCCGAACACATGCAAACAAACCACCCAACTCGTCACCGCAAAACACAACGCCAACGCATTCGCCAGAAGCCACCAGAAAAATGGTGGCCTCTTCGGGGGAATCACTTCTTCGGTTCTCGCCAAGGCCCGGCAAGCTAGCCATCAATACCGCAAATTTGAAACACGAAATACCGAACCTGCTAAAAACCAGACCACCCCGCCACAAAACCTTCAACAATTCCTTGCAACTCCCTCATCTTCGGCAAAAACAAGAATGCACTTGACCTGCCACCACATCGGATTTTCATTCCGCCCCGCCTGCGGACTCCCGCCGTGCCCATAGAATGGGTTAGGTGTAGCCAAAATTCTCAATCACGCGTCTCGTCTCCATGTCAGCTTCAAAACCGTCCCCGAAAAAAACTGCCTCCAAAACCAAGGCCACCACTGCCAAAAGCGGGACAGCCAAAGCGACGGTGAAGAAAACAGCAAAAAAAACCACGGCGAAAAAAGCCCCGGCAACCAAAGCAGCCACCAAAAAATCCGCTGCCAAAAAATCCGCCAAGAAGACCGATGCCAGCGCAACCAAATCCGCGCCCTCATCGATCACCAACCCCACCCCTTCCAAAAAGGGCCGCATCGACACCCCCGAGATCCAGGAGAAAATCCGCGAACTCATCAAACTCGCCAAAGAACAGGAATACCTGACCTTTGACGACATCAACGACATCCTCCCCAACGACCTCGTCAACCCCGAGGACGTCGAGGCGATCATGGAACGCCTCCGCAACATGGAGTTCGACATCATCGACGCCTCCGAAGTCGACCGCTACAAAGATAAAAAACGCGACGACGACAGCGACGGCGAAGAGGAACTCAAAACCGACCAGAAACTCGATATCCTCGACGACCCGGTCCGCATGTACCTCAAACAAATGGGCCAGGTCCCCCTGCTCACCCGCGAACAAGAGGTCGAAATCTCCAAACGCATCGAAGACGCCGAAATCGAAGTCGCCAAACACCTCCACCTCTTCGGATTCGTCGCCGACTCATACCTCGAACTCGCCGAAAAACTCAATAAGGGCAAAGAACGCTTCGACCGCGTCATCCTCGATAAAAAAATCGAGTCCCGCGAGCGCTACATGAAGGGCCTCAACAAACTCTGCGACCAACTCCGCACCCTCCATCAGGAAAACGACAACATCTTCCGCCAACTCTCCGCCAAAAGCCCACGCGGAAAGAAAAAACTCGAGGAAAACTTCAACAAAAACCTCCAAACCCTCAACCGCGTCTTCACCCGCTTCTACTACAAACAAAAGGTCGTCGAAGACTTCTGCGAACAAGTCGACGAATACCAGCAGATGTTCTGGAAATACGGTCGCAAACTCGCCACCGACCCCGAAGACAAGGAATTCGTCACCAAAATGCGCGAAGTCCAGCAACGCTCCTGGCACACCGCCGAAACCTTCGAGGAAACCAACCGACTCCTCAAACACTGGCTCAAGGAAGCCCTCAAAGCGAAAACCGAAATGGTCGAGGCCAACCTCCGCCTCGTCATCTCCATCGCGAAAAAATACACCAACCGCGGACTCTCGTTCCTCGACCTCATCCAGGAAGGCAACATGGGCCTCATGAAAGCGGTCGAAAAATTCGAATACCGCCGCGGCTACAAGTTCTCAACCTACGCCACCTGGTGGATCCGCCAGGCCATCACCCGCTCGATCGCCGACCAGGCCCGCACCATCCGCATCCCGGTCCACATGATCGAGACGATCAACAAACTGATGCGCGTGCAGAAACAACTCGTCCAGGAATACGGCCGCGAACCGTCCCCGGAGGAAATCGCCGAGGAAATCCACCTCCCCGTCGAACGCGTCCGCGCCGTGCTCAAAATGGCCCAGCAGCCAATCTCGCTCCAGGCACCCGTCGGCGACTCCGACGACACCTCGTTCGGCGACTTCATCGAAGACAAGGCCGCCGACAACCCGATGGAGGAAGCCGGCTTCGCCATGCTCAAGGACAAGATCAAGGACGTCCTCGACACCCTCACCGAACGCGAACGCGAAGTCCTCGAACAACGCTTCGGCCTCAAGGACGGCTACTCCCGCACCCTCGAGGAAGTCGGCCGCCAGTTCCAGGTCACCCGCGAACGCATCCGCCAGATCGAAGCCAAAGCCCTCCGGAAAATGCGCCACCCCACCCGCATCCGCAAACTCGAAGGCTTCATCGAACTCCCCGGCGCCTGAGGAAAACGGACAACCCCGTCCGCGGAAAACCCATCCCCGGATCCCGTCCGCGGCCCCACCGACACCCATGGAACCCGCCGAAGAATTCACGAAGATCGAGTCGATCTTCGTCCGCCACCGCAACGCCCTGCTCGTCCGCGGCCAGTTCACCCCCATCTACACGGACTACTACCTGCACCTCATGCAGCACGGCCTCAAGCCGCCGGGCGAACTCGACCAAATGCTCAAGGACATGCTCGCCATGCTCTCGCTCCACGTCGTCGCCCGCCCGTGGTCGGAAACCGTCGCCTGGACCGTCAACCTCCGCGCACCACGCGTGAACCTCTTCGCCACCGCCGGATCCACCAACGAGTTCGTCACCGGCCGCGTCTTCACCGAAGACGTCCGCGAACCGAACCGGAACCTGTTCTACTCCCAAACCACCGCTCCCGAACTCCCGGAACCCAAAACCTCCACCCTCGACGTCGAAGGCAAGGACCCCATCGCATGGGTCACCCGCTACTACGAACAGTCCGAACAACGCCCGGGACGCGCCTTCCGCCTCGAAGACGAAAACTTCGCCCTCATCGCCGCACAGCCGGACTGCGACCTCGAATGGCTCGAATCCCTCGACGAAAACGCCGTCGCCGGAATCACCGAAACCGAGCAAACCAAAGTCCTCGAAACCCGCCGACTCCGCTTCCACTGCGGCTGCGACGTCCAGCGCATCCTCCCCGCACTCGCCTCCTACAAGGACCACCTCGACGACCTCTTCGGCGGCAAGCAGGCCATCACGATCCAGTGCCCCCGCTGCGCCGCCTACTACCAGGTCACCCGCGACATGCTCGCCTGACCTGCGGATGAACCGCTCCCGCGTGCCACGCACACCCCGCCATCCGCAACACCCGCCCGGCCGGCGCCAAATCGCTCCATCCGCCGAATCCGCAACTTGCCAAGCGCACAGTTCCGGTTAGCTTGCGCCACCCATGCCTCCTCCCGAGCACCTCGAACCCGCCAAGCGCGACCCGAAACGACTCCGCCGCACCGCCTTCGCACTCGTCGGCATCATGATCCTCGGCGGCATCCTCGTGCTCACCGCCTACGAGAAATTCGCCGATACCAAGGTCGACGACACCCGCCCCGCCATCATCCACCGCATCACCAAGGAACGCGACCTCCGCGTCATCCGCCAGGACGGACAAACCGCCGACCTCTTCGACCTCCGCGGCAAGGTCGTCGCCATCAACGTCCTGGACTCCACCTCACCCGCCACCTCCGGCATCAGCAACCGGGTCATGCACCGCCTCAGCGAAAAACACGCCGCAAACCCGGACTTCGCCCTCGTCACCCTCGTCGTCAACCCGCTCCCCGCCGAACACGCCGCCACCAATCTCAAATCCATCGCCAGCCAACTCGCCATCGAACTCCCCCAGTGGTGGCTCGCCACCAACGAACCGAAAACCCTCCACAAATTCATCAAAAACGAACTCAAGGCCACCACCTTCCCCCACCCGTCCGATGCCGGATGGCAGTTCGACACCTCCATCTACCTCCTCGACAAACAAGGCCACCTCCGCCGCGCCGTCATCCCCCAGAAAAACGGCGGAACCCCCTACGTCTCGCCATTCGACTTCGACCAAGCCGCCAACTGGGACAACCAGGGCACCAAAACCGGCACCGCAAATTCCAACGTCGAACAACTCGAAATCATCCTGACCGAAACCATCGACACCCTGCTCGCCGAATCCGCAACCACCCCATGAAACGGTCCTCCACCATCGCCCTCTTCTACACCGGCATCGCCCTCGTCTCCGCCGCCATCCTCGGCACCGCCTTCTTCCTCAGGTCCCGACTCCCCGAACCCGAACTGCCGGTCGTCGCAAACGCCGGCAAACAAAACGTCGAGTCCTGGTTCGAAATCAAAAACAACCTCACCGCAACCAACCAGAACGGCGAAACCGTCAACCTCCACGACCTCCGCGGAAAGGTCTGGATCGCCGCCGAATTCTTCGCCATCTGCCCGATGTGCGCCGTCAGAAACGGCGCCGAACTCAGCGAACTCTACAACCAATTCAAATCCCACCCCGACTTCCACATCGTCTGCATCTCCGTCGACCCCGAAAACGACGACACCGCCAAACTCGCCGACTACGCCAAAGCCCTCGGCGCCGATACCTCGAACTGGTGGTTCCTCAACGCCGGCGACCAATCCGAAACCCACCGCTTCCTCGAAGACGAACTCGGATTCTTCGGCATCCGCGAACGCACCGACCCCGTCGACATCGAAACCAACGGCCGCTTCGCACACGACCTCGGATTCCTCCTCGTCGACCGCGACCTCCACGTCGTCGGAAAATGGCCCCTCGCCGACGCCCGCTCGGAAGAAGCCCGCCAGCGCGACCCCGAACTCTACGGCAAACTCAAAATCGATCTCACCGACCGCATCCGCACGGAACTCGAAAAACCCAACTGACCGCCATGCCCGACGAACGCACCGAATGGCTCGCCCGCCAACCGCGGGAAACACTCTCCCGCAAACTCGGCATCGCCGCGTGGATCTTCTCCGCCGCCGTCCTCGTCCTCGTCGTCTTCATGCAGAAAATCCGCCTCCCGCTCCCGGAAGGCTGGTCCACCGCATTCCTCCCCCCCATCCACGCCGCCATCAACGCCGCCGCCGCCGTCGTCCTCATCATCTCCCTCGCCTTCGTCAAACTCGGCAAAATCAAACTCCACCGCGCCACCATGGTCACCGCCATGGGCCTCTCCGTCCTCTTCCTCCTCTCCTACGTCGCCTACCACATCACCAACGACCCCACCCGCTACGGCGGCGACGGCCCGCTGCGCACCGTCTACTTCATCCTGCTGGCCACCCACATCATCTTCGCCGCCATCAGCCTCCCCTTCATCCTCTTCACCTTCATCTCCGGCTGGACCAACCGCTTCACCGCGCACCGCCGCCTCGCCCGCTGGGTCTTCCCGCTCTGGCTCTACGTCGCCCTCACCGGCCCCGTCTGCTACCTCATGCTCCGCCCGTTCTATCAGTGAGGAAACCGGGCCGCCCGCTCACTCCTCCACCCGGCTCACCGCCTCCCCGTCGGAAAACTTCGTCTTCAACACGTCGCCCGGCTTCAACTCCGCCACCGACCTCACGATCGCGCCCTTCTCATCCATCGTGATCGAAAACCCGCGCTGAAACGCACTCTCCGGCCCCAGCGCCCGCAGCATCCCCCGCAGGTGCTCCAGCCGGTCACCCTTCTCACGCACCGCCTCCGCACCTCGCCGCGCCAGCTTCTCCCGCAGCCCCTCCACAAGCTCCGCCTGCCTCTCCAACACCCGCAGCGGATGCTGCGCCCGGTGCCCGGCCTTCGCCTCCGCCAGCTTGGAAACCGCCTCGCGCCACGCCATCCTCACCGACTGCCTCATCCGCTCGCCCGCCGCATCCACCCGCATCACCCGCTCGCGCAGCAAGCGCTCGCCATCCAGCCGCAGCACCCCGCGTTTCAACCCGTCCAGACTCGTCCGCGCGTGCCGCATCCGCTCCTCCACCACCCGCGCCATCCGCCGGCGCGAACCCGCCAACCGCTCCAGCAGCTCCGCCCCGTCCGCCGCCACCAACTCCGCCGCCGCACTCGGCGTCGGCGCCCGCAGATCCGCCACAAAATCCGCAATCGTGAAATCAATCTCGTGCCCCACCGCCGAGACCACCGGAATCGGACACTCCGCGATCGCCCGCGCCACCACCTCCTCATTGAAGTTCCACAAATCCTCGATCGACCCGCCTCCACGCCCCACGATCAACACATCGCAGCGCGGATACCCGTGCTTCTCCGGTTCGCCCATCATCCTCACCGCCCGCGCGATCTCCCGCTCCGCACCCTTCCCCTGCACCCGCACCGGAAACAACACCGGCTGCACCCACGGCGCACGCCGCCCCAGCACGTTCAGCATATCCTGAAGCGCCGCCCCCGTCCCCGAAGTCACCAACCCCACCACCTGCGGAAACCCCGGCAGCGCCTTCTTCCGCCCCGCATCAAACAGCCCCTCCGCATCCAGCTTCCGCTTCAGCGCCTCAAACTTCGCCTGCAAATCCCCCGCCCCCGCCAGCTCCGCCTTCTTCACGATAATCTGAAGCTGCCCCCGCGCCGCATACACACTCGCCTCCGCAAACACCCGCACCTTCGCCCCATCCGCCAGCGCCTCCGCCCCCTCCCTCCGGCGCGCCCCGAACATCGCGCACGAAATCTGCGCATCCGCATCCTTCAGCGAAAAATACCAATGCCCGCTCCCCTGCTTCCGCAAATTCGAAACCTCCCCCTCCACCCACATCTCGCCGATCTCAATCTCCAGTAGATTCTTCATCCGCCGCAGCAACTGAGTCACCGACAGCGCCTTCACCTCACCCGTTCCCGATTTCGAAAATAAATCCACGCCCCGAACCTCTCACTCCCCCACCCCACCCTCAACCCCAAACCACCCCCCTCACAACGCCCCGCAATGGTCCAGGCACGCCCCGCCCAGGCACCCGTCTTCCCCACAGCCCATCCGTCTTCCCGCCCATTCCACGGAAGGGACGCACCGCCGGGGCGTCCGCCTTCCCCAGAGCCCACCCGCAGGAGCGGCGATACATGATCGCCGATCCCACCAGCCCGCAGCGCGCTACCCGCCAAAGCCCACCCGTCTTCCGCCATCGCCCCGCCCATGCCAAGCGCGCCAGCTCATCCACAATCCACAATCCACAATCCACAATCCACAATCCAAAATCCCCGCGCAGCGGCTCCTTCCCTCAATCCCTTGGCGCCCTTCCCAACTCTTGAGCGCCATAGCTCCAAGCGACGGCGGTTGGCGGTTCAATCCCCCCCTCCTTGGAATGAGCCACCCACCCCTAACAAACCTCCATCACCAACAAATTCTCCACCATCTCCCCCACCCGCAGGCCCACCAACCGCCGATACAGCGGACTCTCAGGCGTCAGCAGCGTCACCTCCCGTCCCTCAAACTCCACCACCAGACCGCCCGATGCCGGCGCCAGCAAAAACCACTCGCTCTCCCCACCCAAATCCACCTCCACCAGCGCTCCAGCATCCACCGCATCCTCCATCCCGAACTCAGCCAGTTCCAGCACATCGAACACCCGCGCCGCCGCCGTCATTTCCTCCACCTGCCGCGCCTGACCGGACGCCAGATAGGACGCCTCCAGACTCCTCGTGTCATACTTCCCCTCCGCCTTGCTGTCCGGATCCGTCGCCGCCGCATGCGCCTCCATCGCCGCCTTGGAAACCACCTTCAACCGGCTCCCCAACTCGGCCCGGATTATCTCAATCAACGCTTGTTTCATAAATCGTCCCGCCATCCTCCCCTCACCCACCCGGACAATCAAGCGGCGAACACCCGGTTCCGGTCACATCCGCCACAATCCGGACGCAGCCCGGACCCTCTATCACGTCACTTGCGCATCCACGATTCTCCTGCACTATCTAAAATGCTCACCATCTACGCATACCAGAACTGCAGCACCTGCCGGAATGCCCTCAAGTGGATCAACAGCCACCACCTCGAACACCAAGTCATCCCCATCCGCGAATCCCCACCCACCCGCGCCGAAATCAAATCCGCCCTCGCCCACAACGGTGGCAACATCCGCAAACTCTTCAATACCTCCGGTGCCGACTACCGCGCACTCGGACTCAAGGACCTCCTCCCGACCATGACCGAATCCGACGCCATCGACCTCCTCACCCGCAACGGCAACCTCGTGAAACGCCCGTTCGTCGTCACAAACGACCTCGCACTCAGTGGATTCACCCCCTCCATCTGGGAGGAAAAACTCCTCTAGAAACCCCGCCATCCCCATGAACACCTTCCCTCCGCTCCAATTGCCTTCCGCCCTGGAAGGATCCGGCCACTCCGGGTGGCAGATCGCCGCCGCCTACGCACTCTCCACCGCACTCTGCCTGCTCGCCGCGCTCAGGGCGCACCGCGTCCCCGGCACCACCCGCGGCAGCCCGGCACTCTGGATCGGCGTCGCCACCCTCATGGGTTTCCTCTGCGCCAACCACCTCGCAGACATCGCCCGCCCCCTCTCCGCACAGTTTCACGCCCTCATCGCCGCCACCCACGTCCCGTCCCGGTTGCAGGGCCTCACCCGATGGCTCCTGCCCGCACTGCTCGCCACCGCCGCCGGAACCATCGGCTTCCTCGCATGGTTCTGCTACGACTTCCTCCGGAATCACCTCGTCCTCATCACCGGACTCACCTTCCTTCTCACCCTCGCCATCGCCGGCAATACCATCCCGCAGTTCGACTCATTCTCCGCTCACACCACCGCCAAGCTCCCGCTCGGCGACATCCTCGAACTCATCGGAACCATCCTCATCTGCTTCGCCGCATACCTCGAATACCAAAACCCCGCAAAACCCCCGCCCAAACGCTGGCAACCCGCAACCTGACCGCCCCCTGATCAAGTATTCGCATTTTCTACGCATCCATTCTCATCCGCCGAGCGCTGACTTGCCCCCCAGCCCACCACCCTCCAGACATGGTTGAAACCCCAATCCCATGAGCATCGTTCCAGCAAACCCGAAACCCTCCACCCAACGCACCCCGGACTCCAACGGCTTCTTCGGCAACTACGGCGGAATCTTCGTCCCGCCCGACCTCGAAGCCCCACTCAAGGAAATCCAGGCCGCCTACGAAATCCTCTCCCGCTCACACGACTTCATCGAGGAACTCCGCCGCATCCGCAAACACTTCCAGGGCCGACCCACACCCACCTACCACGCCGCCCGACTCTCGAAAAAACTCGGGTCCTCACAAATCTACCTCAAACGCGAGGACCTCAACCACACCGGTGCCCACAAACTCAACCACTGCATGGGCGAAGGCCTCCTCGCCCGCTACATGGGTAAGAAAAAACTCATCGCAGAAACCGGCGCCGGCCAGCACGGCGTCGCCCTCGCCACCGCCGCCGCCTACTTCGGCCTCGAATGCGACATCTACATGGGCGAAGTCGACATCGCCAAACAAGCGCCCAACGTCGCCCGGATGGAAATCCTCGGCGCCCGCGTCATCCCCGCCACCCACGGCCTCAAAACCCTCAAGGAAGCCGTCGACTCCGCCCTCATGGCCTACGTCCAGGATCCCGTCGACCAAATCTACTGCATCGGCTCCGTCGTCGGACCCCACCCGTTCCCCATGCTCGTCCGCGACTTCCAGCACATCGTCGGCATCGAAGCCCGCGAGCAAATCCTCGAAATGACCGGCAACCTCCCCGACATCGTCACCGCCTGCGTCGGCGGTGGCTCCAACGCCATGGGAATGTTCGCCGGATTCCTCGACGACCCCGTCGAACTCCACGGCGTCGAACCCAACGGCAAAGGCTCCAAACTCGGCGAACACTCCGCCACCATGACCTACGGCAAAGAAGGCATCATCCACGGCTTCCGCTGCTACCTCCTCCAGGAGGAAAACGGCGAACCCGGCCCCGTCCACTCCATCGCCTCCGGCCTCGACTACCCCGGCGTCGGCCCAGAACACTGCCACCTCAAGGACACCGAACGCGTCAAATACCTCACCGCATCCGACGACGATGCCGTCCGCGCCTTCTACATCCTCTCCCGCGAGGAAGGCATCATCCCCGCCCTCGAAAGCGCCCACGCCGTCTCCCACGCCATGCGCCTCGCCAGGGAAAACCCCGACCATCCACGCACCATCCTCGTCAACCTCTCCGGCCGCGGCGACAAGGACATGGACTACATGATCGAACACTACGGCACCGGCGCCGACTACCAACTCTAAGCCAGCGATAGCCCCCGGGCCGTCCGCCCCCGAGCCCGTCCGCTCCTCCTCAACGGCCCCGCATCGCGGGGCCGCACTCATGTTTAGCCATTAGTGCTTAGTCATTGAGAACTCCACACCCGGACTCCGCATATCCTCTCATACACCCCGCCCATCCCCTCAGCCCCTTGCCCCATCGCCCCTCACGGAGGATTCTTATAGAGATCAAAACCCCTTCTTCCCATGAGTGACCTCACCCGCCGCAACTTCCTCGGCACCACCGCAGCCGCCACCGCCACCATCGTCTGGAACAACCCGCTCTTCGCCGCCACCACCCCCGACCCCGACGGCCCATGGGACATGGTCGCCGTCCGCAACGGCGAAGCCGATACCATGTATCACGCCGGCATCGCTGCCCTCGGCGGCATGAAATCCTTCGTCAAATCCGGCCAGACCGTCGTCGTCAAACCCAACATCGCCTGGGACAAACCACCGGAAATCCCCGCCAACACCAACCCCGACCTCGTCCGCGCCATCGTCAAGGACTGCCTCGCCGCCGGCGCCGCCAAAGTCATCGTCTTCGACCACACCTGCCACAACTGGCAGAAATCCTACCCCAACTCCGGCATCGAACAGGCCGTCAAGGACGCCGGCGGAGAAATGGCTCCCGCCAACCTCGAAAGCCACTACAGGGAAGTCGAACTCAAAGGCGCCAAAACCGTCACTAAAGCCCTCGTCCACAAACACCTCCTCGACTGCGACGTCCTCATCAACGTCCCCATCCTCAAACACCACGGCGGAGCCAAACTCTCGCTCTGCATGAAAAACCTCATGGGCGTCGTCTGGGACCGCCGATTCTTCCACAAAAACGGCCTCGACCAAGGCATCGCAGACCTCTGCTTCCTGCCGAAAAAACCCGACCTCAACATCATCGACGCCTACCGCATCCTCCGCAAAAACGGCCCCCAGGGCCGCGCACCCGAAGACGGCGAACTCACCAAATACCAAATGATCGGCACCGACATGGTCGCGCTCGACGCCGCCGCCGCCAAACTCTTCGGCCTCGCCCAGGAAAAAGTCGGCTACATCGGCATCGCCAACCAAATGGGCGCCGGCCAGTCCGACCTCTCCAAAGTCAAAATCAAACGCGTCACCCTCTAGCCGCGCCCCTCCTCCCGACCGCCCCGGCCACCCCGGCCGCCCCAACCATTCCACCGACCCTCCCGTCACCCCACCAAACCGAATTTCTGTTAGATAGCCGCCACCAATCACCCGCCTCCATCCCGAGCCATCCCGGAACCCACCTCCTCCCCCCGAGGTTCCCCACCTTCACCCTTCACACCACCCTTCCATGTCAGCTCATTCCTACCGTCGGCTCCGCATCGCCGTCGGAGCCCTCGTCCTCGCCTTCTGCACCCTCGCCTTCGCCGATGTCCCGGACTGGATCTCCGCCCCCGCCGCCCGCATCGGCCTCTGGTTCCAGTTCACCCCCTCCCTCCTCAGCCTCACCCAGGGCATCGGCTGGCTCTCGCTCGGTTGCCTCGCCGTGCTCGCCCTCACCCTCCTCGTAGGCCGCGTCTACTGCTCCATGCTCTGCCCGCTCGGCATCCTCATGGACCTATCCGCCTGGCTCGCCGGCCGCACCGGCAGAAACCGCAAACTCCCCTACAAACCCGGCAAAACCACCATCCGCATCGCCGCCGTCGCCATCTGCACCGTCGGCCTCGCCCTCGGCACCGCCGTCCCCCTCGGTCTGCTCGACCCCTACTCCATCTTCGGGAAAATCGTCACCGCCACCATCCGCCCCCTCGCCGGCTGGACCAACCAACTCATCTCCCAAACCGGCCTCACCCAGCCCTACGATTTCTCCCCCGTCGCCTGGGCCACCGCCGGCGTCGCCCTCGGCCTGCTCGCCCTCATCGTCATCACCGCCATCTTCCGCGGCCGCCTCTGGTGCAACACCGCCTGCCCCGTCGGCGCCATCCTCGGCTTCTTCTCCAAATTCTCCCTCTTCCGCCTCCACATCTCCTCCTCCCAATGCGTCGCCTGCTCCCTCTGCGAACGCACCTGCCCCGCCCAGTGCATCGACTTCAAAAACCACCGCATCGACCACTCCCGCTGCATCATGTGCCTCAACTGCGTCACCTCCTGCAAACGCAACGGCATCCACCTCACCACAGGCAAATTGGACCGCGGACTTCAGTCCGCCCCAACGTCAGAGCCCATCCCCCATCTCCAATCCTCTATCCACGATCCCTTGGCGAAGCCACTCCCCCGCCGCGCCATACTCGGAGCCTCGCTCGCCATCCCCGCCGCCGCCCTCGCGGAAAAACACCAAGGCAACGGACCCGGTAACGGCAAAGGAAGAGGAAACGCCAGCGGCCAGGGAATCGGCGGAGGACAAGCTCAGGGACACGGCAACGGCCACGGCAACGGTCACGACCCCAAATACTCCTGCTCCGGCCCCAACCGCCTCACCCAATTCAACAAAACCCCGTCGCTCCCGCCCGGCGCCAAATCCCTCCGGCACTTCCAGTCCCACTGCACCGCCTGCCAGCTCTGCGTCGCCAACTGCCCCGAACAAGTCCTCCGACCGTCGATCACCAAACACGGCCTCGCCGGCTTCCTCCAACCCTATCAGGACTTCGAAGTCTCGTTCTGCTCATTCAACTGCTCGAACTGCTCCGACGTCTGCCCCACCGGCGCCATCCAGCCCCTCACCATCGAAGACCGCCAGCACGTCCAGACCGGCGTCGCCCAGCTCTTCCGCTCCCGCTGCGTCGTCAAAACCGAAGGCACCTCCTGCGGCGCCTGCGCCGAACACTGCCCCACCGGAGCCGTCCACATGGTCCCGTGGAAAAACGGCCTCACCATCCCCGAAGTCGACCCCGACCTCTGCGTCGGCTGCGGCGGCTGCGAATTCATCTGCCCCGTCCGCCCCGACAAAGCCATCATCGTCGTCGGCCACACCACCCACCAAAAAGCCAAACTCCCCGAACTCGGCGACCAAAACACCGTGCGCAAAATCGAGGAGGAATTTCCCTTCTGACAACCCGGAAAATCCGTGTAGGTTCGCCCCACTTGAACATGGATTCCGAAACCGTCACCCACCAGCGCCGCAAACGCGTCGAAGACATCCTCTACTCCTGCGGCTCCGTGCTCGTCGCCTGCTCCGGCGGTGTCGACAGCATCCTGCTCGCCGCCGTCGCCGCCCGCGCCCTCGGCGAAAACGCCGTCGCCGCCACCGCCGTCTCACCCTCCCTCGCATCCGGCGAACTCGATGACGCCCGCGCCGCCGCCAAAGCCGCCGGCATCCGCCACATCGAAGTCCCCACCAACGAACTCGACAACCCGGAATACGCCAAAAACGACACCACCCGCTGCTTCCACTGCAAAACCGTCGCCTACTCAACCTTCGCCGACCTCGCACGCAGCGAAAACATCGCCGTCGTCGTCGATGGCACCAACGCCGACGACTCCGGCGACTTCCGCCCCGGCCGCAAAGCCGCACGCGACCACGGCGTCCGCTCCCCACTCGCCGAAGCCGGCATGACCAAACCCGAAATCCGCGCCTGGGCCCGCGAACTCAACCTCGCCGTCTGGGACAAACCCGCCGCCGCCTGCCTCTCGTCCCGCGTCCCCTACGGATCCTCCGTCACCCTCGAAAAACTCCAGCGCATCGACAAAGCCGAAGCCGCCCTCAAGGCCGCCGGCTTCACCCAATGCCGCGTCCGCGACCACGACCAGGTCGCCCGCATCGAAATCGACCCCGCCGAGTTCCCCAAACTCCTCGAACATCGCGAACCCCTCACCACAGCCATCCGCCAAGCCGGCTTCGCCTACATCACCCTCGACCTCCAGGGCTTCCGCTCCGGCTCCATGAACGAAGTCCACTCAAAAGGGTAGGGCGTGGCGGCCCGCCGCGCCCATTTCAGGCAAAGTCCACCCGCACTCCCATTTCGTCACTAGTCCTGAGTCATCAATAATTCTTCCACCTTGGCGTCCCTGGCGTCTTGGCGGTTCAAGTATTCACACCCTCATGCCCCACTCCACCCTCGACCCCTCCCGCCTCTCCCGCCAGGGCTTCCCCGAAGTCGTCTTCTGCGAATCCAAAACCACCGCGCAAATCATCGACAACCTCCGCGGCCTCGCCGCCGCCAACGGCCGCGCCCTCGGCACCCGCCTCCAGCCCGACCGCGCCGACGAAGTCACCGCCGCCCTCCCCGGCTCCAGCTACGACCCCATTAGTCGGTGCGTCTCCCTCGGCGACACCCCCGCGCCCGCCGAAAACACCCCCTCCGTCGCCATCATCTGCGCCGGCACCTCGGACCTCCCCGTCGCCGGAGAAGCCGCCGCCACCCTCAGCTTCCTCGGCCACCCGGTCCGCAACTTCAACGACCTCGGCGTCGCCGGCATCCACCGCCTCCACGACCGCATCGACGAAATCCGCCAATCCTCCGTCGTCATCGTCGTCGCCGGCATGGAAGGCGCGCTTCCCTCCGTCGTCGGCGGCCTGCTCGCCTGCCCGGTCATCGCCGTCCCCACCAGCGTCGGCTACGGCGCCTCCTTCCAGGGCCTCGCCGCCCTGCTCGGCATGCTCAACTCCTGCGCCTCCGGCCTCACCGTCACCAACATCGACAACGGCTTCGGCGCCGCCATCGCCGCCCACCGCATCCTCCACAACCGGTAGGACGGGTCGGCCCGGCCCGCCGAAGATTCCATCAGAGCCCACCAGCCATCCACACCAACCTTCGCCTCCTTCCCTCCCTTCGGTTCAAATCCCAGCAGCCAAAGAACCGTCAATTTCCAGTGCGAAGCCACAATCAGTAAAATCAGTGTAATCAGTGGTTCCCCCACTTCCCACCCTCAGCAACCTTCGATAAAAACCACCCATGAAAACCGCCTACTTCGACTGCATCGCCGGCGCCTCCGGCGACATGCTCCTCGGCGCCTTCCTCGACGCCGGACTCCCCCGCGAATCCCTCGAAGCCGAACTCGCCAAACTCCACCTCGACGACTTCCACCTCCACGTCAACCGCGTCCCGAAAAACGCCTTCACCGCCACCAAAGTCGACGTCCACGCCCACGACCACGCACCCGAACGCCACCTCAAGGACCTCGTCGCCGTCGTCGAAAAATCCGACGTCTCCGCCAGCGTCAAACAACGCGCCACCCGCATCTTCACCCGCATCTGCGAGGAAGAAGCCGCCATCCACGGCATGACCGTCGACTCCGTCCACCTCCACGAAGTCGGCGGCGTCGATGCCATCGTCGACATCGTCGGCGTCCTCTGCTGCGTCGAACTCATGGCCATCGAGCGCATCGTCGTCTCCCCGCTCCCCGTCGGCCGCGGCTTCATCACGGGCGCGCACGGCCAGATCCCCCTTCCCGCCCCCGCCACCCTCGGCCTGCTCAAGGGCGCGCCCATCGTCGGCTCACCCATCGACGTCGAATTCGTCACCCCCACCGGCGCCGCCCTGCTCACCGAACTCGCCGACGCCTGGGGCCCCGTCCCCGCCATGACCCTCCGCGAAATCGGCTACGGCGCCGGCACCCGCGACCTGCAAATCCCCAACGTCCTCCGCCTCATGCTCGGCGACAGCACCACCAGCGGACCGTGGAAATCCGAAACCATCACCGTGCTCGAAACCCACCTCGACAACGACCGCGGCGAAACCATCGGCCACGCCACCCGCCGCCTCATGGCCGAGGGCGCGCTCGACGTCGTCTCCATCCCCGCTCAGATGAAAAAGGACCGCCCCGCCCAAATCGTCAAAGTCCTCGCCAAACCCGCCGACGCCGACCGCCTCGAAAAAATCCTCTTCGAGGAAACCACCACCCTCGGCATCCGCCGCACCGACACCCGCCGCGACGCCCTCGAGCGCTCCTTCGACACCGTCGAAACCAAATTCGGCCCCATCACCATCAAGCTCGCCAAACTCCCCAACGGCCAGCTCCGCGCCACCCCCGAATACGAAGACTGCCGCAAAGCCGCCGAGCAGCACAAAGTCCCCCTCCCCACCGTCACCCACGAAGCCGAACACGCCGCCGCCCACAAGTTCCACATCCCCCACTGAGGATCGGATGGGGTCATGGGGATTGCGCCCCATGACCCTTCCACACCACCGGACATGCGGTTTTCCGCATCCGGCGGTTGAACCCAGCTTCTATTCACCTGCCGACTCCAGATGCTGATGCGACTTCCCAAGGGATGAT
>JAUTCT010000099.1 GCA_030673875.1 Verrucomicrobiota bacterium JB025 | reverse complement strand
TCGGCGGGCACCCAGTCGCGAAGGTCGGGTGGAAGGAGAAGCGGGGTGTCGTGGTCAATGTTGACGAACCGGGCGGCCATGCGCGAAGCATGGCAGCACGAAACGGATTTGTCGCTGACTTAAGTCCGACACACTCCTAGGCCAATTCCTCCTCCTCGATGAACTCGAGCATGAGGTCGACGAGTTCGTCCATGCCTTCGGGGAGTTCTTCTTCGATGGTTGAGAGGTATTCTTCTTCGGTGGCGCTGTAGTCGATGCGGTCCGGGGTGCGGGTGGCGCACCAGCGGCTGGCGTTGAGTGGGTCGACGAGGGTGGTGGCGCCGATGAGGTCGAAGGAAGTGATCACGCGCTGGTGGTCGACTCCGCTCTGCCAGAACTCGTGCAGGCAGTCTTCGCTTTCGAGCACGGGAACGGTTTCGTAGACGTCCATCAGCGCGCGTTCCTCGCGAGTGAGGTCACGTTCGGCTGATTCGCTTTCGAGTCGATCGATGATGGTTTCAATAAGGTCCGGCCATTCAATTGGTTCCTGAGAGAGCATTGCGGGCGGATTTAGAGCACAGGAGCAGGGCATGCAAAGCGAATCCATGGTCTGTTATTTTTTCTTGGGATGGAGCGGGCCGGGCGGGTGCGTGCGTGGTTGCTGCGGACGCGGGCCGACGGCGATTGCGGTGTGATTCGGCTGCCGGGTGCGGGTGGTGCGGGATCGGGATTTGGCGGTTTTCGGATCATTTTTCCATCGCATTGGATGGGTGGGACATTAGGGTGGTGGCAAGTTGGTTCCCCACATTTCATGAAGATTGTATTTCGAGTAAATTTCTACACGGTTTCGGGTCAGTCGCTGTGGCTGAAGCTTGCGGTGGGGCCGGATGGAACGGGCATCCTGATGCGGCAGGTGCTGGAGCTGAAGTGGCTCAACGAGGGGCAGTGGCAGGGCGAGTTCGAGGTGGAGGGGACGGCTCCGCTGCTGCTGCAGTATTCCTATCAGTTGCGGGACGGGCGGAACGGTGTGGTGTTGGACGAGTGGGGTGCGCCGAGGCGGGCGGTGGTGGATCCGGTGGGGGATGATGCGGCGCTGATGCGGGATTCGTGGCGTAGTGCGGGGAGTCCGGACCGGGTGTTCGAGACGAAGGTTTTCACGATGCGGTCGAAGGGCGGGAAGAGGGATTTCGCGAAGCTGGTGATGCCGGAGAAGGCGAATCATGTGTTTGAGCTGGAGATGGCGGAGGTGCCGGACGGGCTGACGCCCTGTCTGTTAGGCGGGGTGAGCGAGATCGGCGACTGGCGCTGGCATGCGGCGGCGCGGATGGTGGAGGTGCGCGAGAATGTCTGGCAGGTGGCGGTGTTTCTGCCGGACGACTGGCGGATCGAGTACAAGTACGGGCTGTTTGACGCGAAGAAGAAGTGCACGGTGGGGCTGGAGGACGGTGAGAACCGGGTGCTGGAGTCCCGGGCATTGAGCGATCGGCAGATGACGTTCGTGACCGACGAGTGCTACCGGCGTTCCGAGGTGCAGCTGCCGCACGGGGCAGGGGTGGCGGTTCCGGTGTTTTCGCTGCGGTCGGCGGAGAGTCATGGGGTGGGTGAGTTTGCCGATTTGGTTCCGCTTGCGGACTGGTCGGCGGACACGGGTTTCCGGTTGATCCAGATTCTGCCGATCAATGATACGACGTCGTCGCACGACTGGACGGATTCGTATCCGTATTCGGCGATATCGACGGTTGCGCTGCATCCGCTGTATTTGCGGATAGCGGATCTTGATTACAAGATGCCGGCGGCATTCACGAATGAGTTGGCGGCGGATGGGAAGCGGCTCAACGAGTTGCCGGAGGTGGACTACGAGGCGGTGATGGAGTCGAAGCTGAAGTTGACCAGGGCGGTGTATGACGCGCACAAGGCGAAGATTCTGAAGGGTGCGGCGTTCAGGGAGTTTCTGGATGAGAATGGCGGGTGGGTGCTGCCGTATGCGGTGTTTTGCGTGAAGCGGGATGAGTATGGCACGGCGGATTTCCCGCAATGGGGCGAGTGGGCGGAGTTTGACCGCGAGCGGGTGGAGGCGGAGGCCGCTGCAAACGACGAGGTGTTCTATCACGTGTGGCTGCAGATGGAGCTGGACCGGCAGTTGGGGGCGGTGGTGAAGCATCTGCACGCGAAGGGCGTGGCGCTGAAGGGCGACCTGCCGATCGGGATCGACCGGGAGTCGGTGGACGCGTGGGTGGCTCCGCATTTGTTCAAGATGGACTGCCAGGCGGGTGCGCCGCCGGACGCCTTTGCGATCAAGGGGCAGAACTGGGGATTCCCAACCTACAACTGGGAGGAGATGGCGAAGGACGGCTACGCGTGGTGGAAGGCGCGCTTCGAGCGTTTGAGCCGGTATTTCGACGCCTATCGGATCGACCACATTCTCGGGTTTTTCCGGATTTGGCAGATTCCGGAGGATCAGGTCGAGGGGATCATGGGTTGGTTTGATCCGGCGGTTCCGGTGAAGATCGACGAGATCCGCGAGCGTGGCATTGAGTTCGACTACGAGCGGTTCTGCAAGCCGTGGATCCGCGAGACGCAGTTGTTCGAGCGGTTCGGCGACGCGGCATGGGAGGTGCGCGACCATCATCTGGTGGATACCGGGGACGGTGGGTTCCAGTTGAAGGAGCATGTTTCCACGCAGAAAAAGATCATGGAGTGTTTCGCGGGATGCGAGGGGGACGAGTGGCGGACGGGGATCCGCAACGGCCTGCTGAACTGTGCGAGTGACGTGCTGTTTTTCGAGGTCGAGGGGTCGAACGGGACGCTGTTCCATCCGCGCTGCTCGATTCACATGACGCGTTCGTTCAACGCGCTGGACGACGAGACGAAGGCACGGGTGGATGCGCTGTATGTGGATTATTTCTTCCGGCGGCAGGAGGATTTCTGGCAGGCGCGCGCGCTGGAGAAACTGCCGGTGATGCGCGGGGCGAGCGACATGCTGCTGTGTGGCGAGGATCTGGGAATGGTGCCGGACTGTGTGCCTGGTGTGTTGCGGGAGACCGGGATTCTTTCGCTGGAGATCCAGCGCATGCCGAAGAAGTCGGAGGTGGATTTCGCCGATCCGGCGGCGGCGCCCTACATGAGCGTGGTGAGTCCGTCCACGCACGACATGTCCGTGCTGCGGGCGTGGTGGCGCGAGGACCGGAACGTTACGCGGAATTTCGCCCGGCAGTTGCTGGGTGTTCACGAGCCGGAGTGGGAGATGTCCGGTGAGACGGTGACGCGGATCATCCACCAGCACCTGCGGTCTCCGGCGATGTGGGCGGTGTTTCCGCTGCAGGACCTGTTGGGGATGGACGAGCAACTGCGGCATCCGGAGCCCGAGGCGGAGCGGATCAACGTGCCGGCGATTCATCCGTATTACTGGCGCTACCGGATGCATTTCGGGCTGGAGGAGCTGGCGGGAGCGAGTGGTTTTCGCGAGCGGGTGCGGCGCTTGTTGGAGCTAACGGGCCGGGTGTGAGGTCCGCGGGCGGATTGACGATTCAATGACTGCTGATGGTAAGGATGCCTTGACCGGCGGGCAGGATGGGGAATAGCGTCATTATACCGTCGCGAGTCGGATCAGAAATTTCCCACAACATGAATATCCACGAATACCAGGCAATCGAATTGTTCAATCGTTTTGGCGTCCCGTGCCCGAAAGGGAAGGTGGCGTCGAGCCCCCGAGAGGCCTATGAAGCCGCGAAGTGGCTGTCTGTCGGAAAGTTCGTGGTGAAGGCGCAGATTCACGCCGGCGGTCGTGGCAAGGGGACGTTCAAGAGTGGTTTCCAGGGCGGGGTGAAGCTGGTGTCGTCACCGGAGGCGGCGCGCGAGGTGGCGGAGAAGATGCTTGGCGAGACGCTGGTGACCAAGCAGACCGGCGAGGCCGGGCGGGTGGTGCGCAAGGTGTTGGTGGGCGAGTCGGTGGATGTGCGGCGCGAGATCTATCTGGCGGTTCTGATGGACCGCGAGACTTCGCATCCGATCATCATCGCGTCGACCGAAGGGGGGATGGACATTGAGGAAGTGGCCGAGCGTTCGCCGGAGAAGATCCTGCGCGAGCCGGTCAATCCGCTGGCGGGCCTGCAGGCCTATCAGGTGCGCAAGATTTGTCACGAGCTTGGACTGAAGACCACGGCGCGGCAGTTCGGGCGTTTGCTGCATTCGCTCTACCGGTTGTTCATCGAGTGTGATTGTTCGATGGTGGAGCTGAACCCGGTGGTGGTGACGTTCAGCGATCACGTGTTTGCGCTGGATGCGAAGTTCAACTTTGACGACAACGCGCTCTACCGGCATCCGGACATTCAGGCGATGCGCGACAAGGCCGAGGAGGATCCGCGCGAGGTGGCGGCATCCGAGCACGACCTCAACTACATCGGGCTGGATGGCAATATTGCGTGTCTGGTGAACGGCGCGGGGCTGGCGATGGCGACGATGGACATCATCAAACACCACGGTGGCGACCCGGCGAACTTTCTCGACGTGGGTGGCGGTGCCAGCAAGGAGCAGGTGGCCGCGGCGTTCCGGATCATTCTGGGCGACCCGAATGTGAAGGGGATCTTCATCAATATTTTCGGCGGCATCATGGACTGTAACGTGGTGGCCGAGGGAGTGGTGGCCGCGGCGAAGGAAACGGGGCTGAGCCTGCCGCTGGTCGTGAGACTGGAGGGCAACAACGTCGAAGCCGGGCGCGAGACGCTCGCCGAATCCGGGCTCGACATCACCACTGCGGACAGCATGGACGGCGGAGCCAAGATGATCGTTTCCGCCGTGAACTGAGTCGCGAATTTCAACCATCCACCAATTTTCAGTAGATCAATCTCATGGCCATTCTCATTGATGAAAACACCAAGGTCCTGATTCAGGGCATCACCGGCAGCTTTGGAGCGCGCCACACGAAACTCTCGATGGAATACGGGACGAATATCGTGGCCGGGGTGACACCTTCCAAAGGCGGGCAGAAGTTCGAGAACAAGGTGCCGATTTTCGATACGGTATCCGAAGCGGTGAAGGAGACCGGGGCGACGGCTTCGGCGATTTTCGTGCCGCCGGCATTTGCGGCGGACGCGATTCTGGAGGCCGCGGATGCGGGGATCGAGTTGATCGTGTGCATCACCGAGGGAATTCCGGTGATGGACATGATGCGGGTGAAGGCGATTCTGGCAGAACAGGACGTGCCGATGAACAGGAGCCGGCTGGTCGGGCCTAACTGCCCGGGCATCGTGACTCCGGGAACCGGTGAGAAAAGCCATGGCGGCTGCCGGATCGGGATTGCGCCGGGATACATTCACAAGCGTGGCAACGTGGGCGTGGTGTCGCGCTCCGGCACGCTGACTTACGAGGCCGTCTGGCAGTTGACGCAGCTGGGCTACGGCCAGAGCACCTGCGTGGGGATCGGTGGAGATCCGATCAACGGGACCACGCACAAGGACGTGCTGGAGATGTTCAACGACGATCCGGAAACCGAAGCGATCATCATGATCGGCGAAATCGGCGGCAACGCCGAGGTGGAGGCCGCACGCTGGGCGAAGGAGCACTGCAAGAAGCCGATCTGCGGGTTCATCGCCGGAGCGACCGCGCCTCCGGGGCGCCGCATGGGTCATGCCGGCGCGATCGTCGGTGGTGCGGAGGACACGGCGCAGGCGAAGAAGAAGGTGCTCGCGGAGTGCGGCATCGCGGTGGCGGAGACGCCGAGCGTGATGGCGCAGACGCTGCTCGATCACTGGGGCAAGTGACCTCGAGCTCCGTGGGATTCACGGTGAGTGAGGCGAGTCGTTCCGCCCGTGGGAAGCGGGTGGGACGGTCCGGGTTTTCCCGCGGGACGGAGGACTGGGGAGAGGTGCGCCGGGGCAGGTCGTGCTGCCGGCGGATCAGGGGTTTTGCGGGTGGATGCGGGTGATTTTGGAACCTTGCACACTGATGCCGCCCATGAGGCCTTTCTGGTCGAAGAAGATGGCGTAGGTGCCCTTGTTGAGGGTGGCGTTGCTGATGTTTCCGGCGGTTCCGGTGTCGATGACCGTGAGGTTGGGGGCGGTGCCGAGTTCCCATCCGCCGGTGCGGCCGATGTTGGCGAATGACGAGTCATCCATGAAGAAGAGGGCGTAGCCGAAGGTCTGCACCCCGGCTTCGAGGCCGTAGGAGGCGGCGAAGCTCTGATAGTATCCGCTGATTTCCCCGGTGTCGCGGATCATGGCGCCGTTTCCGCCCTGGCCGCTGAAGACGAATCCACCGCGGACGATTTCCGGGAAGACGAGGACGGCTCTGGCGCGGGCGCCGAGGGCTCTGGCGGAGGTGTTGTCCTGATAGAGCCCGGCAAGCGCCTTGCGGGAGCGGGACTCGATGTCGGACCGGCTGGCATTCGCCGCGTTGACGTTGGCGACCGGGCCGTTGGCGCAGGATGGCAGCAGGAGGCCGGTCGGGATGGCCGCCGCGAGAGCGAGGGCGAGGGCGAGGCTGGTGGATTTCATGGTGATGGCGGGAGAGCAAACAAGCGGTGATGGTGCGGTGCTTGGCGGGTGTGCTCAGGGTTCGTTCTCGAGTTGTTTGCGGGCGGCTTCGATGGTTGCGAGTTGTTCCTCGGTGATTTCGGGGTAGGAGAGGTCGAGGCCGCGGATGGCGTTGACGATGAAGTCCGCGACCATGGCGCGGGCGACGTATTTGCGGTCGGCGGGGATGATGTGCCAGGGGGCGTGTCGGGTGCTGGTGGCGGTGATGGCCTCGGCGTATGCTTTCTGATAGTCCTTCCAGTGGGCGCGTTCGGCGAGGTCGGCGGCGGAGAACTTCCAGTGTTTTTTCGGGTTGGTGAGGCGCTTGAGGAAGCGTTTTTTCTGTTCGTGTTCGGAGAGGTGGAGGAAGAACTTGAGCACGAGGGTGCCGGACCGGCTGAGGTGTTTTTCGAAGTTGTTGATGTCCTCGTAGCGGTTTTTCCAGAATTGTCTGGTGGGTTTCCTCGGGTGGTAGGCGGGGAGGATTTCGGGGTGGACTTTGACGATGAGGACGTCCTCGTAGTAGGAGCGGTTGAAGATGCCGATGCGTCCGCGTTCGGGCAGCGACTTCATGTGGCGCCAGAGGAAGTTGTGGTCGAGTTCCTCGGCGGAGGGTTTCTTGAAGCTGAAGACCTGGCACCCCTGTGGGTTCACGCCGGACATGACGTGGCGGATGGTGCCGTCTTTTCCGGCGGCGTCCATGGCCTGGAAGATGATGAGGACGGAGGCGGAGTTGCTGGCGTAGAGGAGTTCCTGGGCGGCATCGAGTTGCCTGCGGTTTTGTTCGAGGAGCTGGCGGGTGTGTTTCTTGACCGCGTCCTTTCCGAGTTCGCCGGCCACCGGGTCGTCGAGCCAGTCGGTCATGTGATCGGAGAGGTCAATCCTGGATCCGGGTTTGACGACGAACTGGCTGAGGGTGTCCGGGTTGAGCATGGCGGGGAGGGGTTTCTGATGGAAACACGAGCATGCTCCGGGGTGGCCGGGAGTGTAAAGCACGCAGGCGCCGGTGGAGGGGCCGGGCGGGCGGCGGGTGTTAGCGGCGCCAGACGACGGGGAAGAGTTCGCGGTTGGTGGCCTCCATGAGTTCGATGGCCCAGGCTTCGCAGATGTCGTCGTTGGGGTTGGCGAAGGCGGATCGGTTGAAGTCGTCCGGGGAGTAGTTTTTCCGCCGGGTGTCGGCGGCGGTTCCGAGGATCCTGCCGGTGGCGGCATCCTTGAAGCGGGCTTCGAAGGAGACGCTGGCTGGCGAGAACGGGCGGGCGAAGGTGTTGCGGATGATGGCGGTTTCGATGATGACGGCCTTGGGGTCGGAGCGGTCGTCGCTGAGGTAGAGGCTGCAGACGGGTGAGGAAAACTGTTCCTTGAGGTAGGAGTTCCAGCGGTTGGCGAGGGCCATGGTTTCGGATTCCCAGGTTGCCTTGTCGGGGATGAATTCGCTGCGGCTGGTTTTCCAGTGGGAGGAGTCGAGATAGGCGAGGGTGACGGGTGCGATGACGATGGATCGGTATTTCCCGGGCGGGATTTCATCGTCGGTTCTCCAGGAATGCTCGAAGGGGAGCCGGAGCATGCGGTGGCTGGTGTCGGCGCGGGTCGCGCTGAGGAAATCGGAGGGCGTGGGGGCGCAGGCTGCGAGAGCGAGGCATGCGAGGGCGGCGAGGCGTTTCATGACAGTGGAATGCGGTCGGTGGCGGACATCCGGCGATATGGGGCGCGGGCCGCGGGGCGGAGCCTGCGGAGAGCGGCTGAAACGGATGCTAGCCATCAAGCAGCCGGCCGCCAGCCCGGAAAAACGCAAATCGTCGAATCGTCACACCGGAGGTCGTGCGGCGTGTCGCCGGGTGGCGGGAATGCCGGCGGCGTTGGTGGATGGGGAAGTGGATGCCGATGTTCTCAGCGGCGGCGGCGGATCAACAGGCCGAGCATGCCTGCCAGACCGAGGGCCGCGCTGCGTGGTTCGGGAATCGCCTCGTAGGTGTAGGTCGCCTGGGCCGAGCCGAATGCCATGTAGTTGCTGATGGTTGCCGTGGCGTTGCTGGCGCCGCTGATCGTGAATCCGCCGGAAGCGGTCATGAGGGCGTCCCAAGTGGTCTCGCCATCGCCATCGAACTTGGATAGATCGCTGGTCAGCAGGGTTTCGTCGGTTTCCGAGGGCACGGTAAACAATCCGTAATCGTAATAATCATCCCCGCTGCCATTTGAAACGCCGCCGTTGTCACTGGGGGCGAGCACGGTGGTGGGGCTGGCGTAGCTGAGAGCCAACAGCAGGGTGCGCTCGCTGACGGCGAGGTTTCCATCGTCGTCGTAGTCCACTCCGAGACGAATCAAGGCTCCCAAGTCGGCTTCCGCGGTGACCGTGCTGTCGGTGTTGTTTTCGATGGCGATCTGCGCGGTCTCCCAACCCTTCAGGGTGATCTTGACCGACAGCAAGGTGCCCAGTGAGGAATCAAAGGTGGGGAGACTGATGACGCCGGGATTGGTGTCTGAAACGGGGACCTGTCGGGAAACCGGATCCGGTGAACCGAAAACCGAGTAACTCAAGGTTTGGGCACTGGATGCGATTGGCAGGATGAGCAAGGTGCTCAGGAGAATGGGTTTAGCGGGCATGGCTAGGGGGGGGCGGATCGGTTCGAATCCAGACGATGGGGGTGAATTCGGGGTTGTTTGGGATGGAATGAACACTAATCTAAAAAGTCAAGAAAATTTAATTATCAAGACATTTGTAATTCGGATTGCGGTTGTTCATGGGGGCGGGGTCTGGCCCTGCGGCGAGCTGGGCTCGGCATTGTGTGGCGGCGTCGTTGTGGCGGGATTCGTATCGCCTGCAGCGGACCGGCCGAGTCCGGGATCCCGGCTGCGCAGACGAGGCAAGGTCGACTGGATGTGCTCGAACGCTCCGCCAGTTGATCCGCCGTAGATGGGGGGCTTCCGTGGATCAGTTTGCGGAGGGCAGGGCGAGCAAGTCAGAGAACCACTCACTCAAGAAGTGCCAATGAGAACCACAGATTGAGTCTGATTTGACTGATTTTTGCAGACCTTTGAGGGGGAAGAAGTCCCAACTCGCGAGAGCTTCGGAGCACCATGCCTTCTCAGGCAGAGAGCCATCAGTGATTTCGGTGGAATCCGTGGTTCTGCTGCCGAATTGATCAAGCGTTTCGCCCTAACTTGCTCGCCCTGTTTGCGGGGGGGCGCTGTGCGCGATGGACTTACCGATGGATTGCTGCATGATGCGGGTGGGCTTCAGGGGTGTGCCGTATCCGTGTCCTGCCCGGTAACTGGATTCATGGAGAGTATATGAAAAACGTAATGATCATGGGGATGGCCGTTGTTTCCCTCGCTCTAACCGGCCCGGCATTCAGCGACGTCCTGCTTGCTCCGACAGTGGCGGATGCGTCGGTTGATGCCACGGATCTGAATGCCTCGAACGCAGGAGCGGGAAATCTGGCAGGGAGTTGGTCGTATACTGATTCCAACACCAGTTCCGCGAACCGCCAGTTCGTTGCCAACACGGAGGGCACCGATTTTGGCCTGCTGTTCGAGCAGGGCGGCACCGGGGTCAATCAACGGTACGATGCGTTGAAATATTCATTCGATACGGCAGTTGGTTTCGCAAACTCCGCTTTGACGTTTGATTTTGATCTGACGTATGCGCGGTCTGCCAATAACAAGATATTGAGGGTCAACGTGTGGAATGGTTCTGGGGTGTCGGCGGCTTACCTTGACTGGACCCTGGGCGGAACATTTTCACTGGTCGCGAACGCGAGTTCCACTGTCGCGACGGGTGTGACGGGGTTTGCCAGTGCGACCAGCGCGTATGATCCCGACCTGATGACCCACATGCAGATCGTTTTTTCGGGCACGGAGGTGACCTTTCACCTGACGGATCACGCGGGCAACGTTTACACCAAAACGGTGCCGGTGCTGAATGGTTCCACCGATGCCGGGGCGATCAGTTTCGTGACGGTTGGCAACACCACGGCTGCTCAGGGGTTCTGGCTCGACAACGTCACGGTGGTCGCCGAGCCGCTTCCGGAACCCGTGGTGTGGTTCGATGCCACCGAGGGGGTGGGTGAGGACAATGGGGTTGAGGTTTGGACGAATCTGGCGTCGCCCGGGACCCTGGATGCGGTGCAGGCCGAGGGGTCAAAACGGCCGGAGCTGGATTATGAATCGTGGCCCGGCCATTTGCTGGTCCACTTCGATGGCGTGGACGATCTGCTTACCCTCGAAAACAGCGCCACGAATTCCAGCCTTCAGGGAGAGTTGACCGTTTTTGTGGTCGGCCGGGTAACGGGTGGGGATCTTGCCGCCGGTAGCGGTGGATTTATTGGAAACTATCAAACCGGGACAAGCGGTGCGAACGGCTGGGCCTTGCGGGCGGAGGCGGACGGCACCTACGGGGCGTTGTTAGGAAACGGCGGTGCCAATGGGGTTTCCGGCGGCTCAGCCGGCGTGGAAGATGATTTTGTCATGCTCAATTCCCGCTATGCCGACGATGGAGATGGGACGGGAACCCTGGAGCTTTACAGCAGCCTGTTGGATGAGCCGGCCTCGACCGATACGACTCCCTTTGCCATGGTTCCGGGCACTGCGGACCTTTCCATCGGCATGTTCAGTTCACCGGATTCGCTGGGGTTCGACGCGGCGGTGGAGTGTGACATCGCCGAAATCCGGATCTACGACAGCGCGCTTTCCGATGCGAACCGTCAAACCGTCTGGAACGAACTATCGGCGAAGTACGACATCGCGGTGGTGCAGCCGGGGTCGGTGATACTGCAAGACTTCCAGCCGGAGGAGGGCGCTGAGGTGGCGGCCGATACGCCGATCGTGATCACGTTTGTCAACTCGATCGATCCGGACAGCATCGACAACGTCATCGTGGGAATCGGCGGTCTCGACGGGTATCCGCAGGGGGGCTCCTGGGTTCGTGCGTCGGGACAATGGACCGCTGCGCAGGGGAACCGGCAGTTCACCTTTGTTCCGGACGAGCCGTTTGCGCCGGGCGATCTGGTGATGTGCGAAATCACGGACAAGGTGGTGTCGACAGAGGGAGATCAATACACTACCTCCTCCCGGGAAACCTTTTCGTTCATCATCGACAACGGGGTGAACTATCCGGTTGCCAAGCACACGATTGATCCGATGGCGACGGTTTACCACGACAACGGCGATGCCCACATTCTGCCGATGACGCTGGATGTCCCGGCCACGGCCGAACCCTGCCCGGTCATGTTCTGGGTGCATGGCGGCGGGTGGAATGGCGGCGGTGGCGGCAGCTGGGAGAAATCCGCGACGGGGAGCGGAATGATGAGCTACTATTTCGCCAACAAGCTGGGCGTTGCCGTGGTCGGTGTGGCCTGGCGCGGGCAAAGCACGTCCCAGGGCACCTTCACGAAGATGAAGGAAGATATTGGTTTGGCGATCCAGTATGTGGTCGATCATGCGGATGAGTATCACCTGGATGTGACGCGGATGGGGCTATACGGCGGATCGGCCGGCACGCCGGCCTCGGCGCTGCTGTCGCAGGAGAACACGGGCATCACCTGTTATATCGGCTTCAACGGGCTGTATGATTTTGTCAACCGCACCTCGCCATACGGCTTTGGGGGTGGCAGTGCCTTTGATCAGAATGTCCCCAGTTACACCGCGAATTCCGCCGCGCTCAACATCCGCAGCAACCCGCCCGATACGCTGCTGATGCATGGGTCAAAAGATACCACCATTGAAAAGGAGCAAAGCCTCAACTACGAGACGGCGTTGGTCGCGGCTGGCGGAACGGCAGAGGCGCTGATCTACACCGACGAGGTGCACGCCTTCTTCAATCCGGGCCGTCCCATGCACCTGCCGACGCTGGTTGCGTCGGCGAAGCATTTGAGCCGGGTGTTCAAGTTGGGGTATTCCAACTGGGCTCACCGACACAAGCTGACCGGCGCGGCAGGTGATGACGACGACGGCGACATGCGCAGCAACCTATGCGAATACGCGCTGGGAGGTGACCCGGCCAACCCGGCGGATACCGGAGTGGATCCGGCCATCGAGCTCAGCGGGGCTGTGGTGAAATACCGCTATCCACGAAGGATATCCGCCGACAGCGCACTGGTCTATGCGGTGGAGCGAAGCGACGATTTGGCGGCAGGGAGTTGGAGTCAATCGGGAATCGTCGAGGTCGGAAGCGAGGGCATTGACGATGCGTTTGAATCCGTCATCACCGAAATCCCCACCCTCGGGAAACCCAAGGGGTTCATCAGGCTGAATATCCAGGAGGAGTAGGGCACGGAAACGGTTTGTTTTGTGTGTCGGTGCTTCCGGGATGTTTACAGGCGGGATGTCATGCTAACAGAAAGTCCTGATCCGGGGCCTGCCGACGAACGAGTCCTCAACGGGTCCTCAACGGTTTCGCGCTCTTCGCCGACCGTTGCGGCCACAGCGGGGAAGTCACCCGGTTCGATTCCCACTTCGCCAAGTTCAACGGCCTGCTCCAAACCCAAGGCCCGCATGGCCGGGCACCCGGACTTGCCCTCCAGCACTTCCCCGGTCAGGAACTCTTCCGCGAACAGGTGCAGGACGTGGAGTGATTCTTCAGTAGGCAAAGATCACGAAGAACGCCTTGTCCCGGTCGTCGAACGGCATCAGGAAGTTTACATTCGCGTCTTCTCCGGGCACCAGTTCGGAAACCTGCTCCCAGTTTGTCATGTCATCGCTCGTAGCGGAGAAGTATGCCTTTCCAACAGAGGTCGGCGCTTGCAACAGGTAGGCTCGCTTGCTGGTCAAGCTGGCTAGTTCCTCCGTCCCTTGTTCCGGACAAGTGCGGGTAACGGGCATCACCGGTTCATCGTCAAACACCAGCCAACCACCACCTTCGCCATCTTCCATCACCTCCGCCTGCTGCCCGTTGGCATCCACATAGGAGCACCCGGCATCGACCACCGTCGTGATGACATGGCATTTGCGCGCCAGTTTCGGCGCAGCGGCCGGCGCCGGTGCACGGACCAGATCACTCGGGTCATCAAAAATATTGATGGCTGTCAGGTCGAACGGATAGACCAGCGCGCCGGGCAGGGAATTCGAGTGCCAGCTGGTGGTTTCCGCGGGCAGTTCCACCTCTTGCCCACCCGGCAGGAAGATGCGGTAGTTCGCCAGAAACGACTGCTCACCGGGAGGCGGGGTGTCCCATGAGAACAACAGCCCCTGTCCATCCACCGCCACCGAAAGGCCGGTTGGCGCGTTGATTCCGCCCACCGCGCTCTGCGCGAGGTTCGGCACGACTGCGGACTGGTAGTTTCCACCGCCATCCACCGGCACCACCGCCACGTAATACAGGCCCAGACTATCCGGCAGAGTGATCTCCGCCGCCGTTCCACCCAGTCCGATCCTTGGCAGCACCCCAATCTTTACGGCATCCCCGATATCCGCGAACTCTGAAGTCGAATAGTAAATGTCATAGTGGTCGATGTCCAGTTGGGCCAGCGCGTCATAAGCCGCCCAATCCAACGACACCCCACGGAATGTTTGGGTCGATGTGGCGTCCGCCAAATCGCCATCGATCGCCGCAGGTGGTGCGTCATCGTAAACCAGCAGATCCGCCGCTCTCGAACCCGTATCGGCATTGCCAGCCAGGTTCTCGGCTTGGAAAGAAACCGGGCGCGACATCACCTCCGCAAACAGCACATAGGCACCGGAAGGAGTCACAAGAGGCTCTCTGTTTCCAAACGCGTCCAAAGCCACCACCGCAAAATACCGATCCAGATCCATTTCCGGAAACGTCAGCGTTGTTCCGGTGGTTTCCGCGTTCAGGGTCAGCACCGGACTCAATCCGGATACATCCTCAAACAAACTCTCCGATACGTAGACTTCGAAGGCCTCGATATCACCGACGGCAAAACGCTCATACGCCGACCAGTCGAGATTCACGACCGTGCCGCGAGGGTCCGGCCGGGTGATCACCCCCAGCACCGGAGGCGGCGGTGCCGCATCATAAACGACCAATGACGACGGCCGCGACAGCGGATCCGCGAGGTTGCCCAAATCCTCCGCGAACACACTCACAGGGCGCGAGAGGACCTCGGGGGACAACACATACAGCCCGGTCGGCGTCACCATCACCTGACGGTTTCCCAAGGCATCCACCGCCACAATCACCAGGTAGCGGTCCTGAAACGGAGGCAATCCCTCCAGCGTCAAGGTCTGCTCGGAAAGTGGCAAGACCACATCGGCAACCCGCCCGGATGTGGAAATGAAATACGCCACGTCATAAAAGATCTCGTAATACTCAATGTCGCCGGTCGCCAACGCCCCGGATCCGGACCAATCCAGGTCGATCCGGTCACCATTGGCCGAAAGCACGGCTTCAAACCCGGTCATCGGCGGCGGTTCGGCATCAGCGACCACCAGCGAGACCGGCCGGCTTGTCCACTCCGCCCTCGGTTTAATGTCATCCATCGACGAGGTCACGATGGCGGACACCTCCACCTCCGGAGGGTCCATCTGCAGCGTCACGCTCCGGGAAACCGTGCTGTCAAACAGCAGCGATGACGCCACCACGGGTCCCCCGCAAAATGCGAGGGCAAAGGTGGCTGCCAGCCATTTCGACACAGGTTTCATGAGTCCGTTCCGGGTTTTTGGTCCAGCCAAGCTCACTGCCGGTCGACCCGAACCTGCATGGCGGCGTAACCTATCGAAACCGGCACTTCCACGGTCCACCGGTCCTTGGTCGGGTCGACATAGGTTTCATCCCGGACCGCCGGGAACGAGTAGGAACCGGGGCTGCCAACGCCTGCGATCCGCGGCTGGAGCAACAAGGTCACCTCCGAGTTGTCCGAAACATTTTCGGTTTCGATCACCACAAGCGTTTCTCCCTCGGCATCCAGAGCCGATTCATCCAGCTTCGCATCCGCAGGCTCCGCGCCGAACGAAGCCGCCGGATCGTCCGGAATCACCTGACCACCGACTGACAAAACCTTTGCGGTGGGTGCGTCATTGGGAGGAAACACCAGCGCGGTGTCATTCGGCAACAGATCGATCACGGACGGCGGCGGGATCACCTGATTGGTCACACTCGTCATCGAATTATTCACTCGCTCGAAACGAATGCGCCCCATACCGCCGTCGAAGCGGGAACTTCCTCCGATTGCCGAAACCGTTCCTCCTCCGGCAATCGTATCGGCAACGATCCGAATTCCACCACCGCTTCCACCGCCAGTATCGGAACTGCTGTTTCCTCCATCAGCCACCAGGGCTCCGTCGATCGTCACGGTTCCCGTTGCGGCAATCAAAATGGCTCCTCCACCCGCACCTCCTCCAATCCGGTTGTCACCACCGGTGCGACCGCCGCCGCCCGATCCTCCGATCAATGGGACCAACGAAGCGTTTCCGTAGGGTTCTCTTGAGGCTGCCGTTGTCGTATTGAACTGTTCGCCCTGGGTCCCATAGCTGCCGCCAACTCCGCCAGCGTAGTTATATGCGATAGACACGGCAGCACCGCCACCGGATCCGTATCCCGCAGATGCCAACACCGTCCCGTTCTTCTGCCCCATGCCTCCGGAAAATCCTCCCGGTCCCGGCTCCGCCAGCGTCGGCGGATAGTCTCCGTCCCCGCCACTCAACACCACCGTTCCGTTAATCGTCACATCTCCATTCACCAGCCACACCACCGGAGCTTTTCTCGGGTGGTTGGTGAAACTCAAGGTGGTGCCCGCCGCGATATCCACCGAACTGTATGCAAAAACCACCGCCCATTCATCCGCCACGTAACTGCCACTGGCAGCCAAATCGATCGTCGTGTCCTCAGTGATATTCAGTGCGCCATCGGTTCCATCGGCACCGGGAACAACAATGTCAGCCATCACACAGGGCTGGAAAACCAATCCACACAAGGCGGCAAAAGCGGGGGAATATTTCATGACTGGAGAGTAGGTTTGAAAAACGAGCAAGGAACCCAATTGATTCTTCACAAGGGCCCCACGGTGGGCCGCTCGCTTGTGATGAGTCAATCATATTCGAAGTTATCAGATCTTCTCCGCATTGGACCAAAGCATATGGGCACATCCGGCAACCCGACGTCCGGCGACGCAAGCATTCAAGGCAAGGCGCGACGAGGAAGTGAATAGCCATTCACGACCGAGGAGCAACGAAGCATTGGATTTGAAGCCGCTGCGCCCGGAACGGCGGCACTTACCTTTCCTCGGTGAAGCCGCTCCAATCAACAGCACCAAACTCTGCCGCGGCGGGTGTTGGGTCGCCGGATGTGCCCTCAAGAAGCGCCAATAAGAACCACAGATTCAGACTGATGAGTCGGATTGCATTATTTTTTAACACGTTCGAGGGTGAAGAACTCGCTACTCGCGAGAGCTTCGGAGCACCATGCCTTCTCAGGCAGAGAGCCATCAGTGATTTGAGTGGAATCCGTGGTTCTGCGACCGAACTGATCAAGCGTCTCACCCTGACTTGATCGTCCTGCCCCCGGATTCACCGGCGCAACACGGATGCCGCGCGGGCCCGACACGGATGCCGTGCCGGGTTGCGGCGTAGTGGCCGGCATGCAGTGGAAACCCGCTCCGAGGTCGGGCCGTTTGAACCACTGATTCAGACTGATGTGGCGGATTCCGCTGAAAGCAGGGTGGAGGATGCCGGATCCTCCCAGCCCAAGCAAATCGGTGCCCTCGGCGCAACCAGTGGCTTCGTTCTCGCGCAGGGGAGGGCAGGGCAGGGGATGCGATTCTTTCGTTGATCCCGCCGCGTTTCGTGGCACATTCTTTTCAGCCGAAAAAAGGTCGCCGGCCCTACTGGACCGGCGACCCGTTTTTGGTTCTCCGCTGGTGCGGCGTCTGTTGATCAGCTTCCTAGCAGTCTGTCGGACTTGGAGCGAGCCTGAGGTATTCCACTTGTTGGATGGGCCGGGGGTCGGTCGCCGGCCTGATTCATTTTGGCTGTCGATAGGCGACCACCATCGAGCCCGAGAATTCGCCGGTGGCTCCGTC
>JAUTCT010000098.1 GCA_030673875.1 Verrucomicrobiota bacterium JB025 | reverse complement strand
CCTACGGTCGTGCCTTCGCTACGGGCTTCTTTCGGCTCACTCACCTCACGGTGGCGACCTTGCCTTTCACTACGGTTGCTGTCACTCAGTCCGTCCAATACGTTTCAATTGTTAAGTTCATGCCCATGCCGGGCACACTAGGGACGTTTCGATGAAACGTCCGCCGCCAATGAAACGCCCATGTATTCGCCAGCGATGCACGCCACGGCCGCACCGCCAGCGCACCGCCAGCGCACCCCCGCCATTTCCCGCTCCATTCACCCATGCCCCCTCATTCCATGACGTCTCACCCCACCCCTGCGCAACTCCACCCTCGCCACCACCTCACCCCTCTCCCTCTCGAAATCCCCCAACTCCAACCCCGCCGAAACCGTCAGCCGCAGCTTCGCGCACGGCACCATCGCCACCGGAGACATCACCACCAACCGGCAGCCGTTCCCCTCCGCCACCTGCTTCAGCCGCCACCACACCGATGCCGGCAAGTCCCGCAGCTCCCGCCGGTCCACCCCCACCGCATCCAGCAACACAAACGGCACATTCCCATCCCGCACCACCAAATCCGCCGCCTTCACCATCTCCAGCGCCGACCTGCACCGCACCCACAGCAACTTCGAACACACCGCCCCGCCAAACGACCCCGGATCAAACGCATCCGCCCCGTCCACCAGCACCAACTCCGGATACGGCGCCACCTCGTCCGTTCCATCCGCGTCCCCCAGCAAACCCGCCACCACCAGCGAAATCCCCGACGCCACCCCCTCCGGCACCAACTCCGTGATCTCCCCCGCCGGAAACTCCGCCTCCCTCAGCCGCATCCCGCCCGTCTCCTTCTCCCGCCCCTCATCCGACCACGCCGCATGCGCCTGCGGAAACTTCGCCCGCAGTTGTTTTTTCAAAATCTCCACCGTTTCCGCACTCACGCCCCCACGTTGCGCCACTCCGAACCATTGTTCAAGAGAACAGTTTACACATCCCCCAAAATTCCCAATTCCCCTCCCGACCCACACCGGGCAGGGACGCTTCTCCGAGCCGTCCGGCGGAGGCAGCGTGTTCGTTCCACCACGGTTCATCCCTCCACAAAAGCCCGCAACGCCCCTCCCGACTCGTCCCGCCACCAATGCGATCCCGGAGGGATCACAGCCAGTAGCCGGGGGTCGAGCGCAGCGACACCCCCGGATTCCCGCCCCCCCGAAGTCATCGCATCCCGGCAGGGATGCCAGAGGCGTCCTTCATCCCTTGCTTCATCGATTCGTCACCAGGCAGGGACGGTTCTCCGAACCGTCCGGCAGAGGCAGCGTGTTCGTTTCACAACGGTTCATCCCTCCACAAACGCCCGCAACGCCCCTCCGAATCGTCCCGCCACAAAAAGATCCCGGAGGGATCACAGCCAGTAGCCGGGGGTCGAGCGCAGCGACACCCCCGGACCCCACGCCCCCCAAAGTCATCGCATCCCGGCAGGGATGCCAGCGCCGCCCGAAAATGCAGCCACCTTCGTTGCCCCCCAAAAGCCCCCTCGCCCATCCCCCACAAATCACCCCAATTCGCCCACTAATTTACCAGTTGCTATTTTAGCCATTAATCCATATTTTACCACCAATGGACAAATTTCCATCCATAAACCTCCACTCCCCCGGTAAACTCACCAAAACCATCGGCCAGCGGCTCCGGCAAATCCGCCTGTCGCGCGGGCTCACCCAGCAGGAACTCGCCGAACACTCCGGCGTCAGCCTGTCCACCCTGAAACTCCTCGAGTCCCAAGGCAAGGGATCGCTCCAGCGCCTCGCCCGAATCGCCGCCGTGCTCGGTGTCGATGCCGAACTCCGCGACCTCTTCCGCCACTCCACCGGAGCCGAATCCATCGACGCCGTCAAACGCTCCGAACGCCAGCGCGCGCCCCGCCGGAAATCCTGACCCGCCCACTCATGGAACTCACGGTCCACTACGCGCCCGACGGCCCGGAACACCTGCAAGCCGTCGGCCGCCTCTACGAAACCGCGCAAGGCCGCGTCTTCTTCGAATACGACCCCGCATGGTCCGCCGGCCCCCGCGAACTCTCCCCGCTCTTCCTGCCAAACTCCACCACCGGCGCGGCCGTCAGCCCCACCCCGGCCTTCGGCCCGCTCTTCGGACTCTTCGAGGACGCGCTACCCGACTGGTGGGGCGAGCGACTCATGCGCCGCTTCTTCGGCGAACTCGGCATCCGCTGGAACCAGGTCACCAGCCTCCAGAAACTCGCCTGCGGCGGCGAACGTAAAATGGGCGCGCTCACCTTCTCCCCCCACCTCGAACGAACCTCGCTCGACGACCGCCGCACGCTCGACATCGAGCAAATGACCCTCGCCGCCCAAGCCGCCGTCGATGGCGAACGCAGCGAAATCCTCGACCGCCTCATCCCCTCCGGACTCACCCCCGGCGGCGCCCAGCCCAAAGCCCTGCTCAGCTTCACCGCCGACTTCACCCGCATCGGCCCCACCGAGCCCCCGGACGACTCCTTCTCGCCCTGGCTGCTGAAATTCGAACTCCACCCGGAACTCCACGAGTGCCGCGTCGAACACGCCTATCACCTCATGGCCGCCGCCGCCGGAATCGACGTCCCCGAGACCCGCCTCATCAGCTCCCACGACGGCACCCGCGCCCATTTCCTCAGCCGCCGCTTCGACCGCGCCGCCGGCGGCCGCCGCATCCACATGCACACCTTCTCCGGCCTCACCCACACCCCGCCGCGCGACGGCACCGACTACCACGACCTCATGAACCTCACCCGCCAGCTCACCCGCAAGCACCCGGACGTCGAGCAGGTCTTCCGCCGCGCCGTCTTCAACATCGCCGCCGGAAACGACGACGACCACGGCCGCAACCACGCCTTCCTCATGGACCCCGACGGCACCTGGCGCCTGTCACCCGCCTACGACCTCACCCTCGTCACCCACCCGCTCGTCGCCGGCATCCGAGCCGGTGCCGTGCAGGGGAAAATGCGCGCCATCACCCGCGACGACCTCATCCGCCTCGGCGACGAACACGGCGTCCGCCGCATCCCGCAAACCATCGACGCCATCCTCGACACCATCGCCCACTGGCCCGACTTCGCCCGCCAGGCCGGCATCCCGCCGCGCATCACCGCCGACTGCCAGGACCGCATGCCGCTCCTCAGTTAGAACTCACGCATCCACCCAAAGGCCAAATGCAAGCGCATCGTCCAGCCTTCATCCTCTTTCAGTGAAATCCGTAAAAATCCGTCTTAATCAGTGATTCCTCTTACCGAATCCGAGTGATCGGCATCCCCTGACTGCCCCCCTTCACCCCCGCCAGCGCTTCGTCAGGTCGCCGTAGGCATCCACCCGGCGGTCGCGGAAAAACGGCCAGATCCGGCGGAAATCCTCCACCTGCTGGAAATCCAGATCGTGCATCAGGATCTCCTCGTCGCCCACCGACGCGCGGGCGACCACTTCGCCATACGGGTTCGCCACGAACGACTGGCCCCAGAACTCCGTGCCATCGTGCGTGCCGCTGCGGTTCACCGCCGCCACATAGCAGCCGTTCGCCACCGCGTGCCCGCGCTGCACGGTTTCCCACGCGCAATGCTGGGCCTCGCCGAGCTCCGCCTTTTCCTCCGGCAGCCAGCCGATCGCCGTCGGATAGATCAACACCTGCGCGCCGCCCAGCGCCATCAGCCGCGCCGCTTCCGGATACCATTGGTCCCAGCACACCAGCACGCCCAGCTTGCCGAACTTCGTCTCCCACACCGGCCAGTCCGTGTCGCCGGGCGTGAAGTAGAACTTCTCCTCAAACCCCGGGTCCTGCGGAATGTGCGACTTCCGGTAGACGCCCAGCATCGAGCCGTCCGCGTCATGCACCACCGCCGTGTTGTGATAGAGCCCCGGACCGCGCTTCTCGAACAGCGAGGAAACGATCACCACCCCCAGCATCGCCGCCAGATCACCCAGCCGGTCGGTCACCGACCCCGGAATCTCGTCAGCCAGATCAAACCGCTCCGTCTCCTGCACCGTGCAGAAATACGGCGTCAGGAAAAGCTCCTGCGTCACCACGATCTCCGCGCCCCCCTCCGCCGCCTCGCGGATGAGCTTCTCATGATGGTCAAACGCCGCCTCCTTCGAGGCGAACGTCCCGGACTGGAGCAATGCGATGCGCGGCATGGGCTTATTCGGTTTCGCCTTCCTCTTGCCCTTCCTCAGTCATTGCCTCCGCCGCGTCATCCACCGACTTCACGGCAACCGTCAGGCAGTTCCCGTCACTCAGGTATTGCTTCGCCAGCGCGTTGATTTCATCCAGCGTGATCGACGCGTAATCGTCGTCGCGGTTGCGCGCCAGTTCGATCTTCTCCGGATCGCTCTGGCACTGGCTCATCACCGTGGACAGCCAGTAGCTGTTCTCGCGCAGCGTTTTCTTCAACTGCCCGAGCATCGGGGCCATCGCGCGGTCCAGTTCGTCCGCGCTCGCACCCTCCGCAGCGAGCTGGTTTGCCAGCGACCGCATCGTTTCAAGCAGCAGCTCGAGGTCCTCCGGCTTGCCCACGCTCTGGGTCGCCAGATAGCCGATCCCGGTGAGCGCATCCGATCCACCGGCACCCGCGCTCGGGCTGTAGGACGCACCCAGTTTCTCGCGAATCTCCTCGCGCAGGCGGTCGCCAAGAATGTCGGCCAGCACGTTCAAGCGCCGGTATTGCGGGATGTTGCCACGCAGGCCCGGTGTCTTCCAATACGCCGAGGCAATCCCCTGCGGCACCTTGGATTGATACGTGAACTCCTTCTCCGCAGGCGCGGCCGGCATCGAGATCGCTCGCGCGTCCGCCATCTCCGGCGCTTTCGCGGCCCGCTTCGGCAGCGCCCCGAAGGTCGCCAGAATCACCGGCTCCACTTCCTCGGCGGTGAAGTCCCCGACGATCGAAAGCTCCAGATAGCCACCCGTCAGCTCCGGCATCAGCCAGCTCTTCGCGTCGTCGATCGTGTAGCTCTTCAGTTGGGCGGAATCCGCCGCCTGATAGCGCGAATCACCGCCGTGCATCCACGCCGACGTCTCCATCTGCGGTCCCGCCGGAGTGTGCTTGAGCTGCTGCTCGAGCATCGGAATCGCCTTCTGGAACTGCCACATCGCTTCCTCACGGAACCCCGGATCAATGATCGACGCACACATCAACTGGCACTGCAGCGCAAAGTCGGACGGCGTCGTCCCGCCGGAAATCACGAACGCGTCCTCGTCAACGGAAAGCGACGAATACACATTCTTCCCGGCCAGAACCTGCTGGAGCTCGTCCACCGAATGCTTGCCGAGCCCGCCGCCTTCAAACAACGCGGTCGCAAACCGGTCGAACATCGGCTTGCCGTCCGGCTGACTGAGCTTGCCGGAACCGATCCGCGCCATCATCCGGATCCGGTCTTTTTCAAACTCGGTGCGTTTCAGGTTCACCCGCACGCCGTTGGACAGCACCCACTGGCTGATCTCCAGGTCCTCGACCTCGGACGCCTCCGCGACCGTGCCCGGCGCGCCGAAATCCGTGTAGGCAAACTCGATCGCCGCACGCGCTTCCGGCGGGCTCACGTGCTTGCCGCGCGCTTCTTCAAACGCCGCAACCAGATTCGACTCCGCGTTCTCCGGCGCATCCTTGGTCCTCAGAACAAGGTGGTAACCCGGCGCCTGCCAGAATTTCACGAATGCCTCGTGGCAGGAATCCACCGTGATCCCGTCCAGGATCTCCTTCGCAATGTCCAGATCCACCTGCGGATCGGAAAACACCATGCCGTCGTTGATCGTCCGCGCCAGCACCGTCGCGATGCCATCGGATTTCCTCGTCGGCTTGCGTTTCACCTGCTGCTGGTAAGCGTTCAGCACGTTCGCCTTCGCCTCCGCCAGCTCGGCCTCGGTGAAGCCAAACTCGGTCGCCCGGCGAAACTCGTTTTCCAGAATCGGCACCACTTCCAGCCAGCGGTCGTCCGCCGCGGTGATGTCGATCGATCCCATCTCAACCACGTTGAATAGTTGGTAGTTCGACGCCGATCCGGACGCCACCGGCGATCCCTCTTCCTTGGCGATCCGCTCGAAGCGGCGGTTCATGATCGCATGCGCGATGTCCAGCGGCATGTCCTTCGCACGCTTCGCCCTGGTATCCGGCTGGATCTCATACGGCGTCACCTTCACCAGCGAAACGTCGGAAGACGTCAGCTCCTTTTCGCTGAACACCGCACCCTCGATCCCCTCCGGCTGATAGACCTTGCCGGGATCCGGATCCGCTCCGGGTTGCACCGGATTGCGCATCGAGGCGAACGTCGCCCCGATCCGGTCCTCCATCTCCTCCACATCAATGTCACCGACGACGATGAACGTCATCCGCTCCGGCGTGTAGTAGCGCGTGTAGAAATCGACAAACCGCTCGCGTGGCGCATTTTCAATCACCTCCTCGAGGCCGATCGGGAATCGCTCCGCCAGCAACGACTCCGGCAGTAGCGCGGCGAATTGCTTCTGCATCAGTCGGAAACTCGCCGAATCCCGGCTGATTTTCTCGGAGAGAATCACGCCGCGCTCCTTGTTGATCTCGTCTTCCGCCAGCAGGGCACCGTCGCCGAAGTCCCGCATCACCGTGAACGCCAGATCCATCGTGTCCTCGGTCAGGTCCGGCAGGTCGAGCATGTAGACGGTCTCGTCAAACGACGTGTAGGCATTCGCGTGCGCCCCGAATGAGATCCCGAGCCGTTGCATTTTCGGGATCAGGTCGGACGCCGAATAATGCTTGGTGCCGTTGAAAACCATGTGCTCCAGGAAATGCGCGATTCCGCGCTGGTCCTCGGCTTCCATCAGCGACCCGGCGTCGATGTGCAGGCGCAGCGAAACCCGTTCCGGCGGCTCGACATTCGGGTAAATGATGTAGCGCATCCCATTGGCCAGCGAGCCGAACACCGCACCTTCCTCGGCGGGAATGTCCGACTGCTGCTGCGGCCACGGCTTTGCCGCCCGCACGGCAACATCGATATCGGTCTTCTCGGTGATGATTTCCTCACCCTCTGCCGGAATCGCCTTCGCGGCCGCCGGAGCACTGTCCTCCGGAACCTCGTCCCGGGGAGAATTCGAGAGAACAATCGCCAACACGGCGAGAAACAGAACCATCAATAGCGGCGCAGCCTTTTGCATGCGGCGAAACTGATTCATGCCCCCCGACCTTGCAACGGCAAATACACCCCGACATCCCGGTTTCCCAGGGCTACCTCACTTTGAGCTTACCGGGAACAGGATGCCCTCAAGGACGGATTCATCGAGTGCGGCCCGGTAGCGTTTGCCGCGCAGGCTGTCCTTGATGGTGGTGTCTTGCTTGAGCAGGGACAGGCAGACTTTGC
>JAUTCT010000097.1 GCA_030673875.1 Verrucomicrobiota bacterium JB025 | reverse complement strand
GGGCGTTTTCGTTTGAGGGGCAGAATGTGGAGTATCGTTTCAATCCGGACGGGACGTGGGAGGAAACGAAGCTGGAGAACCCTCCGGACGACGGCCCGGGAAGCAGGGCGGAGGCTGCGGAACGACGGAAAGCCGCTGCCGTGCCGGAGGCTGGCAAGGAGGGAAAGGATGCTGAGGAGGTTTCACGCTTGCCGTGGATCGTTGCTGGGGGGATTGGGTTGTTGGTTCTGGCTTTCCTCGGGAAGATGGTGCTCGGCAAGGGCGGAACCGCGAATGAACGCGAATAGACGCGAATGGGTTTGTGTTTTCAACGGGAAGAGGAGGTGGGGCTGAAGGCATATCTGGTGCCGGTGGACGTGGATGACAATGCGGTGATCGGGGTCAGTCCGTGTAAACGAACATCTTAATATCAGGACGGACCTGTTGTCTGCTAAACTGAACGCTTACGCCGCCGCCGATCCCCGCAACGACAATGCGCGAAACGCTTCCGGATGTCCCGCCTTGCTGGTTCTCCTCCTCGCGGTGCTTCCTGTCCCAGGAAATGAAGGTGGGGTAGCTCACGCCGGATTTCTTGGAAAACTGGAGCGCGCTCAGATCGTTCTGATCGAACGAGTCGAGGGCCTCGCTTGCTGTTGTTGGAGTGGCGAATCCTGCCCCGCGAGTCGGATTTGATGATGCCGTTTGTGCTGTCGTCATTCATCGGTGTGATAGACAGCGTAGCTATCACACTTGAACTCACGCACGCCAGAGGTGCTACCCTGAGCGCAGGAAAACAACCCAAACCAATCCGATCTGAGGATCGCAATGCTTGTTAGTCGGGGCCGACGTCTTTTTCGCCTTTTTAGGACTGACGCCGGTCCTGTGATACTTCAGTTTTTCGAAGAACGGCCATAACCTTTCGACTGAGGGATGGGAGGCTTCCATTCACGGCTTAGCTTCTGAGCCTCTGTGATTTGCTCAGGAGTCATAATTGTTCTTTATCAAGTGAGTGGCAGTCTTTCGATAAGCTAACGAGATTTGGTAAGGGTTCCCCTCGTTGTTAGAGTGGGTTGATCGCATCTCGGTCGGCTATTCACGATTCGACATGCGGTCCCCGGTTGCCGATCAGGCTGCCGCGTCCGCCGGACCGGGTCGTAAATCAGAGTGAGTTCGCCCTTTCATTTTGGCGCGGACGGGCGCAATCGTAGTGCCGGAAAAAAATGATGATGGTGAAAAAGTCGTTGCTGTATCGATTGTTCGGACTTGGCTCTGTCCCGAAGAAATTGCTCCCGCTGCTTGAGCGGGAGGGAATTGTCGTCTCTGACGAAGGGATGGGCGGATCGTTTGTTGCGACGCACGTCGATGCACCGGGAAAGCGGTATCGTCACCGGAGCGAGGGGTTTTCCGCTAGTCTCGTGGTCACCAACGAACGGGTGGTTTGCCATTCCTACGGGAAGCGTCAAATCAACCTATCCGTTGAAGATCCGAAGATCTCCGGACTTTTCGTGGACCTCGTCGACGAGGGGAAATTGAGCCTATCGTTCGAGTCATCAGACTTTCGGGATGGTTGGAGTGGGGTGCTTGAGTTTCGATTCCACACCGATCAAGCGCACCAATTCCGCGAGGCATTGATCAACCATGGAGCCCGCCAAGGCACTGCGCCGGGCGCCCGTTCCGCGCGCGAGTGAGTGCCGGTGCTCCACGGGGAAAACCGTGATGACGGGCGGGCGGGTCGGCACGAGTCGAAGGATGGCCCCAGAGGAGATGCCGGACCTGATGGCACGGGCGGCGGAAGCAGCGCCCGCCGGCGGACTTGCATGTGATGTGGACTGATGATTGGTTCGGGTGAACTTGGAACGGCGTCCGCTTCGTGCGGTGCGCTGAACGATTCCTCAAACTTCTGACGATCCCCCAATGAAAACGATTCTCATGATCCCTCTCGGTGTGTCCGTGCTCGCGCTATCCGGCTGTGAAAGGCAGGAGCGCGTGGTGGAGGCGGACTTTGCTGATGCATTCGAACTGGTTGAGGACGTGCAACTTGACCATCACTGGTCCGTTGTTAGGCGGCTCTCGGTGCGGGGCCGGGGCGTGCATTCGATCACCATCGGGGACGGCATGAGGGGCGGGGTTTCGCTTTCGCCGAACGACGATCCGGCCAATGAGATCATGATGGTCTTCATGGTGGACCCCGGCAAACGAGTGGCGACGTGGTGGATCACCGACTGGTCGCGCGATGCCGACGGTGGGACGTCCGGCAGGGCTGGAGCGCCGAGAAGTTTCACCTATTCGGAAAATGCCAAGTATCTCACGGACGTGGTTGAGTTTTTGGATGTCGCGGGGCGTCACAAGCTCGGCGAGGGTGTGCCGCTGGTGAGGTTTCTTGATGCCGCAGCCGGCGAGTCCGAGATTGTGTTGAGGGTCGATTGACATGCGCGCGCGGTGAGAATTTTCCAAAGAGACATCATGACCAACATCCGATCCATCATGTGCGCGTTCGTTGCGGCGGGCGTTTCGTGTTTGTCCGCGCATGCCGCTCCCGGCCTGGTCGGCGAGTGGGTGACCAGTTATGGCCGCTATCTTGAAAGCACGACTTATCATGCCGACGGGACCTTCGTGAGGGTGACCGAGATCGGCCGCGGGGCGGCCGGCAGTGATGAACCGGCGGTCGAAGAGACCGGGTCCTGGACGCTGGCCGGGGATGAGCTGGCGCGCACGTGGAACGACCGGACGGTCACGTCGAAGGTCCGGTTTGTCTCCGCGACTTCGTTTGAGGAGGAGTCCAGGCTCGGGGACGGCGGGGTGTTGGTTCACGACAAGGTGGAGCCGGCGGATGTGCCGGTGAAGCAGGCCGCGGCCATGGTGCACGAACCGAAGCCGGGCAGTGCCGAGCGCAAGGCGATCATGGATTCGATGCGGGTGCCGGTATCGAAAGTCGCGGGCACGGATGTGCTTTTCACCGGGTCGGTGGCGGTCTTCGAGGACTGGGCGAAGTTCGATGGGAGCGTGGCAGCGAAGAACGGACAGCCGTTTGCGGAAGACGTGGCGGATGAGCTGGAGCTGGATTTTCTCGCGATCCTCCGCAAGGTGGACGGCAAGTGGCAGACGCTCTACTACGGGTGGTCGGGAGACATCGGCACCCGGATCGAGGCGCGGGAAAAGCACCCGGCCATTCCGGAAGTGTTGTTGCCGGAACTTTGAGCGGGTCGGGGCCGGGCGGGTTGGCGTGGTGCGGGCCGGGCGGGTTGGCGGATCGGCGCTGCATTTTCGATGTGAATTTTCGATGTGCAGGGTGGGGTGTCATGGGTTATGGGTCATGGGTGGTGGCGGCGTGTCCCGGGTCGTGCTTCGGCGATGGATTGCGGGGCCGCCGGCCTGCCACGGTTTGCAACCGCGCATGTGAGATGATCGGTCCATACAGGAGGAAGAGTCTTGTCTGGCTGGCCATGGTGATCGGGGGCTTCGTGCTCGCCGCCGTGGTCCATGGAGAACTGGATCTTCACGCTGCCGTGGTGCTGCTCGGGTTGTGCTTTGCCTGCGAGTTGATCGACAGCGGCCTGGGCATGGGGTATGGCACCATCCTGACGCCGACCTTGTTGTTTATCGGGTATGAACCGCAGGACATCGTGCCGACCGTGTTGCTCTCCGAGTTGCTGAGCGGATTTTCCGCCGCGTATTTCCACAACGAGATCAAGAATGCCGACTTGTCGTTGCGCGGCAGGGACCTGGTTCCGGCGGTGATTCTGGCGGGCGGGAGTTTCGCCGGGGTATCCGCGGGCGTGGTGGTGGCGATCAACCTGCCGAAGGACTTGTTGGCGATGTTGATTGGTTGTGTGATTTTGATGTCGGGTTTTTTCGTCGTGCTGCTTTCCCGCAAGGTTCTGGAATACCGGAAATGGAAGATGTTTTTGTTGTCGGTGGTGGCCTCGTTCAACAAGGCGGTGAGCGGCGGCGGCTACGGTCCGCTGGTGACGAGCGGGCAGATTCTGAGCGGGGTGCAGGGCAAGGCGTCGGTGGGCATCACGTCATTTGCCGAGGCGTTCACCTGTTTGTTCGGGGTGACGCTGTTTCTCATGCACGGGGAACACATCAATCCGGAGTTGTTGATTCCGATGTGCGCGGGCGCGCTTTCGTCCGTGCCGTTTTCGGTGTTTGCGATCAACAAGGCGAAGGAGGACCACCTCAAGATCGTGATCGGCATCATGACGATGGCGATGGGCGGGCTGACGATTTACAAAGCGATGAGTTGATCGTGCGGGGCCACACCGCGCCCGGGGACGCCCGACGCGGTGAAGGGAGCCCTGGTGCCGGGCATCACGGCCGGGTCACCTGGAATCGCATGAAATGCCGGGGGACGCCGGTCGTTGGTTCGCTGTCGCCGATTTCCACCGTGCTGCGTCCTCCGGCGCTGGTCTCGACGATCCGTGCCGTTCCGCCGGGCTGCCAGACCCATGGGCCGGTGCCGGATTTTGTCGCCAGCGCCGTCCAGTCGCCGCTGGCCAGCGTGCCGGTGACTTCGACCTGATAGATGAGGTCTTCCGGTGCCGGGTCGGGGATGTCGCAGGTCAGGGTGAGGCGGCCGGTCAGTAGCGGGTCGGTGGACTCCAGCGTCGCGGTCGGCAGGCCGGATGGTCCGTCGGTTCCGGTGGCCGAGACGGGAGACCGGCCGAGGGCGTATTCGATCAAATTCGGGATTTGGTCGTGGTCGTAGTCGGCGCCATCCGCGCCCGAGCCGCTGTTGGCGGTGCTGCCGAAGTTGGCCAGGCGCCAGAGTTCGATCGGGGTGAGATCGCTGATGACGACGGAAGCGGAGCCGGCATCACTGATGCTGGTGCCACCGATCGGCGTGCCGAGGCGAACCGAGAACAACTCGTCGGGTTCGGTGGTGGCATCGTCGGTGGTGGCGATCGTGATGAGCTTGTCCGCGGTGTCGCCGTCGGCCCAGGTGAGAACTCCGGTTTGCGGGGTGAAGTCGGCGGCGGTGGCGGTGTCCGCGACGGTTGCATAGCTGATCGATACCGGACCGAGGCTGCCGCCGACCCGCCGCACGCTGAGGCTCGCCGTGCCGCCCTCGTGGATGGTGGCGCTGCTGGTGACGAACTCCACCTGCCCGGCAGGCGCGGACTGGGCGCTGAAGACCCGCATCAGCCCGGCCTGGCCGCTGCCATAGGAATCCATGGCGATGAGGATGCGGGTGTCCGGTTGCATCAACACCTGGTAACAGATGTTGGTGTAGCCGGTCCCGTAGGTCGTTGGCACCTCCGCGTCGAAGGTGGAATCCAGCACACCCGCCGGGGACACGCGGGCGACGCGCGCAAGCGGGGAGCCGGACATCGAGTCGAACGATCCGCCGACGAGGATTTTCCCGTCGCTCTGGATGTCGATCGAGCGGACGAGGTCGTCCGCGCCCGCGCCGAGGGCGGTGCCGAAGTCCGTGTCGACCGCGCCGGTGGTTTCGAGGCGCACGAGCCTGCCGCAGGCGATTCCGTTGAACGCGGTGAAGCTGCCGCCGACGACCACTTTGCCGTCGGGCTGGACGGCGATCGCATACACCCGTTTGAGCGAACCGGTGCTGCCGGACGCGTGTGCGCCACTGCCGATGTCGAAGGTCTGGTCGATGGCGCCGGATTGATCAAGCCGGACCAGGCCGCTGGAAAACGCGCTGAAGAGCTGGTTGTAGCCGGTGTGGAGCAGGCCGCCGACGAGCACCATGCCATCGGCCTGGAGGGCCAGGCATTCGGGGGAAAACGAGGAATACTGGCTCAGGGGAGTGGCCAGAAACGCCGGGTCGAGCGAGCCGTCCGGGAGCAGTTGGGCGATTCCCTGGCGGGCGGTGCCAGCGACCGAGCTGAAGCTGCCGGCGATGAGGATGCGGCCATCGGGGCGGAGCACCATGGCTTCGACGGTGGCGTCCGGTCCCGAGCCGGGGTCGAAGCCGGTGTCCAGCGAGCCGTCTTCGTTCAAGCGTGCGACGCGGATTCGCGAGACTCCGCTGATGGTGGTGAAATTCCCGGCGATCAGGGTTTTGCCGTCGGGTTGGCGGGCGATGGCATTGACCGGGGTGACGTTCGAGCTGGATGCGGTGCTGAATGACTCGTCGAGCGTGCCGTCCGGTTCGAAGCGGCCGACTCCGCCGACTTGGATTCCGCCGATTCCCGAGGCCAGGCCGACAAAGGCGATCCGGCGGTCGGGTTGCAGCGCCATCTGGTGCACGGTTCCGGATGAATTGAAGAACCCGTGGGCGAAGCCGGCATCCGATGCGCCGGGTTCGAGGATGTTGGCAGTGACCGTGCTTTGATTGACGATGATGCCTCCGGTGATGCCGCTGAGCGTGATGGTGAAGGATTCCGACCCCTCGGTGGTCGAGTCCGCAGTGATCGGGATGTTGACGGACTTCGGGGTGAGGTCGCCGTCGGGCCAGGTGACCTGCACGCTGGTGGCGGTGAAGTCGGCGGGGGAAACGGCCGATCCGTCGCTGGTGCTCAGGGTGACGGAAACCGGTCCGTCGGCATTGGATTCGCGGGTCAGGACGACCTCGAGGTTTCCGGATGCCTCGTCGACTTCATAGCTGCTTTGCGAGAATGAGACGCGCGGTTGAAAGGTGATGTCGATGTCGAGGTATTCATCCGTTCCGCTGCCGCCGGCAGCCGTGACGGTGAACCCGATGCCGGCGGCGGTGTCGTCAAAGGAGTCGCCGACATCGAGGGATGCGTCGTTGGGGCTGCTGCCCGGGGTGTCGAGGTCGATCAGGTTGCTTTGGTTCTGGTAGTCGTAGCCCCAGGTGAAGTAGGCCCCGTTGCTGATATCGCCGCGGGACGGGTGGTTGAGGTATTTCCGCCGGTAGCCGATCCAGTAGTTTTCCGAGTCCGTGCGGTCGATCTTGAGTGCGAGGGTGTTTGCGGCGTTGGCGTTTTGGTGGTCGTAGCGGTAGACCCGGTAGCTGCCGCCGGTGGTGACGGTTTCGACGGATTCGTCCTCCAGCCAGTCGAGCCGGTTGAGGAACCACGGGTTGAAGTGGTCGGCATTGGTTGCGGGGTCCGACGGACTGCTTCCCATCATGTCGAAGACGTCGCCGTATTCGATGGACGAGCCCGCGGGATCGACGGGGTTGCTGTTGCCCGGGATTTGCCAGAGGTTGGCGTGGCGCAGGCCGTAGTTGTGGCCGAACTCGTGGGTGGACGTGCCGAAGGAAAAGTTGCCGTTGAACCAGCTGAATGAGGCGCCGATTTGGCCGAGGCCGGCGTAGGTGATCTGCGACGATGGAAACGCGGAGGTCCCCAGTTGGCTGAACACCATCGCCACCCGGTCATAGTTCGACGGCGTGAATCCCGCCGCGCTGGCCAGCGAGAGGGCGTCGAGACGGAGGTCGTCGTTGAGCTTGCCGTTGGCATAGGTGGCGGCGGTCTGGGGCATCCTCAGGACTGCCGTCACGTCGGCGGCGTCGAGTGTCATCGAGCTTTTGGAATAGGAAACTTCCTCTATCCAGTTCGCCACTTCGGTGTTCACCCGCTGGGTGAGGTAGGTGGCGTCGATCTCGTTTCCGCTGCCATCCTCCGGAGGTCCGGGGAGGTCGGAAAAGTCGACGCGGATGACGAGCAGCGACTTCGTGCCTTCGGTCCACGATGACTCGCCGACCGGGATGCCGGTGCTTGTTGTTGTGGTGGTGGCGGCGGATGCTCCGAGCGTGGGGCCCGGGGTGAGTTCGTCGGCGGCGAGTTCCGCGGCCAGGGCGGCGGCGTGCCGGGCGCAGCACAGTTCGTAGGTCCGGCCGCCGGATATCCATCGCTGCGGCGCGTCCGCCTTTTCGCCTGCCGAATGGTCGGGGGAAACCACGGGCTGCACATCCCCCGCGACGGGTTCGCCGGCTTCCACCGGACGCAGCGGGGTGTCGAGCACCGCCAGTTGGTCGTCGACGGCGATGCCGTCGATCGGGAGGTTCCGCTTGCTGTCGACGGCGGTCCGGTCGCCATAGACATGGGCCTGATAGACCGTTTCCCCGATGACCGCCGTGCGGTGGATCGGCGGTTCGCGCAGTGTTTCACCGGGTTGCGGCACGGCAGCGAGCACCGAATAGTCGGCGCTTGCCGAGATCCGGTCTTCTAACAACCCTGTGATTTCCGGTGGCAGCTGGCGGCGGATTTTCCACGGAATAGCTTTGGCCAAGGAGGCTTCGGGGTCGTCCTGAATCCATTGTTTGAGCACGCTGCGACGGCGAGCGGCCAATTCGATCCCCTGTTGCAGGGATTGCCGGGAAAGGGTGGCCGGGCTTGCCGTGGCCGCCCGTGCCCACTGGTCGAAGGCGTCGAATGCATCGAAGGCGTTTGCGTCCGGTGCTGCGGCTGCCGCGGGGGCGGGCCGATCGTCGGATGGTTTCACCGCATTTCCGCGGGTGGTGGAGGTTTGCCGGGTGCGGGTCGGTTGGCTGGACGGACCCGTTGACCAAACCAGAATGGCGGCCAGAAGGAGGGTGACCGGGAAGAGAAGGGCGCGCAGGCGGATCATCGGGGAGTTATATCGGTGCCGGGATGGAACACGAGCGAATTTTGGGGAGCGCAGGCGCGCCGGCAGGGGGGCGAGCGCTTCATCGGGGATGTGAATCATGCGCCGGCAGAAAGCCGCGGGAGATGCGCCGAACCCGTCGCTGGCCGGCCAGCGTGCCGCAGCGATGGGTGGGGTGGGCACGGCTTTACCGCTCCGGATCAGCCGGATTCCCAATCTTGCCTCGACACGGCGCTGTCTCCGCGCTCCTATCGGCACGTCCATGGATTCCTACGAGAAACGCCGCCAGGAAATCGAAGCCGCCAATCAGCCGCTGCTCGCCGGTTTTCACGACCACCTGATCAAGGTGAAGACCGGCAAGAAGAAGGCTGCCAACCACTTCGACAGCCTCGCCTTCTTCGCCAACGAATACCTCCTCAACTATCAGGACCAGCCGCTGGAGGAAGGCTACGACGACATCAGCACCTTCCTCGACGACTGGTTCATCCGCAAGTGCATGTGGTCGGACGAGGCATCCCTGGACAAATACATCGAGACCTTCCGGAAATTCTACGAGTTCCTCCATCTCGACGGCAGGATCGACAAAGCCCGCCTGCAGGAACTTCTCCAGCTGATCGATGAGTCCAAGGACATCTGGTTTCGCCACCTCCGGCGTTACAACGACCCCAGCATCGATATCGAGGACGTCTGGGACTACGGCGAATCCGACGAGCCAGGCGAATCCGACGAGTCCGGGGGAACGGAACCGCTCGGTTCGCGGCATTTCGTGATCATGCTCAGCGGTCGTGCCGCGAAGCATTTCAAGGTCCGCACCCAGGCCCTGCCGAAGACCGACCAGCTGGATGGGGAAAGCCACTGGATGGATTGCTGGCGCTGCGAACTGGTCGCCGAGCACCGTCCCTCGAAGACGGTTTATTTCCTCCTCACCAACGCCAGGACCCTGTTCTCGGTAGTCATCCCGAACAGCGACCGGCGGATCGAATCCGTCGTTTCCGTCCTGTCCCAACTGCTCGCCAAGGAAGTGACACGGCTCCGCCCGGAAATCCTGCTGCCTGAAGGCGGCACCTTCCGCATCGTGCGCGGCCAGCCCCGCAGCCTGATCGGCAGCCAGAACGAATTGCTCCGCTGCACGCTCAATCTTTTTGATGAACCCAATCCTTCGCTGGAAAACATCCGCCGGGAACTCAACCGCGTGCCGATGTTCTCCCTGAAGGAGGTTTTCCCGGAAGACTCCTTCAAGAAGTATCTCACAGAGGATCCTCCATCAGTTCCTTCGCCCACGGCGAAGATTATTCCCTTTCCTCCTCCCTCAGTGAACTGAGCCGTCGCCTGCCGGCCGGTCAGCCGGAGAGCGCAAGCGCTGCGGCATGCCGATGGATGTTTGCTGCGGGGTCGCACCACCAGCGCGTCCTCGATTCATGGCAGCGCCCCCTGCGCGGCCTCTTTCATCGAGTGGGTCCATTGTTTGGGGGATTGCCCGTACATGCGTTTGAACTCCCGGCTGAACTGGGAGGAACTGATGTAGCCCACCTCCATCGCCGCCTCGTTCACGGTCATGCCACCGGCAATCCTCATGCCGGCCTGATTCAGCCGCATCGACTTCACGAACTGGACCGGCGACATCGTGGTGGCCTGCTTGAATTTGCGGTGGAACACGGCCCTGCTCATTCCTACTTGTCCCGCCATCTCGTCGATGGTGACCGCTTCGTTCAGATGGGAAGACAGATACTCAATCGTCCGGGCGATCTCGTTGTGCACTCCAAATGCGCGCCTCGCGGAATCGCCCGCATCCCCCTTCAACACCGCGTAGTAAAGTTCACGCAGCCGGCCCTCTCCAAGCACCGCGGTGTCCGCCGGGTTTTCTCCCAACTGCAGCAGACGCAACAGTGCCTCGGTGAACGCGTCGTCCCAGCGGGCGAGTGTCAGGCCCTGCGGGAGCGGGCCGCCCTTGGGTGTTCGGAGGGCGCCGCCAGCCCGTTCCATCTCGATCGCCAGTTCGGCCATCACCCGCGTGTTCAGGGAAATCATCACCCCCAGCAAGGGGCTGGCGGGAGACGCCTTGGGGACCCCCGCCTCCACCGGCATCGACATCGGGCAACACAGGTAGCGGCTGCTGTCATAGACATACGACTTGCCATCCAGGATCGCCTCCTTGGCCCCGCTGACGATGGCGACCACGGTCGGTTCATACACCGCGGGAGCACAACGAACCGGATCGGTAACCCGGAACAGCTGCACGCCTTTCACCCCGGTTTCCACCAGGCCATTTCCGTGGACCCGGTCCACTATCAGCTGCTTGATCTGGCGTTTGCTCATGCCGGCAGTGTAGCACGACGAAATGCGAAAATGCCAGCATCGATACAATCGGGCAAGTTTTCGCGACGTTCACGCCTAGTTTTGGCCTGTCCGGAGACTTATGGTGGTTCCGATCCGAGCGGGGAGAGGTTTCATCAATGGAGCCAACGTTTCTCCGATCGGCACACCAAGCAAACACGAAGAACGACCACCAAGAGCCATGACCACCAGAAAACCATTCGGACCAGAGGGCTGGACGCCAGCGCAACTCGGCTCCCTCGCGGGAAAAACCTTTGTCATCACCGGGGCCAATGCCGGGGCGGGATTCCAGGCGACGCGCATCCTGCTGTCCAAGGGCGCCAGCGTGGTGATGATGAACCGCAACGCCGACAAGTCAGCCGCCGCCATCGCCGCCTTGAAACAGGAATTCGGCGGTGACGCTGGCGTGAGTGATGTGCACATGGATCTGGCGGTGCTGGATTCCGTGCGGAAAGCCGCGGCGGAGCTGTTGGAAAAGGTCCCGCGGATCGACGCGCTCATCTGCAACGCCGCCATCGCGCAGGTGGCCAAGCAGGAGATCACCGTCGACGGCTTTGAAAGCCAGCTGGGGGTCAACCACTTCGGCCATTTCCTGCTCACCGGATTGCTCTTCGAGCGGATCGAGGAATCGCGCGGGCGCATCGTTGTCGTCGGCAGCAACGCCTACAAGATGGGGCTGAAGCGGATTCAGTTTGATGACCTCAATTTCGACAAACGCTACACCGCCTGGAACTCCTACGCCCAGAGCAAGCTGGCGCAGATGATTTTCGCCTACGAGCTGCAGCGGCGGATCCGGGCTGCCGGCAAGAACGTGCAGGTCCACGTCTGCCATCCCGGCGCCTCGCGCACGAATCTGCTGAAGGACACGGCGAGCTGCTTCAACAAGGTCGTCTGGGCCATCCTCTCGCGCATCATCGCCCAATCCGCCGGGAAAGGCGCGTGGCCCGAGGTGATGTGCGCGACCCAGGACGGGCTCCAGCCCGAAAGCCTATATGGTCCGACGAAACGGGCCCAGACGGTCGGCCCGGTGGACGAATGCCCGCTGGATCCGGTCGCTCTGGATCGGGAATCGGCGGCCCGGCTGTGGACGGTCTCCGAGCAGAAGACGGAGCTGACGTGGACGCTGTAGATCGACCGGGCCGGAGCCATCGCAGCGCGGCTTCCGGGCGTCGGCCGGCCGGTGGTTTTTGGCGGGAGATTTGCATTTCAAGACAGGTGATGTCCGTGTATCTCCACCCGCATGAAATACATGGTTCTTCTGGCTCTGGCGTCGATTGCGACGGCAAAACCCGTCCTTATCAATGATGCGTATCTGGTATCCGCTTTTGGTGCAGGAGTCGGCGCCTATTTTGATGAGAGCGATTCCTACTCCGTGGAGAAACTCAAGAAACAGGCCGATTCCGCCCCGTTCCGAGTCAAGGGCCTGCAGATTCCGACCGCGGTTCCGGAGTCTCCGGAAGAGGCGGTGTATCTGGTGGGGGCGGTTTACCAATACGGCGAGTCGGAGGAATGGCACGTCGCCGGGGTCGCTTCCGCATGGGCGCTCACCACGGACGGCGTGATGGTGACGAACTATCACCTGTTTGAAAAAGCGAAGGGCACGCTGATGGGAGTGTGCGACCGGCGGGGCAAGTCGTATCCGATTACCGAAGTGCTGGCGGCCAGCAAGAAGGACGACGTGGTCATTTTCAAGACAAGCGCCACCGGCATTGCGGCATTTCCGCTCGGCCCCGCGCTGGATGCGGGCGCGGGCGTGCATGTCGTCAGTCATCCCAAACGGCGATTCTTCACCCATACCAAGGGGATCGTTTCGCGCTACTACGTGCGTCCGAACAAGGACAATCCCGAGCCCACCATCTGGATGTCGATCACGGCGGATTTTGCGGTGGGTTCCTCCGGCGGGCCGGTGCTTGACGAGCAGAACCGCTTGGTCGGTATGGTGGCGAACACCCATCCGATCTACACCGGGCGGAAAATCGGGGACGATGCGAAAGGATCCCAGCAGATGGTGGTCAAGAACTGCGTTCCCGTTTCAGTCATCAAGAAGATGACGAGCGATGAATAGCGGAACCCTGGAAGCGGAACGGCGGGCCGCGGCGCACGGCAGTGCCGGGGGCTGGTCCGGCCGTTTGGCGGCGTGGTGCCCGCGCCCGCCCGGCATCCGCGGGCGAAACCGGCTGATGGCGGTGTGGCCGGTGATCGGGGTGTTGATCGCATGTGGTGCGCGGTCCGGGGCGGCGGAATATGCGGTGGCGACGGCTGCCGAGCTGGAGAACCTGCCCGCCTTGTCGGCGGGGGACCGGGTGACGCTTGCCGATGGCGATTACGACGCGGTTGACGCGACCATCGAGGTGAGCGGCACGGCTGGCAACGAGGTCGAGATTTCCGCGGCGACAGCGGGTGGCGCCCGTTTCACCGGCGGGACGAGGATCGTGCTCAGCGGCGAGTATGCGGTGGTTTCGGGCTTGAGCTTCGATGGCGGCGGCGGGCCCGTCCAGAAGGAGGGGATCGTGAAATTTGCTGCGGATTCCAGCCATTTGACGCTGCGCAATTGTTTGTTCCGGGATTTTGACGGGGCGGGTCAGACGGATGCGAACTGGCTGTTTGTGGAAGGCTACGACCATCTGGTCACGCGGTGCAGTTTCATCGGCAAGACGTCGTTGAACTCGACGGTTTTCATCAAGCCGACCGAGGGGGCGGGGACGAAAACGACCCCGCGCAACCACGTGCTGTCGTTCTGTTACTTCGGGCCGCGGACGGTGATCGGCGACAACGGCTATGAGTCGATCCGGATCGCCGACAGCACGAAGCAGGATTACGAGATGCACTGCCTGATAGAGTCGAACTACTTCTATCAGGCGATTTCCTCGAATGCCGCGAGCGAGATGGAGGTGATTTCCAACAAGTCCCGGGGGAACATCTACCGGGGAAATGTGTTTGAGGATTGCGACGGCCAGCTGACGCTGAGGCATGGGCGGAACTGTGTGGTGGAGGGGAATTGTTTCCTCGGCACCGGTGGGTCGCGCGAGTCGGGGGTCCGGGTGATCGGGACCGGGCACACGGTGCGTAACAATTACATCGAGAACGTGAACGGTGATGGACTGCGTTCGGCGATCTGCGTGATGGACGGGGAATACGGACTGACGGACAACCAGTATGAGGGGGTGGAATACCCGGTGGTGGAAGGCAATGTGATCGTGAACTGCAAACGGCCGATGAATTTCGGCGAGAACAAGGGACTGAATGATCCGCCGAGGTATGTGACGCTCAAGGACAACCGGATTTCGAATGCGGCGGGGGGACCGGTTTTCGAGATCGAAGCGGATGTGGACTTCACTCTGGTGTCGGGCAACGTGGTTTACAGCGCAAACGGGAATTACGGCGACGTGGGGTTGCTGGCTGGTGGTTATGTGATCGACCCGGAGGTGGATGTTTCCCGTCCCTTCGATGACATTGTCGAGCGCGACGAGACCGGGCACGAGTTCGACGACGGGGTGGCCGGGGAGTCCAGAGACTCGCTCGGCATCGAGTTGATCGCGGGGGAGGGCGGGCGCATCGCGAAGTTGAGTTTTCCGGCCGAAGGCGGGCGGTCGTATCAGGTGGAGGTGAGCGAGGACCTGGTGAAGTGGGTGGCGGTTCCGGGGGTGATCGAGGCGACGGCTTCGGAAGTGCGGGAAGTGGAGGTCGGGCTCGACGGGTTGGAGAGCGGCGGACAGGTGGCGGCGACGGACCGGTTGTTTTTTGTTGTGAATGCGTATCAGGAGCCGGCCGTGGAGCAGCTGGCGTGGGTCGAGTCCGGAGGAGAGGTGGTGATCGAGGCGGAGATGTTCACCAGCCGGGAGACGAACGGCGACAGCGGCGACTGGGTGGTCGGGTCGGATGCCGCGGGGGCGGTGGATTCGTATATCGAGACCTTGTCCGGATCATCCGCCACCTGGGAAAGCGGGGCGGAGGTGAGCTATTTGGTGCGGTTTTCGACAGCGGGGACCTACTACTTTCATCCACGGGTGATGGCGGATGACGGGTCATCGGATTCGCTCTACTTCGGGACGGGTGGGAGCCTGGCGGGGCAATGCAACACGGGGACGACCACGGGCTGGGCGTGGGACAACAACGAAAGTGAGGAGATTGTGATTCCAAGCGCCGGCAACCATTGGCTCACGGTGCGGAGACGGGAGGCGGGGCTGCGTCTGGACCGGCTTGTCCTGACCATGGCCGAAGGGGCTGAGTATGCGGATGCCGGCCCCGCTGCGAGCGCCCGGGTTCCGACCATCGAGTGAGCCGGGCCCGCCGCGGCGAGCTCGTTTCCCGCGTGGGCAACCGATCCCGGCCAGCGTGGTGGTTTTTTCTGAAACAGATGGGGTTTTCCGCTGGTATCTGTCGGCAAACACCCGCCCTGATCCCAACGCAACACACCATGTTCCCGAGTCGATTCACAAGCTCCTTCACCGTCATTCTATTTTCCGCGCTGGTCGCTCTGGCCCCTGCCCACGAGGTGAAGCCCCTCGGCCGGGAGCTCGCTGAGGAATACGACCTCGACCCCGCGTTTTTCAAAAAGGCGACGCTGGTGCAGGACATCCTGATCGCCACCTCGCCGAAGGTGACGGATGACACGCACCATGAGGCGGCCTATCTTTTCGACCGGATCATGAACGACCTGAGGCCGGACATCGCGCAGCGCATCCGGGACCGGAAGGTGCTGTGCATTCTGGTCGCCCATGACGAGCTGACCTCGGACGTGCCACAGTTCAAGAGCGACAAGACGGGCGCGGAACTGGATTTCTACAATTGGCGGCAACGCGGGTTCCTGACGAAGGTGGACGGCCGCAGCGTGGTCTTTTTCGCCGAGGAGGACGTGATGGAATACGAGGGTGGAATGCAGCTCGAGAGCATTCTGATTCACGAGTTCGGCCACGTGATTCACGGCGTGGGGTTTGATGAGGAGCTCAACCGGCGCTGGACGGAGGCCTTCGAAAATGCCATGGCCAAGGGGCTCTGGCGCGACGGCTATGCGGCGCAGCGGTTCCGCAGGGTGGAGGGGGATGAGCCGGTGCTCCTGCTCGATGCGCTGGCGAAGGCATTTCCCGGTCAATCCCGGGAGCTGCTCCGCAAGTGTCTCGATGGCGGCGACATCCTGGTCAATGGCGAAGCGACGAACTCGGCGGTGAAGGTCACGGGCGCGGACAAGGTGCTCATCGTCTTTGGCGGGGAAAAGGACTGCTATGCCTCGAAGAACCGCAGCGAGTATTTCGCCGAAGGCGTGCAGGACTGGTATGATACGAACCGCACGATGGATCACGATCACAACCACATCCACACCCGCGCCCAGCTCAAGGAGTATGACCCGATGCTCGCGGAGCTCTGCAAGGAGGTCCTCGGTGATGGCGAATGGCGCTTTGTCTCGCCCCGCGAGCGAGCCGGCAAGGGCCACCTCAAGGGCTATGATCCGGCCGAGTCTCCGGTCGTCAAGGACCTCGAGCACATCAAGGTCGCCGGCCTCGACTACTACGACACCTATTGGTCCGGGTATTGGGCGCGCCTCGCCGAGCGGTATGAGGTGAAGCAGTGATTTCCTGCAGCTGCGGGGGGCGCGGCGTCACGAATCGGGGCGTGCATCACGGCGGAATGCCCCGGCCGTGGTGACGGCCGACCTACAACTGGGGAAGTTTCCACGGTGGGGTTTCCTGAATGCACTGCACCATGGGCTTCTTGCTGCGCGGGTGAACATAGGTCAGTGCGAGGCTGCGCATTTCCCTGGTCGCCATCCATGCGGTGCTGCTCACTGGCATCCATTCGCCGTCGCGGGACGTGACGAACACGCGCACCGTGCACTGGTTGAAGTCGTTGGTTTGGGTGGCGAGCGGGATCAGCCCGAGTTCGCCGGGTTTGAGTTCCTTGCGATGTTCGCCGATCATGAACCTCGCGCTTGAGGTGGAGAGGTTGAAGATGAGGGTGGAGCCCATCGGGAACTTGGCTTCCGATTCGTCGATGACCTTGAGCCGGTATGGAGTCTTGCTGCCCTCCGGTGCGGGGATGAAGAGCGCGAGTTGCCTGTTGCCACGGCTCAGCGGACCTTCGGCGACGATTTTCAACACATCCTCACCATCCTCATTCTTCTCCTCCACGACGAAGGTCATTTTTTTGCCGCCGTCCATGGGGACCGAAACCTGGTCGGAGTAGGTGGTGGTGAACAATTTCACCGGGGTGAGGATCGGGTTTTTGGCGCTTCCCGACAGCAGTTTGACATCCTTCAGGCCGTCCACATGCTGCAGACAAAGGGCGCGAACGGAGACCATTTCGGCAGCCGACACCGCCGGCATGGCCAGCAGGCAGCCGGCTAACATTAGTACGAATCGATTCATGAATTTTCTAGCGGTTCTTTCCAGTGGTTCTCAATCGTGCGGTCAGGCATCCGTGATGGGCACCCAGCGGAATGAGGCCAAACGGAACCGGCGCCCGAAGCGCTCGTTGATTTCGGAAAGCTCCGGAAGCGGGTCCCCGGCCATCGTCGAATCGGCGGGAACCGCATAGATCGGATCCTCGGGGTCGACGAATTCCGGCACGCGCTGGACCACGGCCTCGCACAGTGCGCTGGCGATCACGTTCCCCTGTGCGTCGAGCGAGTCACCGCGCGCGCGGATCAGGAAGGTGTCCGAGCGAGCCGACAGCGAAGCGCCGATGACCGACAACAGGTCTCCCTGGCTGAGGAACGAGGCGGCGCCTTCCTGGGTGTTTCCTTCGGCCACCTCTTCGTATGCATAGCCGTATTTCCCGGCCTCCGTGGCGGTCACGACCCGCGCATCGGCGGGTGCCGCATCGTCGTTGAGTCCGGCCTCTTCGATCGCCTCCTGCAGGATGCCGTATTTCGCGGTGGTCGAGGGATCACCATCCAGGCGCCGGTTGACGAACTCCGCCATGGAGAGGAACGGCCCCCGTTGCTTGACGCCTTCGACGATGGCATCCGCGAGTTCTTCGATCTCGATGTCGTCCAGATCCCGGAAACCGCTCCAGCGCGTCTGGGTGTCGGTGGATTCGCCGCTGTCCATGCGGTCGCCTATCCCATCCAGCAGGCGGGGAAAGGCATTGCCGCTGGCGGTGGCAGTCGATTCGTCGACATCCCAGGAACCGTCCCGCGGACTGACATCCAGTTCGAGTGTCGGGATGTCCTTTTCCCGCAGCGACGAAAGCAGCACCTTCCACGCCTCCGGTGAGGTGGAGTTCACGTTGAACGAACCGCGCTGCAACTGGTAGCCGGCGCTGGAAAGCCAGAGGTCATCGCCGCTGGAGAACGAGTCGCTGGTGGACGAGCCGTTCGCTTGATAGGGCTGCGCCCGTGGATTGAGCTCGAGCGCGGTGCCTTCCAGGAACTCCTCGAATTCGTCCTCGGACCGGATGCCGGAGAAGTAGTAGCCGTCCCACAGGGTGTTGTTGGCCAGCCACACGTGGTCGGCCGCCTCCTGGTCCGGTATGCTGTCCCGGTCGATCGCGGTGTCCGGAGCGATCATCGGATGCGCCCGTGATTCGCCGACCGTGTAGGGTGGTGCGGGGAGGTGTCCGCTCGATGCCAGGTCGGCATGCCTGAGGTCCGCCAGGTTCATCAGCGGCGCCCGGGGAATCTGATAGGTCGGGTAGTTGGTCAGGCCGGTTTGCAGGCTCGATCCGGAGAAGAAGAACGAACGCGGATCCAGGGCGGAGTAGACGTCGAGGGAGCCCACGGTGTTGGTTCCGCTTCCGGTGATCGGGAGAAACGAGATCTCCATCGGCATTTGGGCCGGATGGTTGTCGGTGATGTCCATGTTGAGCACATGGTTCACGAACGAGGTGTCCACCCCCGGTTTGGTCGGGTAGAGGGAGTCCTCCGACGTGCGGTTGGCCAGGGTGAAAATGGCGAATTGTTTCGGGCCGGTCCAGTTTTCCACCGCGGTGGTGGCCGCGTTGGTCTGGTAGATTTCGTTCAGGTTCCACGGTTTTTCCCGTCTCACCGGGTAGTCGACGCTTCCGATCGTGGGATGGCTGCCCGCCTCCATTGCTTCGATCAGGCGGTCGAGGGTGCCGTAGCGGTAGTGATAGTTGGCGATCTGGCGGGTCTCATTGTCGACCTTGGCTTCCACGCTGACGCCGAAGTAGTCGACCGAGGAGGACCCGGACGACGGCAGTTTGGGGGTGAACTCCACATCGATGGTGTCGGTTCCTTTGGTGCCGATGACACCCAGATTGGAGTTGTCCCTGGTGCGGGACGCGCCTTCCGGGGCCAGCCAGTCGACGAGGAATCCGTTGTTGTAACTCCAGCCTTCGGTGACGACCTGGTCGATCGTCTGGCTCACTTCTCCGGTTTTATGGAGGTAGTTGGTCATGTCGTCCCATGTGGTTCCCGCTTCGTGGTTGATGCCGAACACGCGGGCTTCGCCGGGCATGAGGCTCACCGGTTTGGCATTGGATTCGGTGGATGAGTCCCCGCCCAGGGTCACGGAAAACTGGTCGGCCCAGTTGTCGGTGTTCTGATAGTTGATGTGGAACTGGCTGAGGAGCGCCGCATTGGACGTCTGGGGCGCTCCGTTGCGGTAGAATTTGAATGCCAGCGGCAGGTATTCGAAGGTGACCTTCAGGTTGTCGACCTCCAGCGGGACATTGTATGGATTGTAGAGCGTGATGACGGGCGTGTAGATCAGGTAGACCATGTAGTTGCGCTCGTAGTCGCCGGTTGTCGCGGGGATCGTGGTTGCCCAGTGGCTGTGGGACTCGCGGCTGACCATGGAAAACACCACGTTCACCCGGGTCACGACCGGTGCCACCACATTGCCGTCCAGAGCTTCCTGGACCGGGGATTCGGCGGTTCCGGGGTCGTAGTTGTCCGGCACGGAGACCTCCATCGGCATGGAGGGGTCCGGGTTGCTCTGGTAGAGCTTGTAATAGTCGGCCAGCGTGGAGAAATACGGATCGGAATCCACCAGCGGATTTCCCACTTCATCCGAGTAGACCCGGCGGTCGACCAGTTCCTGGGGAAGGTCGTCCTGCTCGAATGCCAATGACAAATCCTTTTTGAGGCCGCCGTCGACCACGTTGGTCGCCAGGCCGGATGCCCATGGTGTGAAGTCATGGAAGTTCTCGAGATAGGCCTCCCTGTTGACGGCGGCCAGTTCGCCTTGCGCCCGGGAAACGATGCGGGTGGCTTCATCCTCGTCGAGTATTTTGTCCTCGAACGCCTCACTGGTTTCGGTGGCCGGGCGTTCCGGGGCCCGCAGCCGGGAGCGCTCCGCGTAATCGTTGTCCGCGAGCACCTCGGGGAGGTCGATGCGTGCCTTCACTCCCTCGTCCACGGTCAGCCAGGACACGCGGCCATTGCTTCCCACCTGGATCGCCGTTGCGCCGAGTTGCTTTGTCGTGCCGTCGCTTGTGGTGGTCAATAGCAGGGGGCGTGAGTCACTCGCCGCCGTATCGGGCGGACTCACGCTGGCGGTGGATACTGCCCCATCCGAGCTCAGCCAGCCGACGAACTCGCCGTTGGCGTCGTCGTCGGACTGAGTGGACTGCTTGATCACATCGAGGTCCTCGGGGTTTTCCGGGTCGATGCGGTTCGACTCCCACACGCCGGTGAGTGCGGGGCTCGATGTGGAATCCACCAATGAGGCGGGAGCGCTGATCCGCTGGTCCGGACCTGCGGCGCTCTGCAGCTGGCCGATGGCGAGCATGAGTCCGAGCCGGGCATTGCAGCGCGCATCGGAAAGCGCATCCTGCCGGGAGCTGGAGCGGAGCGAGATGGAGGCGAGTGACAGCATGCCGAGGGCCACCACTGCCAGCATCACCATCAAGGAAATGGTGACAACCAGCGCGAAGCCTTGTGGATGCCGGGCGGCGGCGGTTCCGGCCCGGTTGCGGGATGACTTGCGCCCGTGGTTGGGGCGGCTGGTTCTGATGCTTCGGAGCATGATGATGAAGTTGGTTGTGGGAGGATTCACCAAGTCCGCAATGCCGTGAAGTGTTCCGGAGGTGCTGGTGAAATTGTCTATCATTTAGATATGATGAGATGTGATAGGCGTCGGATCACTATACGTAAAGCGGCACTTCCTCAAGCGTGAAATGCCTGTTTTGGAGGTGCTAATCAAATTCTCCCGTTTCACGGGCCTGAATCGGGCGATATCTGGCACGGATGGTGCTTTATAGTGCCGCAAGTAAGGAGCGAGTAAGAGCGAATACAACCAGCGATCCGACAGCGTAAGGCCTTTCCTCATAGTAGGGGTCTTGTTGCTTCGGGATTTTCATCGGCGTCACGGCCCCTCATCGAGGGTTGCGACGATGCGTGTCTTGGTGTGTGAATATATATCAAAATTGTTCATTTTTCTAAGGTGTTTTTCTGCTGTCAGATATCATCTGGCAGCCGGCAAAAACGATTTTCCGGCCGATCTCCCGGAAAAGAGGGGGGCTCTCAGGCATTTCCCTCCTGCTGACGGTGGCGAGCCAGTCGCGGGCCAGAACGAGCACTTTTTATGGCTGGTTGTGGTGTGCGTGGATGATTCCCAGGCCAATCAAGTTAGGGATAATCGCTTGACCGGCTCGGCAGCAGAACCACGGATGGCACTGAATTCACTGATGGTTCTCTGTCCAAGAAGGCATGGTGCTCCGAAGGTCTCGCGAGGTGGGAGTTCTTCACCCTCAAAGGTCCTGAAAAATCAGTGAAATCCGTCTAATCAGACTAAATCTGTGGTTCTTATTGGCGCTTCTGGAGGGCAGATCCGGCAACCCAACACCCGCCGCGGCAGAGTTTGGTGCTGTTAATTGGAGCGGCTTCGCCGAGGAAAGGTAAGTGCCGCCGTTCCGGGCGCAGCGCCTTCAAAGCCAATGCTTCGTTGCTACTCGGTCGTGAATGGGGCTCAACGACCGAGGAATGACGAAGGAATCAGCAAAAAGCGCCGCGTTCTTCCTCCAAATCGTTCGCAGAACGCATCCTGAAACCTGATGAATTCAATCATCCAATTGCATAGGGACTTCCGGTTCGGTGCACTAGTCCGGGAGCGCGGGGCACCCGAGTTCGTCGCGCGGGCGGTGAGAGACTGGATCGAGAAGAAGGGCTCCAAGACCTGCTTCATCGAACCCGGCAGTCCATGGCAGAACGCCTACATCGAAAGCTTTCACTCGCGGTTCCGTGACGAGTTCCTCAACCTCGAAGTCCTCGGCAGTCTTCAGGAGGCGACAATGTCGGGTGACGAGCACCGCTGCAAACACAACCACCAGCGACCGCACTCCACCTTGGGCGGCCTGCCCCTGCGGGGTTCGCGTCGCGCTGACCTTCTCCGCTGCGGCCTGCGGTGTCCGCTCCGAAGGGCAGCGCCAGACAGAGCCAACCCCGACTCTCGTAGCAGTTGGTTCAAAGAAGGGGGGCTCCAAACCGATTTCTGGAAATTTCAAAACTAGATGTCACAAATCAGGCGCTTCAACGCAATCACGGTTGGAGACCATGAAGCCAGCCACCTTATCACCCCCTGACAACCCGCGACCCATGGATCGAGAATCCTTCTCCCGCCTGATCCACGAACAACACGCCACCCTAAGCGCCTACGCGCGCATGATCACGAAGGACGAGTCCAAAGCCGCCGAAGTCGTGCAGGACACCTTTGTCGCAGCCTGGCAGAACATCGGAAAGTTCGACGTCTCGCGTGATATTTCCAGCTGGCTGCGCGGCATCGTCCGCAACAAATGGCGCGAAGCCTGCCGCCGCCACAGCCGCGAGATCGGCATGGATGAGGAAACCCTCGCCGCCATCGAGGAAACCGTCACCACCTGGCAGGCCGACCAACCCGAAATCTTCGACCGCCTGGCCGAGTGCCGGAAGAAACTTCCGCCCACCCTCGCCGAGGGAATCGACGCCTACTACGGACAATCCCAAAGCACCGAAGAAGCCGCCGCCTGTCTCCATATCAGCAGTTCCTCCTTGCGCAAGCGCCTCGAACGCGCCCGCCAGGCCCTCCGCCAGTGTCTCCAGTCCAAATCAATTCCAACCCTCGCCGTGCAATGAAACCGAATCAGGAACAAATCGAAGATCAGGTCGTCGACGCGCTGCTCTCGGAACAGAGCCGCTCCGACCGGCAGGCCTCGATCGACGAAATCGAAAACGCGGTCGACATCATGCCAGGAGCAAACCGCCGATCCCCAATAGCACAACGACTGCGACACCTTGGAACCATCGCAGCATCCATGGCTTTGGGCGGGTTGTTGGCCTACGGAGTGTTTTCCCTCCAAAAGGAACCGGAACTTCCACAACTTTCAGCCGAAGAACAGTCTCTTCGCGACGCGGAAATGCTTGAGAAGAAGCGCACCGCTCTAAATAAGGCAGTTCGGAGTCTAGAGGACAGAGTGGAGGAACGCCGCAAGGTGCTCGCCACCATCGTCCGCACCAAGGGGATTGATTACAAGGCACGGGATCAAATCAAACTGAACGATCTCACGGAAAGTGAGTTGATGGAGCTGCAAACAAGATCGAGCCACGACTTCGCATCGCTAGACACGAAGCACCAAAAACCACTTAAAACGCGGCTATATCCGGAAAGAGATGCCGCCATTAAGCGTGGCCTCGATGCCCAGGATATCGACGATGCGAAGCGGGAATTCGTAGCAGACCAGGAAATTCTTGCCAGAATGAGGCTCGAGCTTGCGATGATGGGAGCAGGTCTGAGTGCTGAAGAAGTCAAGGAACTGCCGTCAACTCGGGACCTTCTTCAAAGCTACTACGAATCAGTCTCATTACAAAGTGCTCTATCTCTGCACACTCCCGTCCAGCCGCTCCAAAACACCGAACGCTTCGCCAAACTCGAAGATCAAGTCTGGAAGCGACCCGAAAGCGTTCCGCTCTCCACCTTTTCCATCGATGTCGACAACGCATCCTATTCCATCATCCGCCGCATGATCCGTGACGGACGCCCGGTCCCTCCCGACGCCGTGCGCATCGAGGAATGCATCAACGCCTTCGACTACAACTACGCCCCCCCGACCGGTGACAACGCCTTCGCATTCCACACCACCCTCGCCACCTGCCCGTGGAATGAAGGCCACTACCTCGCGAAAATCGGCATCAAGGGCCGCGAACTTGATGAGCGCCCGGCGTCCAATCTGGTCTTCCTCATCGATGTCTCCGGCTCGATGCAAAGCCGCGACAAGCTCCCGCTCGTCAAGGAATCGCTCAAGCTCCTGCTCCATCAGCTCGACGGGCGTGACTCGGTCTCCTTCGTCGTCTACGCCGGCAGAGAAGGCGTGGCCCTTCCGCCGACCAAGCTGACCACCACCGGCCGCATCGAGGCGCTCGAAGCACTCGACCGCCTCCAGTCCGGCGGCTCCACCAACGGTGGCGCGGGAATCCGGCGCGCGTATCAACTCGCGGCCGAAAACTACATCGATGGAGGCGCCAACCGCGTGCTGCTCGCCACCGACGGAGACTTCAATGTCGGCGTCACCAACCAAAAGGAACTGGTCGATCTCGTCAAGGAACGTGCCTCGAACCACATCTACCTCAGTATCCTCGGCTTTGGCGCCGGCAACCTCAACGACTCAATGCTGGAAGCAGTCAGCGGAGATGGAAACGGAAACTATTACAACATTGATAGTATCCGTGAAGGCCGCAAGGTGCTCCTGGAGAAGCTCTCCGGCACCCTCGTCACCATCGCCAAGGACGTGAAGATCCAGATCGAGTTCAATCCGCGCAGGGTCGGTTCCTACCGCCTCATCGGCTACGCCAACCGCGTTCTCGAAAACCGCGACTTCAACGACGACAAGGTTGATGCCGGAGACATCGGCGCCGGCCACACCGTCACCGCATTCTACGAGATCGTGCCGGCAGGCTCTGCCCAACCGAACCACGGCGGCGTGGACCCTCTCAAATACCAGAAGGCTTCGGAGGAGCCCGCCCCGTCCTCTTCCGAAGGAACGGAAAGTGAATGGCTCACCCTCAAGCTCCGCCACAAACACCCGGAGGGAAACAAGAGCGCCCTCCAGCAATCCGTCATCAAGGGTGAACCCCTGCCTTGGTTGGACTGCGGGCAGGATTTTCAGTTCGCCTCGGCCGTCGCCCTGTTCGGCATGAAGCTGCGCGGAATGCAAGACGCGGAAGCAATCACCTGGCGGCAGATTCAGGACCTCGCTCAACCCGGTCTGGAAAACGACCCGAAGGAGGATCGCTCCGAGTTCATCAACCTGCTCGAAGCCATGGAGAAACGCGGTCGGTAATACGCCCTTCCTTCTTTCAGACCCTTGCGGTTGTGTGCCGGGTGAGTTCCCAGCCTCCCATCCTCAGATTTCTGAACCCGCTCGCGTCCTCCGGTTTCAACACCCCCTCACACCCCTGAAACTCCGCACATGATCAGGACGTTCTCGAGAGGAGGGAAGAGCGATTTCCCAGCACTTCACTCACTCACTTACTTGCTTATGAGTGAGGCGAGGTGGTGGGCGAAGCCGGGGTAGGAGGTGTTGACGCAGTCGGTGTTGGTGATGGTGGTTTCGCCGGAGGCGAAGAGGCCGGCGATGGCGAAGGACATGGCGATGCGGTGGTCGCCGAAGGAGTTGCAGGTGGCGCCGTGGAGCGGGTGGCCGCCTTCGATTTCCATGCCGTCCTCGAATTCCTCGACGACGCCGCCCATGGCGCGGAGGTTTTTGACGGTGGTGTCGATGCGGTCGGTTTCCTTGACGCGGAGTTCCCTGGCGTTGCGGATGACGGTGGTGCCGGAGGCAAGGGCGGCGGCGACGGCGATGACGGGGATTTCGTCGATGAGGTTGGGGATTTCGGATTGCTCCAAGGTGGTGGCGGTGAGTTTGCCACCGCGCACTTCGAGGTCGCCGATGGGTTCGCCGGGGACGTCTTTGGGGGTGATGGTGATGTCGGCGCCCATGCGTTTGAGGACGTGGACGACGGCGTCGCGGGTGGGGTTGAGGCCGACGTCGCGGAGGGTGAGGCGTGCGCCGGGCAGCGCGGCGGCGGCGACCAGCCAGAAGGCGGCGGAGGAGATGTCTCCGGGGACGGTGAAGTCGGTGGCTTGGGGTGTTTGGCCGCCCTGTATGGAGATGGTGTTGCCGTCGGTGAGGCAGTCGACCTGGAACGAGGCGAGCATGCGCTCGGTGTGGTCGCGGGTGGTGGCGGGCTGGATGACGGTGGTGGTGCCCTCGGTGAAGAGGCCGGCGAGCAGCACGGCGCTTTTGACCTGGGCGCTGGCGACTGGCATCCGGTAGGTGATCGGCTGGAGGGTGGCGGCGTGGATTTTGAGCGGGGCGCAGCCGGGATTGGCGCCGAGGGTTTCGATGCGGGCTCCCATTTCACCTAGCGGGTCGGTGATGCGGCCCATCGGGCGTGACGAGAGGGAGGCGTCGCCGAAGAGTTCGGTGGTGAACGGTTGGGCGGCGAGCATGCCGGCGAGCAGGCGCATGCCGGTGCCGGAGTTGCCGCAGTCGATGGGTGCGGCGGGGGCGCTGAGATGCATCGACTGGCCCTGGATGGTGAGGTTGACGGGGCCGAAGTCTGCGAGTTCCTCGTGCACGGTGTGGGGTGCGCCGAGGGCGGCCATGGCGTTGAGGGTGTTGAGGCAGTCTTCGCTGGGGAGGAAGTTGCGGATGGTGCAGGGGCCGTCGGAGAGGCCGCCGAGGATGGCGGCGCGGTGGGACATCGATTTGTCGCCGGGCACGGTGAGTTCGGCGTCGAGGGTGGTGATGGGGGTGACGTGGAAGGATGGCATGGGTGGAAATGACTAATGACTAAGCACTAATGACTAATTGCTGATGGGCTTTGTGGCTTGGGATGGGGTGCGGACGCCTCGGCGGGGTGTCCCTGCCTTGGGTGTCCCTAGCGTTGGGGCGGGAGGGTGTCGCGGAGTTGTTTGGCTTTATCGAGCCAGGTTTGGGCGGCGACTTGGTCGGGGGTTTCGAGGATGTGGAGGATTTCGGTGAGGTCGGCGATGGTTTGGCGGAGCGGGCCGGTGATGGCGGCGCTGTTTTCGGTGAGGATTTCGGCCCACATGCCGGTGTGGCCGGCGGCGACGCGGGTGGTGTCGCGGAGGCCGCCGCCGCCGAATTCCCCGTGATCGGGTTTCTCCAGGCAGATGCGTGCGGCGCTGGCGGCGATGAGGTGCGGGAGGTGTGAGATGCGGGCGACGAGGGCGTCGTGTTCGGCGGCGCTGGTCCAGCTGGTGCGGCAGCCGACGGACTGCCAGAAGCGGTCGAGGGCGTCGGCGAGCGGGCGGGGTGCCTGGTTGTCGTTGGTGAGCAGGCAGGCGGCGTTTTGGAAGAGGTCGGCGGAGGTGGCGGCGAGGCCGGTGCGCTCGGAGCCGGCCATGGGGTGGGAGCCGATGAACGGGCTGCCGTGTGCGGCGAGCAGCGGGGCGAGCGTTTGGTGGGGTGTTTGTTTGACGCTGCCGACATCGGTGACGAGGCAGGAGGCGGGCAGGCCGGCGGCGATGGCGCGGGTGAGGAGGTCGGGCATGGCGCCGACGGGCACGGAGAGGACGAGGAGGTCGGCGGCGCGGACGGCGTCGGCGAGGTCGGCGGTGGCGTTGATGCCGAGGGTGCGGGCTTCGTCGACGGTTGCGGGGCGGCGTGCCCAGAGCCGGGTGTTGGTGGCGGATGGTTCGAGCGCGAGGGCGAGGGATCCGCCGAGCAGGCCTCCGCCGAGGATGGTGACGTTGGTGAAGTCCGCGCTCATGGAGTGAGGGAAGAGAAAAAGCCGGGTCCGTGATTCCGGGCCCGGCTTGTATTGCGGAATCCGCAGTTCGGGTGAAGCCCGGAGTCAGGGGACGCGGAAGTATTTCTTTTCTGCGGCCGGGTAGGTCGGGTCCTGCACGAGTTGTCCGGTGGGGATGTCGCGGACGTCGATGACTTTGTTGTTGTAGGGGCTGAAGACGAAGCCGTCCTTGCCGGGCACCTTGTTGGCGTAGGGGTAGGTGGAGGGTTTGGTTTCCTGTTTGGGTGCGGTGGTTTCGGTTTTAACGGTGTCGGTTTTTTCCTTCACGCGGTCTTCGACCTTGGTTTTTTCGGTCTCGGCCTTTTTCTTCATGGAGTCGCGCTGCTCCTGGATTTTCTGTTGTTCCTTGCTGGTGATGGATTTTTTCTGTTCTTCGGCTTTTTTCTGAGCGGTTTGGGCGGGTCGTTCAGGCCAAGGAGTGCAGGATGCGGAGAGGATGCAGGCGGCGGCTGCGAGTCCGGTGAAAATGCGGAGGTTCATGATGACGGGGAGGTTGAGTGGTTCGTGTGGTTTTTTTACGGGTGAATCTGGCTTGTTGCTGGGAATGAACGCCCTATCGGGTGAGACGTCAAGCAAGGGGTTTGGGGCAAAACGGGGTATTTGGGTCGGCTGGTGGCGGGGAACCGGGCGCAAGATCGGCTTGCCTGGTGGGGCGGGTCCGGGTGAGGCTGGGGCTGCCCATGAAGGATGCGTCGATTCTCACACACGGAACGGTTAGGGAGCAGGTGAAGCCGGTGTTGTTCCGGGTGGCGCTGCCGAACGGCAAGGAGATCCTGGCGCATTTGTCCAAGGAGCTGGCGGAGGCCGGCGCGGTGTTTGAGCCGGGGGATGTGCTGTTGGTGGAGATGACGCCGTATGATTTCGACGGCGGGAGGATCCTGGAGCGGGTGGATGGCTGAGGCGGGCGGGGGGAGTCAGCCGAGTTCCGGCGGGCGTTTGATGCGCATGGCGCTGTCTCCGGTGATGAGGCGGGCGCCGCGGTCGCCGAAGAGGTAGCTCCAGCACCAGCTGAGGCCGACGGCGAGGCGGCTGCGGAAGCTGACGAGGAAGAGGACGTGGACGACGGCCCAGACGATCCAGGCGGGGAAGCCGCTGAGTTTGTGGCCGTGGATGTCGGCGACGGCGCGGTTGCGGCCGATGGTGGCGAGGCTGCCTTTGTCGAGGTAGCGGAAGTTTTCGCGTTGCGGGGGCGGGTTTCCGGCGCGGGCGGCGGTGAGTTCGCGGCAGATGATGCGGCCGACGTGGTCGCCGCCCTGGATGGCTCCCTGGGCGACGCCGGGGACGGGTTTGCCGGTTGCGGAGTCGATGGTGGCGGCCTGGTCGCCGATGACGAAGGCGTTCGGGTGGCCGGGGATGCTGAGGTCCGGGTTGACGACGACGCGGCCGGCGCGGTCGAGTTCGGTGCCGAGGGATTCGCCGAGCGGGGAGGCTTTGACGCCGGCGGCCCAGAAGGTGTTGTTGGCGGGGATGAATTCGTCGCCGCATTTGACGCCGTCCGGGGTGATGTCGGTGACGCGCTGGTCGAGCAGGATTTTGACGCCGAGTTCCTCGAGTTGGCGGTGGGCGGAGGCGGAGCAGGACTCGGGCATTGCCTTGAGGATGCGGTCGCCGCTTTGCACGAGGAGGATGCGGGCGGTTGTGGTGTCCACGCGGCGGAAGTCGGCGGGGATGACGTTGTGGGCGATCTCGGCCATGGCGCCGGCGAGTTCGCAGCCGGTGGGGCCGGCGCCGACGACGACGAAGGTGAGCAGGGCGCGGCGGGCTTCGGGGTCGGTTTCGAGTTCGGCGGCTTCGAATGCGAGGAGGAAGCGGCGGCGGATTTCGGTGGCGTCCTCGATGGTTTTGAGGCCGGGTGCGTGTTTGGCCCAGGTGTCGTTGCCGAAGTACGAGTGGGTGGCGCCGGCGGCGAGGACGAGGTAGTCGTATGAGATGCGCTGGCCCTTGACGGTGACGGTCTGGTCCTTGAGGTCGACGGAATCGACCTCGCCGAGGACGGAGCTGACGTTTTCCTGATGGCGGAAGATTTTGCGGATCGGCGAGGCGATGTCCGAGGGGCTGAGCGCGGCGGTGGCGACCTGATAGAGGAGCGGCTGGAACAGGTGGTGGTTGCGGCGGTCGATGAGGCCGACGCGGGCCGGGGCGTGTTTCAGTTGTTTGGCGGCGGCGACTCCTCCGAAGCCGCCGCCGACGATGATGACCCGTTTTTCCCGCCCTTGTTGGTTTGCTTCCATGATCAAGAAGCGGGGACCCTAACCCACGATGCGCGGTTGTCGAGGGGCGCCGTGGGGGCTGGCGCGGGCGTCACGAGGTGACGGCGGAGCGGTCGTCGTTGAGGCCGGATTTCTCGAGGAAGTAGTCGTAGCCGCCGGTGTAGCGGGTGAGCACGGAGGCGGTGTCTTCCTCGTTGCGGGTGATGTGGAGGGTGGTCTCGGCGAGGGTGCGGATGAAGTGCACGTCGTGGGAGATGAAGACGAGGGTGCCTTCGAAGCCCTTGAGCGCCTGGACGAGTGAGTCGATCGAGAGGATGTCGAGGTGGGTGGTCGGCTCGTCCATGAGCAGGAGGTTGGGCGGGTCGACGAGGAACTTGACGAGGTTGAGGCGGGATTTTTCACCGCCGGAGAGGACGCCGCAGCGTTTTTCGACGTCGGCGCGGCGGAACAGGAAGGTTCCGAGGATGGAGCGTGCGTCTTCCTCGCGGAGGGTCGGGCAGGCGCCCATGACTTCCTCGAGCACGGTGTTGTTTTCGGTGAGGGCCTCGGTGCGGTGCTGGGAGTAGTAGCCGATTTTGGTGGCGTATCCTGGTTTGCGTTCGCCGGAGTTGATGGGGAGTTCGTCGGCGAGGATTTTGAGCAGGGTGGATTTACCGGCGCCGTTGGGGCCGACGAGCACGATGCGGTCGCCGCGTTCGACGGTGAGGTCGAGGTTTTCGTAGATGCGTTTTTCGCCGTAGGCTTGGCCGACTTTTTCGAGTTCGATGACTTTCTGGTTCGAGCGTGGCGGCTGGGGGAAGGTGAACTTGAACGGTTTGCGCGGGGCGCGGGGTTTCTCGATGCGGTCGAGTTTTTCGAGTTGTTTGATGCGGGACTGGACCTGAGCGGCCTTGGAGGACACCTGGCGGAAGCGGCCGATGAATTCCTCGACGCGTTCGATCTCCTTGCGTTGGGCGCGGTATGCCTGGACGTTTTGCTCGTAGCGTTTTTCGCGTTGATCGAGGTAGGACGAGTAGTTGCCGGTGTAGGAGATGAGTTTGGCGGCGTCCGGGTCGATTTCGATGACGGTTTCGATCATGGCGTCCATGAAGTCACGATCGTGGGAGATCATGAGGATGGCGCCGGAGTAGTTCATGAGGTAGCGCTGGAGCCAGAGCAGGGAGAGCAGGTCGAGGTGGTTGGTGGGCTCGTCGAGCATGAGGAGGTCGGGCTCCATGACGAGGAGTTGGGCGAGGTGGGCGCGCATGACCCAGCCGCCGGAGTATTCGCGGGCGGGTTTGTGGAAGTCGGCTTGTTTGAAGCCGAGGCCGGCGAGGATTTTTTTCGCCTTGGGTTCGAGTTGGTATCCGTTGAGTTCGGTGAATTTGTCCTGGGCTTTGGCGAAGTCCGGGTTGGTGAGTTCCCCTTTGGATTCGTATTCGCGCATGGTGCGGAGGATGCCGGTCATTTCCGGGGTGATGCTCATCGCGATTTCGATGACGGTTTCATCGGTGGGTTCGCCGGATTCCTGGGCGAGGTAGCCGGTGATGGCGTATTCGTCGCGGTCGATGGTGCCTTCGTCGGGTTGGTCCTCGTCGAGGATCATGCGGAAGAGGGTGGACTTGCCGGCACCATTCGGACCGACGAGGGCGACGCGTTCGCCCCAGTTGATGGACATTTCGGCCTCGCGGAGCAGGGTGCGGCCGCCGAGGGTTTTGGTAAGCTTTTTGATGGTGAGCACGAGGGGGATGTAGGGGATGATCGGGCTGCGGGCAAGAAATACGGTCCGGCGGGCGGATGCTACGCCTTTCCTAAGTGTTTCCGCTATTCGTCTTGACGGACTGGGAGGGAATCGCGCTGTATAGGAGCATCTTTTCAATCGCATGCGCACCCCTCTAGCTTTCACCCGTCTCATGTCGCGCGGCATGAGTGTTTTCGCGTCAGTCGTTTTTGTTTTTTCCCTGGTATTGTCAGGTCCCGCATCGGGTCAGGATTTCGAGGGCAAGAACATCTCCGCGGTGACCATTCGTTACAACGGGCCGAAGACGGTGGATGAAGCCCGGTTGCGCAACCTGATGGCGACGAAGGCGGGGACTCCCTACCGGACGGAGAATCTCGATAACGACATCCGGGCGCTGTATGAATCCGGATTGGTGGATGACGTGCGTTTTCTGGCGGAGCCGGCGGGGAGCGGGGTGAAGCTGATCACGGAGGTGACGACGCGGCCGGGGCTGAGCGGTGTGGGATTCGTGGGCAACACGGTGTTTTCCGACCAGAAGCTGGCGAAGGAGAGCAAGCTGGAGAGCGGCGGGGTGCTGAGCGATGCGGACATTCTGGCGGCGCGGCGTGCGATCGAGGATTACTATCAGGGCTACGGTTATCCGGACGTGACGGTGACGCACCGGACGCAGGCGTCGGCGAATCCGGGGCAGTCCGACTTGATTTTCATTGTCGACGAAGGGACGAAGAACGAGGTGCGCAAGATTCGTTTCGAGGGCAACCACGCGTTCACCGGCAACGAGCTGCGCAAAGAGATGAAGACGAAGCCGAAGGGGTGGTTTTCGTTTCTCACGAAGTCCGGGCGTTTCGAGTCGTCGGCGCTGGATGAGGATTTGAATGCGGTTCTGGATTACTACCGCAGCCGCGGTTACCTGCGGGTGAGCAGCCCGGGCATCCGCCGCGAGCCGGTGAAAGGCGGCAAGGTGGACCTGGTGGTGCCGATCAACGAGGGTGAGAAATACACGGTGGCCGGCGTTGGTTTCGGCAAGATGACGGTGTTCACGCCGGACGAGCTCTATCCGGCGCTGACGCTGAATGGCGAGGACGCCTATTCCTCCTCCAAGATGCGTGACGACATCAAGATGATCCGCAGCTACTACGGCTCCCGTGGCTATGCGGATGCGAGCGTGGTTCCCGACATCCGCGACGCCGGCCCGAACCGGGTGAACATCACCTACCGGGTGACCGAGGGCAAACGCTACAAGGTGGGGCGCGTGAACATCACCGGCAACACCAAGACCAAGGACAAGGTGATCCGGCGCGAGATGCCGCTGCAGCCGGGCGACATGTTCAACACGGTGGAGCTTGAGACGTCCAAGGCCCGTTTGCAGAACCTCAACTACTTCGGCGACGTGCAGGTGACGGGATCGCCGGGCGGCTCGGGATACCGGGACGTGAACGTGCTGGTGGAGGAGAAGGCGACCGGTTCGGTCGGCGTGGGTGCGGGTTTCAGTTCGATCGACAACATCGTTGGTTTCCTGACCCTGGAGCAGGCGAACTTCGATCTCTTCAACCCCTGGGGATTCACGGGGGCGGGCCAGCGTTTCGCGATGAGCCTGCGGGCGGGTTCCGAGCGGTCGGAAGCGAGTGTTTCGCTCACCGAGCCGTGGTTCATGGACCAGCAGCTGGCGCTTGGCACGGAGCTGTTCTTCAAGCAGTCGACCTACTTCAGTGACTACTACGAGCAGACCAACGCGGGTGGAGCGATTTCGCTGCGCAAGCCGCTGGGGCCGCGGAGTTCGATCCGTGCGGAATACCGGCTGGAGAACGTCGAGATCGACTCCGAAGTGGATGCGGCCGACTACGATGGCGACGGTGCGAGTTCGGCGTTCTACGACGAGCTGATCGGCGGCGACTACCTGCGCAGCGCGCTGAACTTCAGCTACATTTACGACAGCCGCGACAGCCTGACCGAGACCCGCAAGGGCCACAAGGTCGACCTGGGAGTGACCTTCGCCGGCAGCTTCCTCGGTGGTGATGTGGAGACGGTGACGGTTTCGGCGATGGGCTCGAAATACTGGAACCTGAAGTGGGATTCGATTTTCTCGGTCAATGGCGAGCTGGCATTCGTGGACACCTTCGGCGGTGACGACATTCCGATTTTCGAGCGGATGTTCCTGGGTGGCGGCCGCACGCTGCGCGGTTTTGAATTCCGCGACGTGGGTCCGCGTGACGTCGGCTACACCAACGAGGTCTACGGCGGCAACTCGCTGGGTTACGTTTCCTTCGAATACAGCGTGCCGATCATCGATACGATCCGCGGTGCGGTGTTCTACGACATGGGCTTCGTCAACGACAGCAGCTGGGATCCGGATCCGAGCGACCTCTACAGCGACGTCGGCGTGGGCATCCGCCTGAAGCTGCCGATCAGCCCGATGCCGCTGGCGTTCGACTACGCGATTCCGGTGAGCACTCCGGACGACGAGGCGGACAAGGGCGGCCAGTTCAACTTCTATCTGAACTACACCTACTGAGCCGTTCGTCGGAACGATTTGACAAGCGGGGCGGTCGATTGGCCGTCCCGCTTTTTTTTCCGGTGCGTTTGCCGGTGGCCGTTGGGCGGCGGGTGGATCAATGGCCGCCGGGGCGGCGGGTGGATCAGTTTTTGCGGGTGGCGACGTAGATGCAGTGCCGTGCGCGTTTTGATTTTTCGTGTGGTTTGGCGGCGTGTTCCTCGATTTGGAAGCCGGCCTTGATCAGGAGTTTTCTGAACTTGGGCGCGGGTTCCGACAGCCAGTATGCGATGCGGCCCGTGGGGGTGATCGTTTGGCGGAGTTTGTCGAGGAATCCGGGGGAGTAGAGGCGCGCGTTGCCCGAGGTGATCAGGTCGTCGGGCGTGTTGTCGATGTCGAGCAGCAGCGCGTCGTAGCTGGCCTTGGGGGTGGAGGAGATGATGTCGAAAAGGTCGCCCTGGACGATGCTGGTGCGCGGGTCTTCGAGCAGCGGGCCGTTGTGCTCGACGAGAAACGTGCGGTTCCACTCGATCAATGGCGGCATCAGTTCGGCGACATCGACGGTGGCGGGGCTGCCGACCAGTTCCAGGGTGCGCTTGAGGGTGAAGCCGAGGCCGAGTCCGCCGATGAGGATGCGCGGGTGGGCGGGGCGCGAGGGTTTTCCTTCCAGCAGTCTGGCGCAGCCGAGGTCCGCGAGCAGTTGTTCGGAGAACGTGAGCGCGGTGCTCATCAGCTCGTAGCCGTTGTATTTGAGGTAGAATTTCCCGTCGTGTTTGTGCAGTGAGTAAACCGTGCCGTCGGGCATCACGGCCTCGCTGAGTTTCACGTAAGGTTTCATGGCGCTGGCTTGCGCTATTTTCCAGCGATGGGCAAGCCCGGACGGGACGCGGGGTGGGCGTGGAGGGGAGCGCGGGGCGTGGATTTCGGGAGGCGCGTTATTTGAGTGCCTTCAGGTCCGCGCCGGAGGGGGCTTGGAAGACGTTGAGGCCGAACTCGGGGAGGACGGCCAGGAGGTGGTCGAAGATGTCGCTCTGGATGCCTTCGTATTCGATCCAGCGGTTGTCGTTGGTGAAGACGTAGATCTCGATCGGCAGGCCGTGTTCGGTGGGTTGCAACTGCCGGACGAGGAGGGTGTGGTTTTTGGATATTCTGGGATGGACCTTGAGGTATTCGCCAATGTAGGCGCGGAAGGTGCCGAGGTTGGTCAGGGCGCGGGCATTCACGGGTTCCCCGATTTCCTCGTCCGGGAACTGCCGGTTCCACTCGTCGAGTTCCTTTTTCTTGGTGTCGAGGTAGTCGCGGAGGAGGCGGATTTTGCGGAACCGTTCGACGGAGGGTGGGTCGAGCAGGCGCACGGAATTCATGTCGAGCAGGAGGTTGCGCTTGATCCGGCGGACCCCGGATTCGCTCATTCCGCGCCAGTTGCGGAAGCTGTCGCTGATCAGGGCATAGGTGGGAATGGTGGTGATGGTTTTGTCGAAGTTCTGCACCTTGACGGTGGTGAGGGCGACATCGATCACGTCGCCGTCGGCGCCGAATTTCGGCATTTCGATCCAGTCGCCCCGGGCGATCATCCGGTTTGCGGACAACTGCACGCCCGCGACGAGCCCGAGAATGGAGTCCTTGAAAATGAGCATCATCACGGCGGTCAGCGCGCCGAGACCGCTGAAGATCAGCACCGGAGATTTTCCGATGACCGAGGCCACGACAAAGATCGTTCCCGCCACGAAGAGGAGGATTTTGAAGACCTGGATGAAGCCCTTGATGGGGACCTCGCGCGAGACCGGAAAGCGGCGGTAAATGCGTTCACAGACGTTGAGCACCGAGTTCAGCGTCAGGATGGAGCAGACAATGATGTAGACCTCCGCGAGGATTCGGACGATGTCGGAGGCTGTGGGATCGCGGAGCACCGCCTGCCCGCCGACCCACAGCACCATGCCGGGGACCAATTGGGCGATCCAGCGGAAGACCCGGCTGTGGACGAGTTCATCGTCCCAGGTGTTTTCGGTCCGTTTGACCGCCGCGCGGATCAGGCGCACCACGATGCGCAGGGCGATGAAATAGACGGCAAACGCGGCGAGCAGCACCAGCAGCAGCATCAAGGAGTCCGCCAGGACCGGAATCCAATCGGAGCCGCTGACTTTTCCGCGGCCGAGCCACCCTTCTACTGTCTTGTGCCATCCGTTCACGTGCTCTGCTTGCCAGATGAGCGGCGCCGAGGCAAGCCGGGCGACTTCCGGACCCGCTCGCCCGCGGAGGCGGTGCAGGGGGCTGGCAAAGCGGGTGGGGCCGGGATTTTGCCGTTCAGCTGGCGCGTGTGGGGAGGGTGAGCTCGAAGGAGGCGCCGCCTTGCGGGCGGTTGCTGGCGGTGAGGGTGCCGTTGTGGTTTTCGGCGACGGCTTTGGCGATGGCGAGGCCGAGGCCGCGGTGGGTGGAGCCGGAGGAGGTGCGTGCGGTGTCGGCGCGGTAGAAGCGGTCGAAGATGCGGGGCAGGTCGGTAGCGGGGATGCCGGGGCCGTCGTCGATGACGGTGAGGCGGATGGAGGTGGCGGTGGTCGCACAGGTGACGGTGGTGTTGCCGCCGTGGTCGAGGGCGTTGGAGATTAGGTTTCCGGCCAGAAGGGCGAGGGCGTCCGGGTCGCCGTGGCAGGGAGCGGGGCTGAGGTCGGATTCCAGTGTCAGGTTTTTCTCCCGGGCGAGCGGTTGGTGGTTGGCGATGGTTTCGGCAAGGACTTCCGAGAGGTCGCAGGGGGTGCGGAGTTCCGCGGCCGGGCTGTCTTCCTGGCGGGCGAGAATGAGCAGGGACTCGGCGAGGCGGCGCATGCGTTCCGCGGTTTCCCGGCAGGTCTCGAGGCCTTCCCTGTATTCTTCCGGAGCGCGGTCGCGCTTGAGCAGGCGCTGGGACTCGGAGAGCAGGATGGTGATGGGGGTTTTGAACTCGTGGGAGGCGTCGGCGGTGAACTGGCGCTGGCGTTCGACGGCGGCGCTGAGGCGATCGAAGCTGTTGTTGAGCACGTGGCTGAGTTCGGCGAGTTCGGAATCCATGGCGCTGGGGTCGATGCGTTCGTCCGAGTTTCCCTCCGCGATGCGGGTGGCGGTGCTGCTGATGGTCTGGATCGGGCGGATGGCGCGGCCGGCCAGCCACCATCCACCGAGCAGTCCGAGCAGCCAGACGGTGAGGCCGAGGCCGGCGAAGATGCCGGTCATGGTGCGCATGTGGTCGAGGTCCGGGGTGATGTCCCGGCCGATGACGATGCTGATTCCGTTAGGGATGCTGACGGCATGTTCGCGGCGTTTGCCGACGAGGCGTTTGGTGGGGGGCATCCGGTGTTTCGTGACCGGCTGGAAGACCAGGCCGTCCGGGGCGTTGGCGGTTTGGTAGAGGATGTCGCCGTCGGTGTTGCGGATGCTGGAGTAGGCGTAGCCTGGTCCGGTGCCTTGAAAGGATTCTGGGACCGGGGTGTCCGGCGAGGTGTTTTTCTTGAGCAGGTGTTCGATGAGGGCCTGGGGGAACATGGGGCCGCCGCCCTCGTCTTTTCCGGATTCGATGAGGTTTCGCTCGAGCGAGCGCATGAGGTCGATCTGGAGGCGGTGGATTTCATCGTCGATGCGGCGGATCATGTTTTCCCGTGCGAGGTGGACGGCGGGAAACATGGTGGCGATGAGCACGGCGGCGAGGATCAGGGCGTGCCATGCCTGGATGCGCCAGCGCAGGGACTGGAAGGGGCGGAAGGGCCGCGAAGGCCGGGTGGGGGAGGTCATGAGATGAGGTATCCGTGGCCGCGCCGGGTTTCGATCAGGTCGGTGGCGAGTTTGCGGCGGAGGTTGGAGACGTGGACGTCCAGCAGGCGGGAATAGGAATCGTCCTCTTCGTCGAAGAGGTGTTCGTAGAGTTCGGTGCGGGTGACGATTTCCCCCTGGTGGAGGACGAGGTATTCGAGCAGGGCGTATTCGCGCGCGGTGAGCGGGATCGGGGTGCCGGAGACCCGGGCTTCGCGGGTGGCGGTGTCGAGTGAGAGCGGGCCGATCTCGATGACGGACCGGGTTTGGCCGGCGTTGCGGCGGATGAGGGCGCGGATGCGGGCGAGGAGTTCCTCGCTGTCGAAGGGTTTGGTCAGGTAGTCGTCAGCGCCGGTGTCGAGGCCCTTGACGCGATCGCGCACGGTGTCGCGAGCGGTGAGCATGAGGACGGGGGTGGGGTTTTGCGGGCGGAGGTGGTCGAGGACCTGCCAGCCGTCGAGCTTGGGCATCATGACATCGAGCACGATGAGGTCGTAGCCGGAGTTGTCGGCTTTGAAGATCGCCTCTTCGCCGTCGTTGGCGGTGTCGACGGCGTAGTTTTCCTCCCTGAGGGTGGCGGCCAGGCTGCGCTGGAGCAGGGGGTCGTCCTCGACGAGCAGGATTCTCATGGGGCTGGGATCCGGTGGCTTGCCGGGCTTGGGTTATTCATGGCGGAGGGCGTCGATGGGGTCAAGCCGGGCGGCGCGGCGGGCCGGGGCGAAGCCGAAGATGACGCCGACGGCGGTGGAGAACAGGAAGGCGATGAGGTTGATCTGCGCGTCGAAGACGAAGGCGACGCCGATGGCGCCGGAGAGCACCACGCAGAGCAGCAGGGCGAGGCCGATGCCGACCATTCCGCCGACCGATGAGAGGGTGATGGCCTCGACGAGGAACTGGAGCAGGACCTCTCGAGCGCGCGCGCCGATGGCGAGGCGGACGCCGATTTCGCGGGTGCGTTCGGTGACGGAGACGAGCATGATGTTCATGATGCCGATGCCGCCGACGAGCAGGCTGACGCCGGCGACGGCGGCGAGCAGGGTGGTCATCATCTGGGTGGATGAGCTGAGGGTTTCGGCGAGTTGTTGGGCGTTGAAGACGTGGAAGTCGTCGTCTTCGTTGTCCTGGAGGTTGCGGCGGCTGCGCATGAGGGCGGTGATTTCCTCGATGATGAGGTCGGAGTCGGCATTTTCTTCGATGGAGATGCTGATTTCGCTGATATTGGCGGTGGAGGTGCGTCCGACGAGCCGGCGCTGGAGGGTGGTGAGGGGCATGACGATGGTGTCGTCCTGGTCGCTCATGCCGGCCTGTCCCTTGGAGGTGAGGATGCCGATGACTTCGCAGGTGGAGGTGCCGATGCGGATTTTTTTACCGATCGGGTCGTCGCCTTCGAAGAGTTTGGTGACGACTGTCTGGCCGATGACGGCGACGGCGCGGCCGGCGCGTGCGTCTTCGTCGGTGAAGAAGCGTCCGGTGGTGAGGTTCCAGTTGTTGATGGTGAAGTAGTCTGCGGTGGTGCCGACGACGCTGGTGGTGCGTGCGTTCTGGCGGTAGATGGTGCCCATGCTGGAGCGGGTGACCGGGGCGACGCCGGCGAGTCCGCCGATTTGGTTGGTGATGGCTTCGACGTCCTTGGCGGTGAAGTTGGGGATTCCGGAGTCGGGTCGGCGCGGGCCGAAGCTGGCGCCCGGGCGGATGCTGACGAGGTTGCTGCCGAGTCCGGTGATCTGGCTTTTGACGGCCTGGGTGGTGGCGCGGCCGAGGGTGACCATGGTGATGACGGCGGCGACGCCGATGATGATTCCGAGCACGGTGAGAAACGCGCGCACGGGATTGCGGCGGATTTCGCGCAGGGCGATGAGGAAGGCGTTCCAGATCATGCGGAGGCGAGGTTGGGTTTACGGTTCCAGGTATCGGACTCGATGAGTCCGTCCTTCACGACGACGACGCGTTGTGCGTATTGGGCGACTTCGGGTTCGTGGGTGACGAGCAGGATGGTGATGCCGTCCTGTTCGTTGAGGCGGGTGAGCATGTTCATGATGTCGACGGTGGTGTGGCTGTCGAGGTTGCCGGTGGGTTCGTCGGCGAAGAGGGTTCCGGCCGAGGTGACGAGTGCGCGTGCGATGGCGACGCGTTGTTGCTGGCCGCCGGAGAGTTCCGACGGGACGCTTTTCAGTTTGGTGGCGAGGCCGACGGTTTCGAGTGCCTTTTTGGCGAGTTGCCGGCGTTCCTTCATCGAGACGCCGTGATAGATGAGCGGCATGGCGACGTTGTCGGCGGCGCTGGTTCTGGCGAGCAGGTTGAAGCCCTGGAAGATGAAGCCGAAGGCGTGGCGGCGGAGCAGCGAGCGCTGGTCGGTGGAGAGGTTTTCCACGTGGACCGACCCGTAGCGGTAGCTGCCGCCGGTGGGTTGGTCGAGGCAGCCGAGCAGGTTGAGGAGGGTGGATTTGCCGGATCCGGAGGGGCCCATGATGGCGACGAATTCGCCACGGTTGATCGTGAGGTCGACGCCGCAGAGTGCCTGGAATGCGGCGTCGCCCTTGCCGTAGGTTTTGGTGATTCCCTTGAGGGAGATCAGTGGATTGGAATCGTTCATGGCTTGGTGGATTTGCGGCGGAGGATGACGGGCATGTTTTCGGTGACGTTGTCGCCGGTGATTTCGGTGAAGCCGCCTTCGCTGATGCCTTTTTTGACGGTGACGGGTGTGGGTTTGCCGTCGTGGAGCGTCCAGATCACGGAGTTTTCCGGGTTGGTGGCTTCGGGGTTGGTGGCGGCGGTTTCCTGTGGCGGGCCGCCGATGCCGTCGGGAGGTCCCGGTCTTCCGCCTGCGCCTGCCGGGCGCGTGGCACCTTCCGGGCGTTTGCCGGATTTCTGGCGGCCCGGTGGTTTGGGGATCAGGCTATCGACGAACGACGATTTCTGGCTGGTGGTGGATTTGGCGGCCGCCAGGGTGTTCGGGTTGAAGAAGAGGGCGGCATCGGGGACGAGCAGGACATTGTGTCTGGAGGCGACGTGGATGTCCGCGGTGGCGGTCATGCCGGGCCGGAGGCTGAGGTCGTCGTTGGAGATGTTGAGGGTGGTTTCATAGGTGACGACGTTGTCGGTGATGTCCGAGCCGTAGGAAACGCGGGAGACTTTGGCCTCGTAGGTGCGGTCCGGCCATGCATCCACGGCGAAGACGGCGGTCTGGCCGTCATTGACCATGCCGATGTCGGCTTCGGCGACGGAGACTTCGAGTTCCATTTGTCTGAGGTCCTCGGCGATGACGAAGAGTTCCGGTGCGGTGAAGCTGGCGGCGACGGTTTGGCCGATTTCGATACTGCGCGAGAGCACGACGCCGTTGATCGGCGAGACGAGGGTCGACTTGGTCAGGTCTTCCTCGCTGGATTCGAGTTCGGCGCGGGCTTTTTCCACGGCGGCCTTGGCGACGCCGAGGTCGGCTTTGGAGCGGGTGACGGCGGCTTCGGCGGAGACCATATCGGCTTTTGACGGCATTTTGCCGTCGCTGAGCGTGTGGAGTTCCCTGAGGCGGGCGAGGGTGGCTTCGTCTTCGGCGAGGGAGGCCTCGACCTGGGTGACGGTGGCGATGGCGGAGTTGAGGTTGGCTTTGTAGCCGCTGATTTGATGGGTGAGGCCGCGGACGTCGATGAGTGCGAGTTTCTGGTTGACGGTGACGCGGTCGTTCACATCGACGTAGACTTCCGCGACGGTTCCGGAGAGTTCGGAGCCGATGGTGACTTCGTTGGTGGGTTCGAGGTTGCCGGTGGCGGTGATGGTGAGTTCGATGTCTCCGCGGTGGACGGTGTCGGTCTCGTATTGGGTTTGTTCCGGCGAGGTGTCTTCGGATTTACGGAGCATGGAAACGCCGGCACCGGTGGTGAGCAGGAGGGCCAGGCCAACCCACCACCAGCGGCGGCGGTTGGGTGGGTTTTCCGCGCCAATGATGGTGGCGAGGTCTTTGGACGGGTTGTCTGTTTTCTGAGTCATGGTGATGGTGGAAAGGATGTTGGGGTGGAGGTGATGGGTGGGAGGTGGCGGGGGTTGGCGGGGGTTATTTCGACCAGCCGCCGCCGAGGGCTTTGTAGAGTTGGATGTGGGCGCTTGAGAGGCTGCCTTGCGCGAGGGCCTGGGATTCTTCGAGGCTGAGCAGGGTGCGCTGGGCGGTGAGGACATCGAGCAGGTCGATTTCCCCGGCCTTGTAGTTGAGGCGGGCGAGTTTTTCGGCCTGGCGTGCGGAGTCGACGGCGCCCTTGAGTATGTTGAGGCGTGAGTTGGTCCAGCGGATGGCGATGAGGGCGTCTTCGACCTCCGAGAGGGCGGTGAGGATGGTGCTTTCCCAGGTGATGAGCGCTTGTTTCTCGCGGGCGGTCTGGATGTTGATGTTTTCGCGGATGCGGCCGCCGTTGAAGATGGGTGCGGTGAGGTTGCCGAGGGCGTTTGCGGCGGTGGTTTCCGGCGAGAAGATGGTGCCGGTGGAGAGGGCTTCCAGGCCGAGGGAGCCGCTGAGGGTGAGGGACGGGTATTGCTCGCGTTCGGCGGATTGGGTGCGGGCGATGGCGGCGGCGAATGCGTATTCGGCGGCGCGGACGTCCGGTCGGTTGCGGAGGGTGTCCGCGGGGATGCCGGTGGCGATGGTGGCGGGCGGGGCGGGGATGTCGCTGCCCCGGGCGAGCAGGGAGTCGAGTGCGCCGGGGGCGAGTCCGGCCAGGAGGGTGATGCGGTTTTTCGCCTCGCGGATGGCTTGTTCGGCGTCGGGGATGGAGGCGCGGGCTTGTTCGAGGGTGCTTTTCGCCTGCTGGGTGGAGAAGGTGGTTCCCTCGCCGGCCTGTTCTTCCCAGCGGGTGACGTCGGCGGTTTCCTGGCTGGAGGCGACGTTGCGTTTGATGATGTCGAGCTGGGCTTCGGCGACGCGGAGCGAGACGTAGGCGTCGGCCATTTCGGCGGAGAGTGAGACCTGCAGGGCGTGGAGGTTTTCCTGTGCCTCGGCGAGGTCGGAGTCGGCGGCCTGGAGGTCTTTGGCGAGTTTGCCGGAGAGGTCGACTTCCCAGCTGGGCTGGAGGGATGCGGAGTAGGAGCTGGAGGTGTCTGAGCCGCCGGAGTCGTGGCTGCGGGATTTTTGAGCGCTTGATGATCCGTCGAGCGATGGCAGCAGGGCGGAGCGGGTGACGCCGCGTTGGGCGCGGGATTCCTCGACGAGTGAGACGGCGGTGCGGAGGTCGGTGTTGTTGGCGAGGGTTTTGGCGACGAGTTGGTTGAGGGTGGGGTCGTCGAAGCGCTTCCACCAGCGGGTGAGGGCGCCGGTGTCGAGCGCTTTGGTGTTTGCCGAGTGCTGCCAAGCGGCGGGGATGGAGAGGGAGCTGGCGGGTCTTTCGGTGGTGACACAGCCTGACAGTCCGAGGAATGTGAGACCCGCCAGCGGGATGAGGGAAACGGTGGTGAAAGGGTTCATGATGCGCGGTCGTGATGGACGACGTGCGCAGAATGGACCGTGCAACCTTTAGTTCCCGTTAAGGGACGGAAGATTTTTCAACAAAGTGGGCTGGACGGGCGTTCGGGATGTTTGGCTTTGACCGGAATGAGGGTTGGTTTGGTCGGGGCGGGCTTCTAGGTTGGCCGGGCGATGAATCCGGTTCTCACCACGTTTTGGTTTTCCCTCGTTTGTGTTTGTGGCGGCTTTTCCAAGGACTTGCCGCCGGTCAAGCCGGACCTGTTGTTTCTGTTGGGCGGGCAATCCAACATGAAGGGAAACGGTTTCACCGCGGACCTGCCGGACACTGCTGAGTTTGCCTCCTATCGGACGGTTCTGAACCACGTTTCGCTGTGGAATGAGAAAACCAAGGCATGGGAACCATTGAACCTGCGGCAGCGGTTTGGTCCGGAGATTGGTTTTGGCCACGCGCTGGGCAAGGCACTGCCGGGGCATCACATCGGGCTCATCAAACATGCCGAAGGAGGGACCTCGATGGACCAATGGGCGCCGGCGGGTGATATCTATCCGCGACTGCTCGGTGCGTATCGGGAGGCGAAGAAAACCGTGCCGGAGGCGAAACTTGTGGCGATGCTCTGGCACCAGGGGGAGAGGGATTCCGACAGTGAGGCGGTGGCGAATGCCTACAAGGGGAAGCTGGAGAAGCACATTGCCGCGGTGCGCAAGGATACGGGAGTGGCCGAGTTGCTGGTGATCGTCGGGCAAATCAATCCGGGTTCGAGTTTCATGGGGCGCGCCCGCTTTTCAGCCGCGGCGATTGTTCGCGAGGCCCAGGCGAATCTGCGGGTGGCGCATGCGGTGATGATTCCGACCGATGATTTGGAGAAGAACGCCTATGTCCGGGGTGCGGCGGCGACGGGTCCGGAGGACCGTGTTCCGGGGAAGGAAGACAACCTTCACTACAGTGCGAAAGGGCAGATCCGGTTGGGGGTTCGCTATGCGCGTGCGGTGCTTGAGGGCATATCCGGCAACCCAACACCCGCCGCGGCAGCTATTGGTGCTGTTGATTGGAGCGGCTTCTCCGAGGAAAGGTAAGTACCGCCGTTCCGGGCGCAGCGCGTTCAACCCCAATGCTTCGTTGCTCCTCGGTCGTGAATGGCTATTCACTTCCTCGTCGCGGCTTGCCTTGAATTTGAATGCTTGCGTCGCCGGACGCCGGGGGCGGACTGAAGTCCGCGGCGCGATCAGGCGCAGACGGCGTCGGCGATGCGGAGGCCGTCCATGGCGGCGGAGACGATGCCGCCGGCGTATCCGGCGCCTTCGCCGCAGGGGAAGAGCCCGGCGAGTTGCGGGTGCTGGAGGGTGCGGTCCTCGCGCGGGATGCGGACGGGTGAGCTGGTGCGGGTTTCGAAGCCGAGCAAGAGGACTTCGCTGGAGAGGTAGCCGCGCATTTTGCGGTCGAACTGGCGGAGGCCCTCGCGCATGCGGCTGGTGATGAACTGGGGGAGGAGTTCGTGGAGTGGCGCGGGGTTGGTGCCGGGGTGGTATGAGGTGGCCGGGAGGTCGGCGGAGATTTTCCCGGCGAGGAAGTCGGTGACGCGCTGGCCGGGTGCGACCTGGCCGCCGCCGCCGGCTTGTTTGGCGGCTTGTTCGAGTTGTTTCTGGAAGACGAGGCCGGCGAGCACGCCGTGTTGTTTGGTGAGGTGGGCGACGTCTTCGGGTTCGACGGTGGAGACCATGCCGGAGTTGGCGAATGGCGAGTCGCGGCGGGAGAGGGACATGCCGTTGACGACGACTTCGTCGTTTTCGGTGGAGGCGGGGACGATGAATCCGCCGGGGCACATGCAGAACGAGTGGACGCCGCGGTCGCGGATTTTGGTGGCGAGGCGGTAGCGTGCGGCGGGGAGCAGGCGCGGGCGTTCGGCGTTTTTCGGGAGGTGGTATTGGCGGCCGTCGATGAATGCCTGCGGGTGTTCGATGCGGAAGCCGACGGCGAAGGGTTTGGGCTCGAGCAGGAGGCCTTCGTGGTGGAGGAGGTGGTAGATGTCGCGGGCGGAGTGGCCGGTGGCGAGGATGACGGAGTCTGCGGTGATTTCGTCTCCGGTGGCGGTGGTGACGCCGCGGATGTGATTTCCGGAACGGAGGATGCCGGTGACTTTGGTTTGGAAGCGGACTTCGCCGCCGGCGTCGATGATCGACTGGCGGATGGCCTTGACGACGTTGGGCAGGAGGTTGGAGCCGATGTGCGGGTGGGCGTCGGTGAGGATGCGGGTGGGTGCGCCGTGGGCGACGAGGAGTTCGTAGATGCGGGCGACGGGGCCGCGTTTGGTGGCGCGGGTGTAGAGTTTGCCGTCGGAGAAGGTGCCGGCGCCGCCTTCGCCGAAGCAGTAGTTCGAGTCTTCGATGACGCGGCCTTCGCGGAGGATGGGGGCGAGGTCGAAGCGGCGTGCGGAGGCGTCTTTTCCGCGTTCGATGATGATGGGTTTGCGGCCGTTTTCGAGGCAGCGGAGGGCGGCGAAGAGTCCGGCGGGGCCGCAGCCGATGATGATGACGGCGGGGGCGTTTGGCGGCAGCGGCGGGGCGTGCCAGGCGGGGGTGATTTCGGGTGGTGACGGGCCGTCGATGGCGGCGTCGAGCCGGAGCTGGACCTTGATGTTTTTCTGGCGGGCGTCGATCGAGTGTTTGCGGAGGACGAGGCCGCCGATGCGTGCGGGGTCGATGCCGAGTTTGGCGGCGGCGGCGGATTTGCGTGCGGATTCGTCCTCGGAGGATTCGAGGGGGAGGACGATGTCGACGGTTTGGATGTCGGGGGCCACGATGCTAGCGGATGGGTCGTTTGTTTCCCTGGTTGTCCACGGCGACGAAGGTGACGTTGGTGGAGAAGATGGCGCCGGGGCCGGTTTTTTCATCGATGACTTCGACGGCGTAGGTGGCGCTGGTGGTGCCTTCGCGGACGTGGGTGCTGGTGATGCGGAGGATGGTGCCGGTGCGGACGCTGTGGTGGAACTCGACGGTGTCCATGGCGACGGTGACGAGCTGGCGTTCGGGGTAGTCGAGGCTGGCGGCGATCCACGAGGCTTCGTCGACCCATGCGAGGAGCCGCCCGCCGAAGAGGAAGCCGTATTGGTTCAGGTCTCCCGGGAGGACGAGGCGGTGGCTTTCCATGGTGCGGTTACCAGCGGAGCCTGCGTTTGCGTTCCTTGTAGAGTCCGGCGTCGGCGGAGTAGGCGCCACCGCCGGTGATGATGAGGGTGATCATCGGGATGAGGTAGAGCAGGGCGAGTTCCTTGGTGGGGATGAGGTCCGGCGTGGAGTTGAACCATGGTGATGCCTGATGGAAGTGGAAGGCGGCGATGGTCATGGTGAAGGCGAGCACGAAGGCGGAGGCGCGGGTGGCGACGCCGCAGATGAGGAGGATGGGGATGAGGACCTCCGCGAAGATGGCGGCACCGAGGCTGACCGGCGGAGACATGTATTTCAGCGGGAAGAACTGGGGCACCTGGAAGTGGTCGCTGATTTCGGAGAAGGCGCGGAGTTTCGGGAGGCCGTGGCCGAAGAGCATCATCAGTGAGATGAGCAGGCGCAGGGCGAGCAGCCCGGCGGAGGCGGTGGCGTCCCGCGTTCCGCAGTCGAAGAAGAGTTTTTTCATCAGCTGGGTTTGACGGAGATGGTGATGCGCTTGAGGCGGTCGTCTCCACCCGGGGAGGTGGACTGGACGCCGGGGACTCCGGCGAGGATGTTGTGGACCATGCGGCGGTAGTATGCGTTGAGCGGGCGGAGTTGGTGCGGGTTGCCGGTTTCCTTGACGCGTTCGGCGATTTCGCGGATTTCATCGGCCATTTGGTCTTCGCGGATGGAGCGGAAGTGTTCGCAGTCGACCTTGATGCGCGGTGCGTTGGCGAACTGGCGGCGGAGGACGCGGTTGACGAGGTATTGGAGGTCGTCGAGGCGTTCGCCATCGCGGCCGATGATGGTTTTGCTTTCGTTGGAGATGATCTGGAGGCAGGGGCCGTCCTGGGTTTCCTGTTCTTCGATGGTCGCAGCGATGCCGAGGTGACCGAGCATCGAGTCGAGGATTTTGGTTGCTGCTTCTGCTTCCACGGATGTCATGGGTGGGAGTCTAATCACATTGTGCTCCGGGTCAATCACCTCGGAAGGGCAAATGGAGGGGGCGAATGGAGGGGGCAAATGGAGGGGGCGAATGGAGGGGGCGGGTGAGCGGGAATGCGTTGCGGGGAGGCGCGGGCGGTGGTAGTGGTGTAGTGTGGAAATCCTGTGGAACAGGGGAGTTTGGGTGCTCGCCGGAGCCGCTGTGTTGCTGGGGGGGATGGGGGTGCGTGCGGGTGCGGAGGACGTCGGGCTAAGGGCTGAGGTGGCGGAGGGAGTGGTGAATCTGGAGTGGGAGGCGGTGGCGGGACGGGCGTATGCCGTGGAGCGTTCGGATGATCTGGCCGGTCCGTGGCCGGAGGTGGCGGTGGTGACGCCGGGTTCGGCGGCGGGGATGTGGACGGATCCGGACGGGCTGGGTGCGGTGGCGCGGTTTTACCGGTTGCGCTATGATCCGACGGACCCGGGGCAGCCGGGGAGTGTGTTGTTTGTGCTGCCGGACGGGGATTTCGAGAGTGGTGGCGGGGTGGGGTCGATGTGGCATGAGGCGACGCCGCTGGACAATGCGCCGCAGCTGGTGCGGAACACGGAGGGCTATCCGGTGGAGGCGAGGTCGGGAACCGGGTTTGTCTGGATGGGCGGGTATGCGGATTTGGGAGCATCGCCAAACCATCAGTCGGTGATTCAATACAAGGCGCCGATTGTGCTGCCTGCGGCGCCGGTTTACCTGCATGTCTGGTATCAGGTGATCTCGTATGAGCAGGAGCCGTATGCCGATGTGTTCAATCTCTGGGCGGCGGACATTCTGGCGCTGGGACCGGCGTGCCAGACGAATCTTCTGGTGAGTTCTCCGCCGCTGACGGTGGCGGGCAACACGAACGGCTGGACGCGGGCGTCGTTTGATTTGTCGCTGTTGCAGGGGCAGGTGATTTGTCTGGCGTTCGAGGTGCGGACGAATTTCATCCACCACAGCAGCCTGTTCATCGACGATGTGAGTTTTCGGGATGCGCCGTAGCGGGGGTGGGCGGGGTCAGCGGTTGCCGGCGGGGGTGGATTTGATGCTCCAGAAGCGTCTGGGGCCGGTCGCGGGGACGGGGACGCGGAACATTTCGGCTTCGGTCGGGTGGGTGGTCTGGAGGTCGATGATTTCCTGCCACTGGCCGCGGAGTGAGGTGGCGGTGCGGACGGTGTGGATGTGGCCGGGGATGCCGGGGAACACGAGGACGGGGTCGTCTCCATCGACGCCGCCGGTGCCGTCGACTGCGGGTGGCCAGGGCAGGGCGCCGGTGCCGGTGGAGACGAGGGTGACGGTGATGGGCGGGCCGACGGTGAAGCCGCAGTGGTCGATGGCGTAGCGCCAGAAGGCGTAGTTTTCGATATCGACGGCTTCGCTGGAGCCGAGGTTGGTTTCGAGTTGGTGGACGATGGCGTGGAAGTGGAGGAGGGTGGGCCAGATTTCACCGAGGCCGCATTTCGGCTGGATGGCGACGCGGGCTTCGGTGAGCGGGCCGGTGCGTTCGTAGAGGGTGGCGTCGGCGAGTTCGGCGAAGGTGTCTTTGGAGAAGGTCATGATGGAGCAGCCGTCGATGTGGGTGCTGACGGCGGTGAACCAGTTGTCGCGGTCGGTGGCGTCGGCCCAATCGATGGAGCCGCCGTCGACGGGGAGTTTGTCCCATGAGAACGGGATGTCTGCGTAGATGGGCAGGGAGGCGTGGCCGTTGGAGTCGAGGTGGGCGCGGATGTCGGCGTAGGCCTGGAGCAGGTCGTCGAGGAGGAGGCGTTTGTCGGCGGGGGTTCCGGAGTCCCATTCGGGGAGGCCCTGGGGTTCGAGGTCGAGGTGGAGGGCGTCGAACCGGGACGGGGGATCGGCGGCGTAGGTGTTGTTGAAATTGATGAGCCGGTTGGTGATTTTGGTGAGGATGGAGGCGACTTCGGCGGGGTCGTTGACGGCGTTGCCGTCGAGCAGGAGTTGGGACTGGATGCCGGCGGCAGCGAGTTTGGTATTCCATGCGGCGATGGTGGCGGGTTCGGAGACCGGGCGGTTTTGGTAGGAGCCGTAGAGGCGTTTGACGTCGTGGCTGGTGAAGAAGGCGATGGATTCGTCTTCGGCGGTGGAGTCACCGACGACGGTGGATGAGCCGAACGGGCTGGAGCTGGCGTCGGGCAGGGTGGTGCTGCCCCAGAACCAGACGCCGCGGTGGAGTTGGGCGTGGAGCGGCAGGGTGAGGAGAATCAGGAGGAATGTGCCCAAGTTACTCATGGTCTCCTAGTGCAGCACGCTGAGTGGGGTGGGGTCAATGGGTTTCGGGGTCGGGGTGGTGCGGGGCTGGGGATTTGGCTGGCAGGCGGGGTGGTGGAAAGGGGGGATAAAAGGAGGTTGCTGGAAGCGGGAGGCGTGCCTAGACTTGGGGCTTCCGAGGCCCGGTTGACAGGGCCAGTTATCAATCACCCCGAACTCACCACCGATGGGAATTTTCAGCAAACCCCGCCTGCGTAACCGCGTGCGCCGTGACGACATGCCGGAGGGACTCTGGCAGAAGTGTCCGGAATGCGCGGCGATGATCCACAATGTGGAGTTATTGGAGAACCTGCACGTGTGTCCGCACTGTGGTCAGCATTTCCTGATCGACGCGCGCAAGCGGATTGAGTTGCTCGCGGATGCGGGCAGTTTTGAGGAGACCGAGGCGGACATGATTTCGGCGAATCCGCTGGAGTTCGCCGGGTATGGGGAGAAGACGGAGAGCATGCGGGAGAAGACCGGTCTGAGCGATGCGGTGGTTTCCGGGCGGCTGACTGTCGATGGCAAGCCGGCGATGATCGCGGTGATGGACTTCAAGTTTTTCGCCGGATCGATGGGATCGGTGGTTGGTGAGAAGATCACGCGGGCGATCGAGACGGCGATTGCGGAAAAGCGGGGGATGATCATTGTGTCGGCATCGTCCGGCGCGCGGATGCAGGAAGGGATGCTGTCGCTGATGCAGATGGCGAAGACCTGTGGTGCGCTGGCGCGGCTGGCGGAGGCGAAGCTGCCGTATATTTCACTGATGACGCACCCGACGACGGGTGGCGTGACGGCCTCGTTCGCGACGGTGGGTGACATCAATTTGGCGGAACCGAAATGCATGATCGGCTTTGCCGGTCCGCGGGTGGTGAAGGAGACGACTCACCAGAATCTGCCGCCGGGTTTCCAGACTGCGGAGTTCATGCTGGAGCATGGCTTGGTGGACGCGATTGTGCCGCGCAAGAAGATGCGGGAGAAGATTGCGGGTTTGCTCGGCTTCATGATGCCGGCGGCCTGAGGTGGCGGGGCCTGCGGTTTCTGCAGGCCGGGGTTTTGCGATAGCCGGTGGTTTTGCGTGTGGGTCAGCCTTCACCGGGAGGGGCCATGACGAGGACGCGGTTGATGCCGTGTTTGGAGAACTCGTCCCAGTAGCGTTTTTCGAGTGCGGTGGTGCGGGTCCGGCGTTCTTCTTCGGGGAGTTTTTCCCACTCGGCGAGGCCGATGGCTTTGGCGAGGTCGCGGTCGGCGAGGCGGATGGCGAGTTCCGACCAGAAGTTTTCGTTGCGGAATTCGTCGTAGCATTCGGTGTAGAACGCTTGTTCCTCGACTTCCCGTTTGACCCGGAAGCGTTGGCTTTCCTCGTCGAATTCGATCCAGTCGGCGAGGCCGGCGCGGGCGGCTTTTTCGAGGATTCGGCTTTCGAAGTCCTCGTAGGCGTTGACGCCTTCGGCGGATCCGGGTTTTTGGTTCCACGACGAGACGTTCGCCGCGAGGGAGAGCATTTCGACGAGAGTGGAGAGTTCCTGGTCTGACAGGCGCAAGTGCATGAACGCGGGGAACAAACCACTCCCGGGGCTGGCCCGCAAGCCTGCAAACTCGGGGCTTGATCCGCGGGGCGGGTATGGGCACATTCCGGGCCTGCCGTGCACGAGTAGCTCAGCGGTAGAGCAACCGGTTTACACCCGGTTGGTCGGCGGTTCGATCCCGTCCTCGTGTACCATGATTTTCATGCTTTCCGCTGGGGCGCTTATTCCGGAGGGGAATGCCGGCGGAGATCCGGATGATGAATGAGTTTTGATGAAACCCCTGCCTCCAGTCGTCGAGCCGTCGGTGATATTGTCGTTTGATTTTGACGGCACTCTGCATGATCCGGACAGGGTGCCGCCGGTTCCGGTGGAGGTTTTTGAGGCGCTCGGTGAGCTGCGCGAGAAGCGGGGGGCGGTCTGGGGGATCAACACCGGGCGGTCGATGGCGCAGATGACGGAGGGATTTTTGGAGAGCCGGTTTCCGTTTTTGCCGGACTGGGTGGTGGCGCGTGAGAGGGAGGTGTTTTTTCCGAACGACTTCGGCCGCTGGCTGCCGCACAGGAAGTGGAACAAGCGGTGTGAGAAGGAGATCCACCGTTTGTTCAAGCGGTCGAAGAAGCTGCTCAAGGCGGTGCGCCACGAGGTGGAGGAGCACACGGGTGCGCAGTGGCTGGAGATGGAGGGGGAGCCGGCGGGGATGATTTCGCGGACGGAGGAGGAGATGGAGTGGATCGTTGGTCACATCGGGCCGATGGTTGCGGAGGTTGCGGAGTTATCGTGGCAGCGGAACTCGATTTACCTGCGATTTGGTCACCGGGATTTTCAGAAGGGCAGCAGTCTTTCTGAGGTTGCGAGGTGGTTCGGGGTGGGTGCGGCCGGGTGTTTTGCGATCGGCGATAGCCACAATGACGTGGAGATGCTGGATCCGGCGCATGCGGGGATGATCGCGTGTCCGGGCAATGCGGTGGCTGAGATTCGCGAGGTGGTGGCGGCGCGTGGCGGGTATGTGGCGGAGCGGGCGCATGGAGCGGGGGCGCTGGAGGCGCTGGAGCATCATTTCGGGTGAGGAGTCCGGGATGGCGGGCTGGATGGTCTGATGACGATCCGATTTGCGCTTGGTGGAGGATTTTGCTTGGATGGTGGAATGTGGAAATCGATGAGCGGGTGGAGGGGGCTGGAACGCGTGCCGGACCGGTGGTTGCTGCCGGCGGCGTGCATGCTGCTCGGGTCCTGCGGGCACTACGGCAGGGTGGGGCTGGATGAGGCTCCGAAGGTGGTGAATGTTTCGTCGTATGACCCGAAGGAGCGGCAGCGGTCCGGCCGGGGGTATTCGTCATTTGATGTTTCCGCGCTGCGCGAGAACGGGGTGGCGGGTCTGATCGCCCGTGCGGGCAAGGGCGGCCGGGCGGATGACAAGTGCGCTGATTTTCTGGCTGCTGCGGATCGCCAGGGGCTGCGGCTCGGGACTTATCATTTTGTGGCCAAGGGAGTGGATCCGGGGCGTCAGGCGGAAGTCTATGTTGCGCGGTTGAAGTCGATCGCGGCCCGGCGCGGGTTGCGGGGCAAGCGGATCCTGCTGGTGGGTGATTTCGACAGGCGTTCGGAGCCGGAGGATCTGGTGATGTTCATCGACCGCATCGAGGCGCTGACGGGGGTGCTGCCGGTGATTTACCTGGAAAACGACGCGGGTTTTCGCCGGCGGCTGCAGGATGCGACCCGGGAGCAAAAGCAACGCATCGCCGGGTGTTCCTACTGGCTTGCGCTCTATGCGCCGCATCCGGATTTCGAGACTCCGAAGTCGCTGGCGAAAGGATCGGGAATCTGGAACACATGGGCGATGTGGCAGTATGGCGGTGTCGAGTGGGACGCCAAGCGCGGGCGCTCCGCATCGAAGCACTATCATCACGGGCCGTGGCGGGCGCCGGAGTATTTCGGGGATATGGACCGGCCGCTTGAGCACAATGCCTTCAACGGCAGTCTGGCCGATCTCGAGGCCTTTTGGCAGAAGCATTCGTGGCGGGTGCCGTAGGGGGGGCATTGGATCCCGGGGGAGTGGTGGGTGTGGGTGTCCGGGGGGCGGTTAGGCCGGGAGGGACGAGGATGCTTAGGGCGGGATCCGCCTGTGATTGGGCTGGCTGGGTTTCGCGGGAGCTGATAATGGATGCGAGATATGAAAACCCCATACGTTGTGGCATTGGTGCTGGCGGCCGTTTTGGTGACCGTGGCGATCGAAGAAGGACGGATGTCATCGCTGGCAAAGCAGGTGGAGGAGTCGAACAAACAGACGGTGGCCGCCGCAGCCAATGCGGGTGCCATGGCGGCTGATGACGACGGTCCGCGCAAGCTGGCGAGCCATGTGAGGGTGGAGGGTGAGACGGTTGAGGTGGCTGATGAGGATGACGGTCCGGATTTTCAGAAGACGGTCCGCAAGATGTGGGACAATCCCGCCGGGCGTTCGATGATGCAGCAGGGGGTGAAGATCGCGGTTGCGATGATGTATGAGGATTTCATCGACAGTCTGGATCTGACCAAGGAGGAAGAGAAGTATCTGAAGGAGTTGTTGGGTGCGGAGATGTCCGCCCAGCAGGAGTTGGGGATGAAGCTGATGGGGGCCTCGCCGGAGGAGATGGAGGAGTTGACCAAGGAGCTGGCGGAGCGGAAGGCGCAGAGCGAGGAGGATGTGAAGACGTTCCTGAACAGCGACGAGGACTTCGCCGCCTACAAGAAATACAAGGAGCAGATGCCGGAGCGGCAGCAACTGGACGGGATCCGCGGAACGATGGAAGCGAAGGGGGTGGCGATGGATGCGGAAACCGAGGTCAAGCTGGTGGATGCGATGCACAAGGTGCGGACGGAGTCCAGTGCGCCGGATCTTTCCGGTGCGAACGCGATGAAGGAGCTGTCCGAAGGCAACGTCGTGGAACGCTTCGAGAGCAGTTGGGATACGCAGCAGGAGATGCTGATGGAGGAAACGTCCGGATTCCTGAGTGCGGAACAGCAGGAGGCCTTGTCCGAGCAGCAGAAGCAGATGAGGGACATGCAGCTGATGGGGCTGAAGATGGCGGAGCGGATGATGAAGCCGCGGAGCGGCGACGGTGAGGAGGAGGAATAAGCTTAAGGTTTGCGAATTTTCCGCAGAATTTTAAAAACTTTCAAAATTAATTATTTACAAACCCGAAGCTTCTGGCATGCTTCGTTCAACCTCGTGCGAGCGAAAGAGTCTGCCGACGATCCGGGGGGAGAGTTGGCAATCACGCTCTTTTAAGCAAACGCGCGAGGGGGGGATAAATCGACAAGGCGCGGATCTGGAAACGGATCCGCGCCTTTTCTTTTTCTTTGTGCGGGGGGGGGGACCGGTCTGAGTGGGGAGGAGTGGGAATGGGGCTTTGCGTGGCGTGGTTCGTGCCTTAGAAGGCGGCATGGTTGGACTGCTTGGCATCATGGTGTTTCTGGGACTGGCGTGGTTGGTTTCGACACGGAGGGATGCGGTGAGGTGGCGGACGGTGGGCTTGGCGTTTGGGATTCAATTCGGGGTTGGGGTGGTGGTGTTTGGGATTCCGCAGGGCCGGGCGGCGTTGGAGTGGCTGAGTGCGCGGGTGACGGATGCGATTGGCGCGGGCAAGGCGGGGGTGGATTTCATTTTTGGCGGGTTGACGGCGGATGGGGGTGCGGGAGGCGTGGGGTTTGTGTTTGCGTTTCAGGTGTTGCCGATGATCGTGTTTTTCTCCTCGCTGATTGCGGTGTTGTATCACCTCGGCTTGATGCAGTGGGTGATCCGGTTGCTCGGCGGGGCCTTGCGCAAGGTGCTGGGGACGAGCCGTGCGGAGTCGCTTTCCGCGGCGGCGAACGTGTTTGTCGGGCAGACGGAGGCGCCGCTGGTGGTGAAGCCGTATATCGCGCACATGACGAAGTCGGAGTTGTTCGCGGTGATGGTGGGTGGCTTGGCGAGCATTGCGGGGTCGGTGTTGGCGGGGTATGCGGCGATGGGGGTGCCGATGAAGTATTTGCTGGCGGCGAGTTTCATGGCGGCGCCGGGCGGGCTGTGTTTTGCGAAGCTGATGATGCCGGAAACGGAGGAGCCGGAGGAGGTGACGCTGTCGTTTGCGGAGGGTGAGGATGCTCCGGTGAACGTGTTGGACGCGGCGGCGCTGGGTGCGGGGACGGGGTTGAAGCTGGCGCTGAACGTGGGTGCGATGGTGCTGGCGTTTGTGGGTTTGATTGCGCTGTTGAATTTGCTGCTCGGTGGGCTTGGCGGGTGGTTCGGGTTCGGTGGGTTGAGCATGCAGTGGATTCTCGGCTGGTTGTTCGCGCCGGTGGCGTGGTTGAGCGGGATGCCGATGGAGGAGATGCGGGTGGGGGGCTCGTTGATCGGGCAGAAGGTGGTGCTCAACGAGTTTGTGGCGTATGCGGAGTATACGGCGGGGATTCAGGAGACGCTGGGGGACCGCGGGCGGGCGGTGGTGTCGGTGGCGCTGTGCGGATTTGCGAATTTGTCGTCGATTGCGATTCTGCTGGGAGGGCTGGGTGGAATGGCGCCGAGCCGGAGGTCGGACATTGCGCGGTTTGGCTTGAAGGCGGTGTTGGCGGCGACGCTGGCGAATCTGACGAGTGCGGCGATCGCGGGATTGTTTGTGTAGCCGCCGGTGGCCAACCCCCGAGCGATCGGGGCTCTGGCAATGAGGGCAAACGAGGGGGTGGCGGGTGGACGGATTCCTGAGTTTTGATGCAGACATGCATTCATTCGGGCGCAAGAATCCGCAATCCATGATGCATCGATTCACTTGTTTATTGGCGTGTTTGTTGTTTGGAGCGGTCACCTGTGGTGCGCGGGACTACCGGGTCGACACGCAGGAGAAGTTTGAGCTGATCAGCGGCATTGAGTTGCAGCCGGGCGACACGATTTTGTTGAAGCGGGGGATGCGGTTTTCCGGGATGCTGGCGCCGCAAGGCAATGGAGCCGAGGGCGCGCCGATCCGGATTGGAGCGTTTGGCCGGGGCGCGCGGCCGCGGATTGACGCGGGTGGCGAGCATCTGGCCGCGGTGCTGTTGCATAATCCGTCGTATTGGGAGGTTCACGGCCTGGAGGTGACCAACACGAACGGGCGGGATGAGGATCAGGGGGTGTTGTTCGGGATCCATGTTCTGGCGAAGGGCCGGGAGGGAATTTACCGGCATGTTTATATCAACGACTGCCACGTTCACGATGTGAATGGAATGGTGGCCGGCAAGAGGCGCGGTGGAATCCACGTGCACGTGAGGAAGCTGAAGAAGACGGTTTTCGATGATCTGCGGATCACCAACAACCGGGTGGAGAACATCGGCGGGGTGGGGATCGGAAATGATTCGTCGTGCGGCAGGGTGAAGCTGCTGGAGGATGGGGTGGAGCGGGAGAACCTGTGGACGCGGGTGTATGTGGCCGGAAACCATGTGGATACCACAGGGCGGAACAACATCATCGCACGGGTGAGCGAGGATGCCGTCTACGAGCACAATGTGCTGGCCAACAGCAGTCGGCGGGATACGGGCCACAGCATCTTTTGTTTCAAGACGAGCGGGATCAGGATCCAATACAACGAGGCCTATGGAAATGTGGGGTTGAAGGACAACCGGGACGGCGGGGGTGAAAGCGACCGCGGTGGGTTTGATGCCGACTACAACTGTGTGGATACGTTCATCCAATACAACTACAGCCACGACAACCTGTGGTTCTGCGGGATCATGAAGAAGCCGACGCGGAATGTCGTCATCCGCTACAACGTGAGCGAGAACGACCGTGAGGGGATTTACTTTTACGGGTTTGAGCGCAACAAGAGTGCGGAGAACGTCCACATTTACAACAACACCCATTACGTTCGCAAGGGGTTGCATGTGAGCGTGTTCGCCGAGGGGCGGACGCCGCTGAACTCCACCTTCGAGAACAATGTTTTCTTCTTCGATGGGAAGGGTGAATGGGGGCGGAATGCCAAGGGGATCAACACGGTTTTCCGCAACAATCTGTATCACAACATTGAGCCTCACTCGTCGGAAACGCGGGCGATCGAAGCCGATCCCCGGTTGCTGCGGCCGGGACAGGCGGGAGCGGGGATCGATCTGAAAACCATGGCGGGGCTGCGGGGCTACCGGCCGGGAGCCGGGTCGCCGTGCATTGATGCGGGTCTGCCGATCGAGGGCAGTGGCGGCATGGATGTGGTCAAAACGCCGGTGGATGACAAAAAGCCGGACATCGGAGCGTTGGAGTTTGTGAATCCGTAACTTCGATCGGGAAAGCGAAATGAAAATCTGGAAACGACTGCTCGTGTTGGTGGCGCTGGGGTGCGTGGCGCAATGTGCCCTGGCCGGAGAGGAGAAACTCGATCTTTACCTGCTGATCGGGCAGTCTAACATGGCGGGTCGCGGCGAGGTGGAGGCGCGGGACAAGGAGGCGCCGGAGCGGGTATTCACGCTGAACAAGGGGAATGAGTGGGTGCCGGCGGTGGATCCGCTCCATTTTGACAAGAAGCAGGCGGGAGTGGGGCCGGGGCGGACGTTTGGCATCGCGATTGCGAAGGCGGACAAGTCGGTGCGGGTCGGGCTGATTCCGTGTGCGGTGGGGGGGACCTCGATCCGGAAATGGAAGCCGGGGGTGGAGGATCCCAAGACCGGGGCGCATCCGTATGACGACATGCTGGCGCGGCTGAAGGTGGCGATGAAAAGCGGCACGGTGAGGGGGATTCTCTGGCACCAGGGCGAGGCGGACGGGAAGATGGGCGAGAAGGGGAACTACGGAAAGGCGCTGACGGAGCTGATCGGGCGGGTGCGCGCGGAGTGTGGTGGCGCGGAGGTTCCTTTTTTGATCGGTCAGCTGGGGCAGTTCGAGGGTCGGCCGTGGAGCGAGGGGCGCGAGAAGGTGGATGCGGCGCAGAGGAAGGTGGCGGAATCGGTTCCGCATTGTGGGTTTGTTTCCTCGGACGGGCTGGAGGACCGGGGGGACCTGACGCATTTCAGCGCCGAGGCGGCGCGCGAGCTTGGCAAGCGCTATGCGGATGCAATGATCAAAATACAACAGAAGGACAAATGATGAGAGCGATCCTGAAGAGAAGGAGTTTGGTGAAGTGGGCGGCGGTGGCCGTGGTGGCGGGTGTCTTGCCGGTCGAGGCGGCGAAGAAGGACCTGCCGAACATCCTGATCATCACCACGGACCAGCAGTTCGCGGATGTGATGGGCTGCGCGGGATCCAAGTGGGTGAAGACACCGGCGATGGATTCGATCGCGAAAGACGGGGTGCGTTTTCCCAATGCCTATGTGAACTATCCGGTGTGCATGCCGGAGCGCTACACGATGTATACCGGGCGGCTGCCGTGCCAGAGGTATCTGGCGGACAAGAACGACAAGCCGGTGATTTCGCTGGGCAACCAGGCGCGGGCGGCGGGCTACGAGACGGCGTATTTCGGCAAGTGGCACATTCAGGACGAGACGTTCGGTTCGAAGGATTCGAAGTTCAACGGCTTCGACCACTATTCCGGCGGCAAGGACAAGACGATGACGGCGAACGCGCTGGAGTTTCTGGCGGGCGAGCGGAAGAAGCCGTTTCTGGCGGTGGTTTCCTACTACAACCCTCATGATATTTGTGAGTGGGGGCGGAAGAAGGCGGGGAGGACCGAAGGGATCAAGATGAAGAATGGCGAGGTGGATACGGATCCGGCGCTGGAGGATTGTCCGCCGCTGCCGCACAACCATGCGATCAACGGGGATGAGTCGGAGGCGGTGGTGATCCGCCGCGGGCTGGATAGCAAGGGCGTGGCGAACGCGCAGAAGATGGCGATGGCATTTGATGGCGAGGACTGGCGGCAATACCGCTGGGCCTACAACCGGCTGGTGGAGCTGGTGGACGGCCACATCGGGGCCTTGCTCGAAGGATTGAAGGAGAACGGCCATGCGCGGGATACGGTGGTGATTTTCACCAGCGACCACGGCGACGGATACGGGGCGCACCGCTGGCACCAGAAGTCGGTGCTTTATGAGGAGTCGTGCCGGGTTCCGTTCATTGTGCGGTATCCGGGCAAGGGGCGGCGGGGCGAGACGGATGATCGTTTGATTTCCGTGGGAATCGATCTGATGGCGACGGTTTCGGACATCGCGGGGGTTCCGATGCCGAAGGGGCCGTATTTCGGCAAGAGCGTGCTGCCATTCGTGCTGGATAAAGACAGCAAGGCGCCGAGTCACGAGTATGTGGTGACCGAGGCGGAGGTGCGGGTGTCAAAACGCGACACGATCGAAGGGCGGTCGCTGCGCACGCCGAAATTCAAGTATCACGTGTGGAACCGCGGCGAGAACCGCGAGCAGTTGTTCGATATGGAGGGCGATCCGGGCGAGATGAAGAATCTGGCGGGGAGTCCCGAGTATGCCGGGGTGCTGGAAGAGCACCGGCGCTTGTTCGGCGAGTGGCTGGAGAAGACCGACGATACCTACCGGGGCGAGTGACCGCTGCCGGGCCGCCTAGCGGGTGCCGAGCGCGAATTCGACGATCGGCGTCGGATTCGGCAGCGAGTGCGGGTGGTGGCCCATGCCGGGTTTTTCGATGACCTGGAGTTTCGGGTAGTCCTTGAGGATTTCGCGGGCCTTGAGGCTGTTTTCGGCGGGCGGGACGACCTGGTCGCTGAGGCCGACGAGGTAGAGCATGGGGATGCCGGCCCGGGCGAGGCGGGCGACGTGGTCGACCGGTTGTTGGTCGTAGGCTTTTGCGGCGGCGTCGTCGGCCAGTCCGTAGGCGGCGAGGCAGGGGGCCCAGCTGCGGGTGCTGCCGGTTCCGGTTCCGATGCCGCCGGGCCAGCTGGTGAAGTCCATCACGGCGTTGTCGGCGATGAGGCCGGCGACCTTGTCCGGGTTGGCGAGCGCCCAGTTGTGGATGATCAGTCCGCCGCGGCTCATGCCTTCGAGCACGGGTTTCGGGTTGAGGCCGATTTTGCGGGTGCGCTGGTAGAAGGTGTTCCAGCGATCGACGGCTTTGGGTGCGCCGAAGAGGTCGGCGACGTCGCAGTAGAGGACGTGCCAGCCGAGTTCGAGCATGGCGGTATCGAACTGCGGTTCGTGTCCCCAGAAGCGGGCGCGCCAGATCCAGGGTGCGCCTTTGGCGACGACGCGGGGTTTGGCGATTTTGCAGTCGGCGCCGTTGAGTTTGAAGCTGAGGAGTTCGTGGCCGAAGAACGACGAGGTGCTGGTTTTGGCGGGGTATCTGAGGGTTGGCGTGGGTTCCGGCACGGTGGTGAGCAGGCGGTGGAGGTGGCTGGCGATGGCGGTGGCGCCTTGGGCGTTGGGGTGGATGCCGTCGGGCAGCCATTCCGGGTGGTCGCGCAGCACCGGGTGGAGGTCGACGCATTCGATTTCCAGTTTGAAGGCGGTTTTTTCGATCTCCGGGGCGATCTCGTTGCGGACGATTTTTTCGGTGATCGGTGTGTTTTTGACGGTGACCATGACCGGTTTGCAGAGGATCACGCGCGGGTGGGACGGCAGGTCCTGATAGGACCGGACGAGGGCGGCGGCGTCGGTGGCGAAGTCGGCTTTGTGTTTGTCCCAGTTGCCGGGTTTGCTGTCGTTGGTGCCGAGTTTGATGATGACGATGTCCGGCAGGAACGCGAGCGAGTCGCGGTATTCCTTCTGGCGGGTGTACGGGCGGTTGCCTTTTTTGAGCAGGGTGGTGCCGCTGCGGCCGAAATTGCGGACGAGGTAGTCGTCGCCGAGCATGCGGTCGAGTTGCTGCGGGTAGGCGAATTTCTCGCGATCGACGATTTTCGCGCCGTGGGTGATGGAGTCACCGACGCAGGCGACTTTGACGGGGTCTGCGATGGCGAGGGCGGGCAGCGCCAGCACGATGATGGCGGTGAAAATGTGTTTGATGGATGTGATCATGAAAGGGGGTGGGAATTGGGTTCCGCTGGGGAGGGACGATGCATTTTCGTGCCCGGTGAGTCCAGCGCGGGGATGAGCGACCGGTGACGGTGTTTCACCCTTGCCCGGATCTGTCCGATGGGTTTGTTTTGCTGCGGGAAAAAGCGGGTTTGATGCGCGCGTCTTGAACACGAATACGGATGACATGAGAACTTTGACTGAAAAAACGGCGATTGCGGTTCTGCTGACGGTTTTGTTGACGCTCGCCGTGCAGGCGCGCCAGCCGAACGTGATTTACATCAACACCGATGACTGGGGGATCGGCAAGGTCCCCTGTTACAAGCTGGACGATGTCAGCATGAAGATGATCAAGACGCCGAACATCGACAAATTGCGGGCTGGCGGGATGCTTTTCAACCGGGCGTATGCGGGCAACGCGGTGTGCGGACCGTCGCGCAACAGCCTGCTCACCGGTAAGCATGGCGGGCATGCGGCGTGGCGCGCGAACTCCGGTCCGCCGCCGGTCAAGAACTGGCCGCCGAAGTATCCGATGCTCGGCGAGGTGGCGCGGCGGGCGGGCTACACCACGGCGGGGTTTGGCAAACTGAGCCCGGGCGGCACGGAGAAACCGGAGACGATCACGGCGACGGGGTGGGATTACTGGCTGGGCTATCTGGGTCACGTCGATTGCCGGAGTTTTTACGGCACGCACATTTGGGAGAACGGGAAGAAGAAGCCGATTCCGGAGAACGCGCGCAAGAAGCTCAACGAGCATCTGCCGGTGTTGGGCGAGCACGGTGTGTTCACCGAGGACCTCTACGCGGACAAGGCGATCGAGTTCATCAAGAAGAACCAGAAGCGGCCGTTTTTCATTTATTTCGCGAGTGTGGTCCCGCATGGCGATGCGTCGACCGTTCCGTTCAAGGGCTTGTGGACGCCGAGTCTCGAGGGGTACGATGATGAAACACTCGGCCTCACGGAGTTGGAGCAACTTTACGCGGCGCTGATGACGCGGCACGACCGCAATGTCGGACGGATCGTGGCGGCGGTCAAAGAGCTCGGGTTGGAAGAGGACACGATCATCATGTGGACGTCCGACAACGGCGATGAGGACAGTTATTACGGCAAGACCGACACCTGGGACGGCAACGGACCGTTCCGGATGTACAAGCGGTATCTTTACGAAGGCGGGATCCGTGTGCCGCTCATCGCCTACTGGCCCGGGACGATTCCGGCCGGCTCGACCACCGACCAGTGGACGACGCAGTATGACCTGATGCCGACGCTCGCGCACATGGGGCTGAAGGAGCGGACGGATGAAATGGACGGTATTTCCATCTATGCGACGCTGGCCAACCGGCCGGAAAAACAGGAGAAGCGGGAGTATCTGTATTGGGAGTTTTACGAACGGGGGCCGCAGCAGGCGGTGCACCTGGGGAAATGGAAGGGCTACCGCGCCAACGGCTTGAAGGGCGAAATCGAGCTCTACGATCTGACGACCGACATCGGTGAGGAAAACGACCTTGCGGCGGAGCATCCGGAAGTGGTGGCGCGGATATCGGAAATCATGGCCAAAGAGCACGAGGAGCATCCGAAGTGGAAGCTGCCGGGGATTGATGACTGAAGGGGGCGGGATTCTTCCCCGTGCAGTTCGTTTTCTTCTATTTCTTCTCAGTGTAGAGGACGGTCAGGGGCTCCGTGACTACGAAGACCGGACTGTCTTTTGTGATTTCCACTTCAATGGATGAGGATTTGATGACGCAACCTGGATGAATACCTTTTGGTTCAATGTCCCATGCCGGGGAGATGATCTCGTATTGTCCCGGAGGTAGATAGGGAAAGATCACACTTTTGGGGAATCGGCCCTTTGCCGCTTCCGGGAGGGGTATGCGTTCTTGGTCGTGGCTCACTCCTTTCCCGATGATCCTGATGACTGACCTTACGCCACGGCCATGACCGAAAACAAATTTCCGCGCGAGTTCTGGTGGCAGTTTGTCGGGATGGGACGCCTCGGGCCAGATTACAGGAACTACCAGGCTCGAAGCTCTTTTGAGACGTGGCCTGATCACTTCGCCGTCGTTTTTGACCGTGATTTTCTGGCGGTCCTCCAGTAGGGCACCGGGGTGGAGAACGCGCAGCCAATATTCTCCAGGACTCACGTTGGGGTAAGTGTAGGGCTCGTGGTTTTTGACGGTCTTGCGGCTGGTGCTGCCGTCCGTCTTATGGCCTTCGATGTAGGGGTCCAGCTCGACAGCGTAGGTGCGGTCTTCGGGAGCCGTGGTCCGGTCGGGGAAAACCGGACGAATCGTGAGTTTTCGGGCCTGAATATCCACGGTGCCGATGTTTTGGTAGTCAATGGGCATTGGGATATTTCCCCGGATATATGGGTAGAAATAGAGTTCGGCTCCGGTAATTTTTTCATATTCGTGGAACTTGTCAGCGTCGCAGGTTGCGATGCCGTCGCTGAAACTCTTGAGCTGGCCGGATGAATATCCTTTGATAGACAGGCTCAATCTTGCTCTCTCCCCAAGTCTTCCGGGCCATTTCTCTCCATTGACGAGAACCTTGAAACGGGGGTCCGGGCGTAGAGATGGCGGTTCGTGTTCGACTCCTGCCTTTGTCAGAATGGAGGATGATTGTTTGCGGACTCGATTGAGTGGATCTTCCAATCCCATGCGTGCGACTGGAACCATCCATTGTTCGCAGCCTTCGGGAAGGCGATGGAACCAGGAACGTAGTGGTTTCAGTGTGATCCCTTTGGTTGCAATGTAGTCAACGATGCGGCGTTTGGTTTGGTCCGTCACTCCGTTGTCCGGGCGTAGCAGATGGGTGAGATCAGTGTTGGGAAAGTAGGGTTCGCCCTCATTCGCGTCAGGTTAAGGCCTGAATGCCTGATTCTATCGAGGATATCCGCACGCGCGTGTCCCGCTTGATGTGCCGGACATCAAGCCATTGCTCGAAGAGCCCAAGTTCTGCGATGTCGACCACTCCGATCAGATAGGA
>JAUTCT010000096.1 GCA_030673875.1 Verrucomicrobiota bacterium JB025 | reverse complement strand
CGGCGGGCACCCAGTCGCGAAGGTCGGGTGGAAGGAGAAGCGGGGTGTCGTGGTCAATGTTGACGAACCGGGCGGCCATGCGCGAAGCATGGCAGCACGAAACGGATTTGTCGCTGACTTAAGTCCGACACACTCCTAGGGCATCGAACCGGAAGTCGATGTGCGAAAAGCGCCGCGTTCTTCCTCCAAATCGTTCCCAGAACGCATCCTGAAACCTGACGAATTCATCATCCGATTGCATACGGACTTCCGGTTCGGTGCTCTAGTCCTGCAAATACGTCTTCGGCCTGTAAACCAGCGCGTATGGCACAAAGCACACCGCCGTCCCCAACATCAGCCACGTGAAAAACCGGAAATAGGCCGCACCACTCAAGCGCGTCTGCCCGCCGGAAAACATCGTTCGGTCATACTCGCCCTGAACCGCCCCTTCCGCTCCACCGACCTCGACACCCAACTCATGCTTCCGCTTCTCCAGCCACGGCTCACTCGGATGAAACACGTCGCTCCATGAGCTTTCCACCTTCTTCTCCTCCGGCTGGCGCTCAATCACCATGCCCACGTCCCACTTCGTCCCCGGCTCGCCGTCCGGACCGTCACTCGTCAGCCGGACCTGGGTCGAATTCAGAATCTCATAACGGATCGGACGCCCCCAAGGGTCATCGCTCGCCGCAAATTCCGCCTCACCCGGAAACACCCCGCCGTTCTCCGTGGCATGCGTCTCGATAGCCTCCGCCGCCCGCTCGAAAACCTCCTGACCCGGCACTTCCAGCTCGACCCTCTCCCCCTCCTTCACCCGCTGCAACAAATCGTCAGCCGTTCCCCGCTCTCCATCGAATCCCGGCAACACGATGTTGCGGGGCGATTTCCGCCAGTCCTCCGGCAGATCCTCCACCGCCACCTCCAGCTGCTCCGCCGCACTGTCCGGAATCTGGATGAAATGATTCACCCCCGCCACCAGGAAGTTCCCGATCGCCACGGCTGATAGATACAGACACATCAGCAGCGACTTCATCGTCTTCGGCGACTGCGTGTAGGCATACTCCAACGCCACAATCGAAACCATCACCTCCGCCGCCGTCAGCAGCATGAACGCCAGAATCTGCCACGAAATGCTCGGCCGCGCACCCCCATCAATCCACGACTGGATCAACGCAACCAACGCAAAAGCCCCCGCCATCACAAACAACCCGATCCCGATCTTGCGCAGCGGAGTCAACTTCCACACCCGGTCGAACAACGGATACAACCCATACGAAAACAGCGGAATGAACGTCAGCACAAACACCGAGTTCAACGACTGAATCTGCGAGGGCAACCACTCGAAACCCAGGAAATCCCGGTCCATGTCACGACTCTGGAAAATCCACGTCGACCCCGTCTGGTCGAACAACGCCCAGAACATCGCCACAAACAAATACAGCGGCACCAGTTTCAACACCACCATGATCCCCTCACGCCCCGTGATCTCCTTCAAAAACCGCTTGCCACCCGCCGGCACGTGGATGAACCGCTTGCGCCCCAACCAGAAAACCAGGGTCGCCAGCGCCATCAACACCCCCGGCACACCAAACGCCCAGTGCGGACCATACCACTTCAACAACCACGGCGTCAGCAGCATCGAAATGAACGCACCGATGTTCACCGAAAAATAAAACCAGTTGAACACCCGGCTCAGCAAATGCGCGTTGCGCTTGCCAAACTGGTCCCCCACATGCGCCGAAACACACGGCTTGATCCCGCCAGACCCCAGCGCGATCAGACCCAGCCCGCCCGCCAACCACCACGGCGAATCGCCGAAAACACCCATGCACGCCAAGGCCGCATGGCCGGCACAATACACCAGCGAGAGCGAAATGATCGTCCAGTACTTGCCAACCAGAAAGTCCGCCAGAAACGCACCGAGCAGCGGCGTTAGATAAACCCAACCGTTGAACATGTGCACGTGCGCGGTCGCCTCCGCCTCATTCATCCCCGCCCCCACCGACCCGTCCATCAGGTGCAGATAGTTCACCATGAATACGGCCAACACCGCCTTCATTCCATAAAACGAAAACCGCTCGGCGGCCTCGTTTCCGATAATGTGCGGCACCCCCGGAGGCATGCCCTCGAGGTCTGCGGGAGACGTGCGGTAGCTCATTGGCGGCGGACCCTAGGACATCCCCCGCCCCACGCGAACACAAAAAAATTTGCCAGCCTGCCGGAATCATCCCGCCACCGCCAATCCCCCCCGCCCAATCGCATGGAAAACCTCGACGCCTTCCCGTCAACCAGTTGAAATGCCCCCACCACCACATGAGCCCCACCCAAAACGCCGCCAAGCTCGAATCCGCCATCGCCTCAGTGGTCCGTGGACAAAACGACATCATCCGCCGCGTGCTCGCATGCATGCTCTCCGGTGGTCACGTCCTGCTGGAAGACTACCCCGGAACCGGAAAAACCACCCTCGCCAAAGCCATCGCCAAAGCCATCTCCGGCGCAATCTTCACCCGCGTCCAGTTCACCCCCGACCTCCTCCCGTCCGATATCCTCGGAATCTCCGTCCTCGACCCCAGAACCCAGGAATTCCGCTTCCACCCCGGCCCCGTCTTCACCGACATCCTCCTCGCCGACGAAATCAACCGCGCCTCGCCGCGCACCCAGAGCGCCCTGCTCGAAGCCATGAGCGAACGCCAGGCAACCATCGAGGGCAAATGCCACGAACTCGACGGACTGTTCTTCGTCATCGCCACCCAAAACCCCGTCGAATTCCGCGGCACCTACCCGCTGCCGGAAGCCCAAATGGACCGCTTCTCCATGCAGTGCGCACTCGGCTACGTCTCACCCGAAGAAGAAGCCGCCATCCTCGCCGACCAAACCGAAACCCACCCGGTCGACACCCTCGACCCCGTCGTCTCCCGCGACGACATCCTCGCCATCTCCGCCGCCGCACGAAAAGTCCGCTTCAGCGACGAACTCCGCCACTACGCCGTCTCGCTCGTCGGTGCCACCCGCGGCCACCCGCAGGTCCAGCTCCCCGCCAGCCCCCGCGCCTCGCTCGCCCTGATGAAACTCTCCCAGGCCCTCGCCGTGTTCGAAGGCATGGACTTCGTCTCGCCCGAGATCATCCAGTCCCTCGCCGTCGACGTCATCGCCCACCGCATGGTCCTCACCCCGGAAGCCAAATACTCCGGCCACACCGCACGCCAGATCATCACCGATCTCGTTGAAAACACCCCCGTGCCGGTCTAGCCTTCATCCGTCATCATGCTGGCAAATCCGAACACCGCGGGAAATCCACCGGCTGCAACCGGCCGCGAACGGTTCGACCGCTTGCTCTACCGGGCCTACTCCCGCAGCTCCCATGTGCGCCACTTCTTCTCCGTGCGCATCCGCCCGCCCGGCATCTCCGTCCTGCTCCTCTTCGTCCTCGCCACCTGCCTCGGCATCGGCCAGGGCCGCACCTCGATCTACCAGCTCTTCTCGCTCTGTTTCGCGATGCTCGCCACATCGTTCATCTACATCATGTTCCGCAGGGCCAAACTCCACGCCCACCGCGAACTCCCGCGCCACGCCACCGCCGGCCACCCGCTCCGCTACTCGGTCATCGTCCGCAACAACGGCCGGAAAATCAGATCCGCATGGCTCTCCGAAACCCTGCCCGACCCCAGACCCACCATCGACGACTTCACCCTCCTCCGCGAACCCGGTGAGGAAGAACGCAATAAATTCGACCAACTCTTCGCCTACTTCCGCTGGCAGTGGCTCATCCTCCGCAACCAACTCTTCCGCGGCGGAGAATCCCCGGACGAAATCAACCTCCTCCCGAACGCCACCACCAGAGTCAACATCGAGTTCACCCCGCTCCGCCGCGGCGTCATCCGCCTCAACGACCTCCGCGTCCTCCTCCCCGACCCATTCGGCCTCTTCCAGCGCTCCCGCCGCGTCAACGCGGACGCCTCCACCCTGATGGTCCTCCCCCACCGCTTCCAACTCCCACCCATCGAACTCCCCGGCAACGCCGCCTTCAACATCTCCGGCGAATCCAACACCAACGCCATCGGCAACTCCGGCGAATTCGTCGGCCTCCGCGACTACCGCCCCGGCGACCCCATCCGCCAGATCCACTGGAAAAGCTGGGCCCGCACCGGCCGACCCATCGTCAAGGAACTCGAAAACACCTTCTATCCCCGCTACGGACTCATCCTCGACACCATCAGCACCGACCGAACCGACGTCACCTTCGAACAAGCCGTCTCCGTCGCCGCATCATTCGCCGCCAGCATCGATACCAGCGAGTCCCTGCTCGACCTCATGTTCGTGAAAAACCAAGCCCACGTCGTCACCGCCGGCCGCGGCCTGCAGCGCGCCGAACGCCTGCTCGAAGTGCTCGCCGGAGTCACCCCCGAACGCACCCCGTGCTTCGAAACCCTCTCCCGCCTCGTCCTCCGCTACCGCGACGACCTCACCTCATGCCTCGTCATCTTCAACGGCTGGGACGACCAGCGCAAAAACTTCCTCCAAACCCTCACCCAACACAACATCACCTGCGCACCCATCATCATCGGAGCCGGCCCCAACCCCGGTAATGCCCCGGGCTGCTGGCTCCAGTCCGGACACATCGCCACAGACCTCAAACGCCTCCCGTCCCGCCTCCCCATCGCCAACTGACCAACCCCGCCCCGCCATTCCCCATCCCAAACCACCACCCAAACTCCTGCTCGGCACCTCGCTCGTCTTCTGGGGAGCCATGTCCGGCAGACCCGTCATCGGACTCCTCGCCGCACTCATCGTCGAGGCAGCCCACTGGACCCGCCTGCGCTGGGACTTCACCGACGACACCTGCAACCGCGCCTGGCACCTCACCTCCATCGCCATCGTCTTCTCCGGCGCCATCATCTGGCTCGAGGGAAACCCATACACCGCGATGCCCGCCCTCCTCTCATGGATGCCCGCCCTGCTCCTCCCGGTCCAGTTCGTCCAGTCCTACGGCCTCCGCGACTCCGTCCCGCTCAGCTCGTTCTCCCTCATCGCCAGACGCAGAAAAGCCCGCAACCAGCGCCTCGGACTGCTCGAACAAACCACCTGGTTCAACTTCGGCAACACCTTCTTCGCCGCCACCATGGTCGCCGCAGCCGTCGGCAAAAACGCCGACATGTGGATCTTCTTCCCGGGCCTCATCGTCCTCGTCTCATGGATGACCTACTCGTTCAAACGCAGTAGCTGGATCGCCTTCGCCCCCCTCGTCACCGCCGCCAGCATCCTCTCGTTCGGCGGACAACTCGGCCTCGAAAAAGTCTCGGACATGATGGGCAGCGCCAGCGCCCGCCGCGCCAGCCGCTTCAACCCGGACATCAACGCCACCCTCATCGGCACCCGCGGAACCGTCCGCCAATCCCCCGAAATCCAATGGCGGCTCACCACCGACGGACCACCACAAACCGCCCCACGCCTGCTCCGCACCGCCACCTACTCAAGCTTCATCGGCCGCAGCTGGCTCACCCAGCGGATCGCCAAAGCCGACTTCAAGGACCTCGACACCCGCCTCGTCAACGACGAACCCTACTACCTGCTCACCGAAGCCGAAAACACCGACGAGATCACCCGCCTCCCCAGCTTCGAACTCCGCGGCAGCGCCTCCTCCGAAAGCCCCATCCCGCTCCCCGGAGACGCCATGGGCCTCCGCGATTTCGACCTCGACGGCATCGAAAGCAACACCTTCGGCACCGTCCGCATCTTCCCCCGCAACCCCGTCATCCACGGCCAGGTCTTCTGGAACGGCGGAACCTTCCCGGAATCCCCGCCACTCGGCCGCGAAGACCTCCGAACCCCGTCCGATGACAGCGAATGCCTCGACCGCATCGTCGCCGAACTCAACCTCGACGCCAACAAACCCCTCGACGAAAAACTCCTCACCCTGCGTCAGTGGTTCCGCTCCGAATTCTCCTACACCCGCAACCTCACCATCACCCGCCCATACCGCCGGACCAACTCCCCGAGCGCAATCACCTCATTCCTCACCACCGTCAAAAAGGGCCACTGCGAATACTTCGCCACCTCCGCCGTCCTGATCCTGCGCAACGCCGGCATCCCCGCACGCTACACCACCGGATACGGCGTCATGGAACCCGACCCGAAACGCGGCGGCTTCGTCATCCGCGGCACCCACGGCCACGCATGGTGCCGCGTCTGGGACCAAGACAACAACCGCTGGGTCGACTTCGACCCCACCCCGCCGTCCTGGTTCGCCAGCGTCAACAGCCAGATCACCCGCACCCAGCGCTTCTACGACTCCCTCAAACGCCTCCGCGAAGACTTCTTCATCTGGCGGAACCAGCCGACCAACCGCCTCGCCGCCACCGCCGTCATGTGGTCCATCGCCGCCGCCCTCACCGCCTTCATCACCCGCAGGCTGTGGAAATCCAAACGCCGACTCGAAACCAAATCCGTCGTCGCCAGCTACGACGGCCATCGTACCCTCACCCCCCTCCACGAACTCGAATCCCTCGCCACCCGCCACCTCGGCCCCCGCCCACCCGGCCAGACCTTCTCCCGCTGGCTCCGCCGCCTCACCGACATCCTCCCCGACCACAAGCCCCTCGATGAGGCCATCTCGCTCCACCAGCGCGCCCGCTTCGACCCCCGGCCCCAGCCCGAACACGACCGGAACCGCCTCGAACGGCTCGCCAAATCCCTCGCCGCCACCCTCAGGCGCAAGAGCTGACCCTCACTCCCGGAGCCACTCCCGGAGCCACTCCCGGCCCCTCACTGCGGCTCCTCCTGCTGCGGTTCAAGCGGATCGTGTCTCGCGCATTGGCAGAGCAGCACGCTCGTCAGCGTCGTGCACGCCAGCAATATGACAAACATGGTTTTCATGGGATTCTCAGGGATACGGGTTCAAAACGAAGCCTCCACTCCGAGCCGGATGAACAAGCCGTCATCAGTCAGGTCAATGCCATCGTCATCGAGGCTCTGATACAGGTAGCCGACCCCCACCACCGCCCGCGTGTGGTCCGTCAGCGCATACTTCGCGTTCGCTTCGAGCCGCCCCTTGAAACCCGCGCCGTCCGAATCCGCCGTCCTCCCGCCGTCCACCTCCTTGTGCTCGTAGTCGAAAAACAACACCGCCAGATACGCGTCCACACCGAAGCTCAGCCTCGGGGAATAACAACTCACGAAATCCTGCCGGAAACCGACACCCAGCTCGAAGGCCTCGAACTGATACTCCTGCGGCTCCCTCGGATCAAACCCGCCGAAATACCTCCAATCCCCATCCATCTCGTAACGGCTGTAGGCGAGACGCCCGTAAACCGCATTGAGAATCTGCACATCCACCCCCACCTCAAGCTCGTCGCGGTCATAGGACACCCGGCCATGATACGGACCCTCCGGAAACGGACTGACCTCCCTCGTGTTGAAATCCCCGTCCAGCGTCCCGTTCGCATACGATAAAAACACCGTGAACATGTTGCCCAGCAGCGGCGGACTCGCCCTCAGGCTCATCCCGTAAATCGTCCCATCCAGATCATGGCTCGCCCGCCAGTCCTCGTCACCGCCCGCCACCACCAGATTGCCGCTCGTGCGGGAGACCAGCGCGGGAACCATGTAGTCGCCCGAAAAATACTCGTCCGATCCATCGAAATTCGCGAACCCGACATGACTGTCCACCGTCACGATCCAGTGGCCGTGACGGTCCATGTCATGAAGCAATAGACAGTTGGCGGACACGCTCGGCACAAACAAACCGGCGCAAAAAGCCGCCACCATCCCCGGCAATGGTTTCTGGAATAAATATCTCATGAGATCGAGGGGAAATCGTCCATTGGAAACCAGATCCGCCCCAAACAGTCAAGACAATTGCGCATCCCCCGCCCGGCCTCCCGACCTCAAACAATCAACATGCAGTCTCCATAACTATAGAACCGGTATTTCTCCCGCACCGCCTCCGCATACGCCTCCAGCACCAGTTCCCTCCCGGCGAACGCGCTCACCAGCATGATCAGCGTGCTCTTCGGCAGATGGAAATTCGTCAGCAACCCGCCGATCACCCGGAACTCGTGCGGCGGGTAGATGAAGATATCCGTCTCGCCCCTCGCCGCCTGCTCCTCCAGCCGCGCCTCCCCCTCCAGCCCGATCGACTCCAGCACCCGCGTCACCGTCGTCCCCACCGCGATCACCCTGCCGGCCTCGTTCACCCGCCGCGCCGATTCCTCCGTCACCTCATACCGCTCGGAGTGCATCTCGTGATCCGTCACCACCTCCGCACTCACAGGCCGGAACGTCCCCACCCCCACATGCAGCGTGAGAAACGCGTGCGGCAATTTCTCCAGCATCTCCGGCGTGAAGTGCAACCCCGCCGTCGGCGCCGCGATCGCCCCCTCCTCCCGTGCGAACACCGTCTGATAGCGCTCGCGGTCCGCCAGTTCGTCATCCCGCCCCATGTAGTGCGGCAGCGCAAGGTGCCCGTGCGCGTCCAGATCCACCACCGCATCCCACCTCACCAGCCGGTCGCCGTTTTCAAACACCTCCGCCACCACCCCGCGGGTCCCGCCAACCGTCACCTCGCGCCCCACCTTCATCTTGCGCCCCGGCCTCACCAGGCACCGCCACTCCGTCGGAGAAAGCCGGTCCAGACATAACAACTCCACCTTCCCGTCATCGGAAAACACCCGCGCCGGGATCACCTTGGTGTCGTTCAGCACCAGCAGGTCATCCTCCCGCACATACTCCGGGAAATCCCGGAACATCCGGTGCTCGATCTTCCCGCTCTCACGATGCACCACCAGCATCCTCGACGCCGCACGCTCCTCCAGCGGTCGGGACGCGATCAACTCGTCCGGCAGATGGAAATCAAAATCATCAGTGCGCAGCGCCATGCCCGCTCTCATACCCGCGCAGCGCCACCTCCGCAAGTTCCGCATCCCCCCACACCCGCACCATCAGATACGCCGCCCCGTTGTCGCCATAGCCCGTCGCCAGCAGCAACCGCGCCCCCCCCTTCTCCACATCCCAGCCATCCGTCTCGCCACCCGCCCGCCAGCCATTTTCCAACAACCAGTCCAGCACCCCGCTACGGCCCACCGCCGCAACCACCAGCTCCGCATCCGCTTCCCCGCATCCCGGCGCTTCCACCGCCACCGGCTTCTCCAATCCCAGCCTGCCGCAGCGCTCCCACGCCCGCAACCTCGGCACCACCGCCTTCAGCAACCACAGCGCAACCCGCTCCCGCCAGCCATCCCGCCCCGTCTCCAACCCGCGCAACGGCTGCATCCCGCAGGCCACCGACTGATAACCGGCCCGCCCCATCAGCCCGTGATAAATCACCACCCCATCCGCCACCCGCACCGGCCCGCCGGAATAGACACACCCCTCCCACTTCGCCCCCCCGCGCGGGGAAAACCGCTGCGGAAACTTCTCCATCAGCATCCGCTCCGCCTTCCCATACCCCAGCTGCTGCCGCAGAAACCCGCGCAACGACGGCCGCCGCCGGTGCCACACAAACGCCCCCGGCGCAAACCCCAGCGCAAATCCCGCATCCCGCAGCCGCCAGCAGAAATCCACGTCATCCCCCGCCGTGTGAAACCGCGGGTCAAACCCGCCCACCGCGTCAAACGCCGCCTTCCGCACCGCCAGGTTGCACCCCGGCAAATGCTCCGCCTCACGGTCATCCAGCATCACATGGCTCGGCGCACCCGGCGCAGCAGCCACCACCGCCTCCCGCCAGGCCGCCGCCGGTGGCGGCAGATTCGGCCCGCCCGCCGCCGCAAACCGCCCCTCCGCAAACACCCGTCCCAAGCGCAGCAGCCACTCCGCATCCGGCTCGCAGTCATCATCCGTGAATGCCAGCACCTCCCGCTCCGCCACCGCGGCCCCCGCATTCCGCGCCACACTCAGGCCACCGTGCTTCAGCCGCAGCAAGCTCACCTCCGGAAACTCCGCCGCCACAAAATCCCCCGTCCCGTCCACCGAACCATCGTCCACCACGATCACCTCGTAATCCGCCCCCTGCAGCGCCAGCACCGCCCGCAAACAATCCCCGATCCGCTCCCGCCCGTTGCGCGTGCATACAATCACCGAAAACCCAACCTCACACGCCGTTTCCTCCCCCGCCCGGCCGCGCCCCGCCACCTCCAGCGCCGGCTTCGCCCGCCCCTCCCGGTCCACCAGCCCGAAACTCCAATCCAGCACCTCCCCGCCATTGTTCCACCACCGGTCACTCCACGCATACACCGTGAAACCCGCCGCCTCCTCCTCATCCGCCACCCGCCGCGCCCACCCCAGCACCTCCGCCTGCCTCGCCTCGCCATTCCGCAGCGAATCCAGACCAAACTCCGAAATCACCAGCGGCCGGTCCCCGGCAATGTGATGCAGCCGCCGCACATAACTCCGAAACGCCACCTCATCCTCCAAATACACGTTGAACGCCGTGAAATCCGCATTCTCCGGCTCCAGATACTCGGTGCTCGGGTAGTTCGCATACGCAAAAAGCAATCCCGGCGAATGCTCCCGCCCCACCGCGATCAACTCCTCCACCGCCTCCCGCACCCGCACCGGACCCATCCACCTCACCAGATCACTCGGAATCTCGTTCGCCACATACACCCCCGCCAGCGCACGATGCCCGGACGCCTCATCCAGCGCCCCCGCCAACGCCACCAACGCCCCGCTCAAAAACCCCGGCTGACGCAGAAAATCCTCATTCTGCCCCCAACTCAACCCGCCAAACACCGCCAACCCCGCATCCGCCGCCGCATCCAGCAACCCACGCCCCGGCATCCCAAACAACCGCACCGCATTGAACCCCGCCGCCGAAATCCGCCGGAAATCCGGCCCGAAATCCGCCGGCCAACCACCCGGAAACGGCCCATACGTCACCGCCCTCATCCTCACGCGCTCACCCCCCGCACGGAAAAACTTCCCGTCCGCCCGCCAGTTACTGTCCGCGTTTTCAACCGCCACGCCCGCAGACTAGACACCCCGCCCACCAATTCCAAGCCCGGCAAACCACCTCAATTCTCCTTTCAAAGCCACGTTGACATCCGCGCCCGGCCCAGCCACCGTCTCGCCCATGGATACGATGAAACTTCTGCTTGGCGCCACCGTCGCCCTCCTTCTTGGTGCGCTCGGCATGTCCTTCATGGACATGACCAAGGGAGTGGAGAACACCTCTTCTGACGAAATCGCCCGCCTCAAGGGACAAATCGCCCAACTCCGCGCCGAACAGGACCGCATCAAACTCGAAAAACAAATCCAGCAACTCAAGGCCAACCCCGCTCCCGTCCTCACCGACACCGCCGAGCTCGACGCCATGAAACGCGAACTCGAGGCCACCAAAAACTCCGTCCAGGAACTCGAAGCCGTCAAGAACCGCATCGAGCGCGAACGCGAACTCGAAGTCCAGGAAGAAGGCCTCCTCGCCCAGCGCGACCTCGAAAAAAGCGACACCGAACTCCGCCGCGCACGCATGATCGCCGAAGCCCTCCTCATCGGCCGCGTCCAGGAATACGTCGAAGACCCCCAATACGGCGGCTTCGTCACCTTCGAAGTCCTCATGCCCGAACAAGTCATGCCCGGCATCACCCTCGCCATCCGCCGCAACACCGGCATCCTCGGCACCCTCAAAGTCTCCGACGTCACCGCGGAAGGCGGCATCGCCAACCCGATGCCCGGATTCGGCCCCATCCAACCCCAGGTCGGCGACGAACTCATCCTCCCTCCGCAATACTGACCGGAATCCTCCCCCCGTCCCACCTCCAATCCGGGCTTCTGGAACGATCCCCGTTTCAGTCACCCGGATTTTCCGTCTGCCCCCGTGCAGTCCGTCTTGCAATTCCACGTTTCAGCCCCTCTGAATCCCAGCCCTTTTTTTCAGCAATTCAATCCACCATGTCCACCACCGTAGGTCTCATCTCACTCGGCTGCGCCAAAAACCTCATCGACTCCGAAGTCATGATCGGCAACCTCGCCGAAGCCGGCATGTCCCTCACCCCGGACCCCGAACTCGCCGACGTCCTCATCGTCAACACCTGCTCCTTCATCGACATCGCCAAACAGGAGTCCATCGACGCCGTCTTCGGCGCCGTCAACGAACGCAACGATGACCCCGAACGCGCCAGCCAGAAAATCATCGTCGCCGGCTGCCTCTCCCAGCGCTTCGCCAAAGACCTCCCGTCCCTCATGCCCGAAGTCGACGCCTTCATCGGCCTCGACCAAGTCAACAAAGTCGCACCCATCATCAACAAACTGCTCGGCAAATCCGCCGAATCCGTCGTCGACCACCCCGCCACCGACGACCCCCGCGACTTCGTCACCCTCAAGCCGAAATACGTCCCCGACTACACCACCCCGCGCTTCCGCCTCACCCCCGACCACTTCGCCTACGTCAAAATCGCCGAAGGCTGCAACCACACCTGCTCCTTCTGCATCATCCCCAAAATCCGCGGCATGCACCGCTCCCGCACCCAGGAGTCCGTGCTCAAGGAAGTCGAGGCACTCGTCAAATCCGGCGTCCGGGAAATCAACCTCATCTCCCAGGACACCACCTACTTCGGCATGGACCGCTGGGAAGGCCAGCGCCCCAAACCCAGCTCGCCCGTCGACTCCACCCGCGGCGAATCCCTCTCCACCCTGCTCCGCGCCATCAATGAAATCGATGGCGACTTCTGGGTCCGCCTCCTCTACACCCACCCCGCTCACTGGTCGGACGAACTCATCGAAACCATCGCCCAGTGCAACAAGGTCGCCAAATACGTCGACATCCCGCTCCAGCATATCTCCGCCAACATGCTCGACAAAATGCGCCGGGTCACCAGCGGAGACTACATCCGCGACCTCCTCCGCCGCATGCGCGCCGGCATCCCCGGCATCGGCATCCGCACCACCTTCATCGTCGGATTCCCCGGCGAAACCGAGGACGACTTCGAGGAACTCATGGAGTTCATCCGCGAATTCCGCTTCGAACGCGCCGGCGTCTTCCAGTTCTCCAAGGAAGAAGGCACCCCGTCCTACAAAATGCCCGACCAAGTCCACCACATGACCCGCAAAAGCCGCTGGTCCCGCGCCATGGAGGAACTCCAGCGCATCGCCGGTGAAACCAACCAGGCACAAGTCGGCAAAAATGTCCGCGTCCTCGTCGAACAACCCGGCGTCGCCCGCACCGAATGGGACGCCCCGGAAATCGACGGCTCCGTCATGGTCGACAAATCCCTCAAAGTCGGCGAGTTCGCCGACGTCACCATCTCCGACTGGCGCGGCTACGACCTCGTCGCCGCACGGTAGGGACGCACCGCCGGGGCGCCCGCCGCGCCGACTTGCCCCCGGCGCAGCCACCCGCTACCCTCCGACCATGCCCGCCGAGACCCGCACCCACTTCTTCGAGACCGGCAGCGCCTCCGACCCCATCCTCCTCCGCGAGGGCGGCTCCCTGCCCGGCGCCACCATCGCCTACGAAACCTGGGGCGAACTCAACGCGGACAAATCCAACGCGATCCTCCTGTTCCACGCCCTCTCCGGCGCCCACCACGCCGCCGGCTTCACCCGCACCATCGAAACCGTCGAAGCCCTCTGGAACGAGGAAATGCAGCACGGCTGGTGGGAGGACATGGTCGGCCCCGGCAAGGCGCTCGACACCAACAAATACTTCGTCATCTGCGCCAACTACCTCGGCGGCTGCTACGGCTCCACCGGACCGCGCTCCACCAACCCGGACACCGGCAAACCATGGGGCGGAGACTTCCCCGCCGTCTCCGCCGCCGACCAGGTCGAGGTCTTCAACCGCCTCGTCGACCACTTCGGCATCAACGTCCTCCACGCCATCGTCGGCCCCTCCGTCGGCGGCCTCGTCGCACTCACCTTCGCCACACTCCTCCCCGCCAAAACCCGCAACGTCATCACCATCGCCAGCGGCTTCAAAACCACCGTCCTCAACCGCCTCATCCTCTTCGAGCAAATCCTCGCCATCGAGAACGACCCCTACTTCAACGCCGGCAACTACTACGACACCGACGGCCCGCTCTACGGCCTCGCCCTCGCACGGATGATCTCCCACAAGACATTCGTCCACCTCGATGCCATCGAACGCCGCGCCCGCCAGGACGTCGTCCAGCAAAACGACGTGCTCGCATGGTACAACGTCCGCGACCAATTCCAGTCATACATGCTCCACCAGGGGAAAAAATTCGTCAAACGCTTCGACGCCAACACCTACCTCCGCATCATCGACATGTGGTCCCGCTTCGACGCTCTCAACGAAGCCCGGGCACAATCGCCCGCCGACCTCCTCGCCGGCGCCAAAGCCGCCGGACAAAACTGGCTCGTCTTCTCCATCGACTCCGACTTCTGCTTCTACCCCGAGGAACAAACCGAACTCGTCCAACACCTCGAAGCCTCCAGAATCGACGTCATGCACATCACCGTGCACTCGGAAAAAGGCCACGACTCCTTCCTCCTCGAGCCCGACCTCTACACGCCACACATCCAGTGGCGCCTCTCGAAACCCTGAGCGCCGGCTAGTAATCAACCCTGAGCGCCGGCTAGTAATCCGCCCTGAGCGCCGGGGCTAGTAATCCGCCACCGGACTGTTCGCCACCGAATCATCCTCGGCATCAAACTTCCCGGCCAGCTCCGCCAACTCCGCACAGGTCTTCGCCCACTGCTCGTCCGACCACGCCGGCGGCTCCTTCAGCACCTTGCGCCGGAACCGGTCCACCCGCGCCAGCGCGTCATCCCGCGTCCACAGCGACAACTCGCCAATCGCCTTCGCCGCCACCTCCGCCGACCTCGTTTCATGGCAGATCATCGCCAGATCATTGCCCGCGGAAATCGCCAGCTTCACATCCTCGCCCCGCCCGTAGCGCTTCGTCACCGCACCCATGTCGAGATCGTCCGTCAGCACCAGCTTCTTGTCGAATCCCAGCTGCTCACGCAGAAACCTCGTCACCACCCGCGGCGACAGCGACGCCGGGAAATCCGCATCAATCCGCGGAAACTCCACGTGCGCCAGCATCACCGCGTCAATCTCCGGCATCAACGCCGTGTAGGGAATCACGTCCTCCGCCAGCAGCTCGTCAATCGTCGCATCCGACACCGGCAGATCGTGGTGCGGATCACTCTGCGCCCGCCCGCACGCCGGAAAATGCTTCGCACACCCCGCGATCCGGTGCTTCCGCAACCACCGGTTCCACTGCCCCGCATAGTCGATCACCCGCTGCGGGTCACGCCCCCAGCACCGCCCGCGCAACGCGTTCTGCGTCCCCGGGAAATGATCCAGATCCAGCACCGGCGCAAAATCCATGTTCAACCCCAGCAACCCCAACAAATCCCCCGTCAGCGCCCCCGCGTCCGCGATCAACGCCTTGTCCCCACGCTCCGCCATCTTCACCGCGGACGGGCAAACCGGCGCAATCTCCTTGGTCCGAGTCACCCGCCCGCCCTCCTGGTCGATCGCCAGAATCGGCTCGTCATACGAAAGCCCGCGCAAGTCGTCCGTCAGCTTCCGCACCTGCTTCGGATCCACCACATTCCGCGAAAACAACACATACCCCGCCGGCTGCAGCCGCCGGAACAACGCAGCCTCCTCCGGAGTCAACTCCGGCCCCTCCACGCCCAGCACCAGCAACGCTCCATCACTCATCCCCGCCAGCAAACCAAACCCGGCTCCCCCTGTCCATCAAATGGCGCACGGACTTCAGCCCGCCCCGCGAATAACCTGCCAGGCAAATAGTGGGCATCATGTGTTTCCAACCCCGCAGGATCAATGGTTTCAGCAGATGTGGACCTGGTGGAAACCGGGCGGAAGTCCGCGCACCAGTTGTTTCGTTGCCGGTCAGCCGAACATCCCCATCTTCGGATACGCCTTCCCGAGGATCGGCCGGATGTCCGGCGCCCTCAGCCAGTCGCCCAGCACGCCCGCATACACGTTGCGGAAATCGACAGTGTGCATCAGGTCGCCTTTGGAAAGCTCGGTCAGACTCGGATACTTGCCATAGAGCCCGCCCTTCACCGCCGGCCCCGCGACAAACAGGCACGACGCCTTGCCGTGGTCCGTTCCCGCGCTCGCGTTCTCCGCCACCCGCCGGCCGAACTCGGAAAACGTCATCAAAACCACCCGCTTGTCGTTGCCCTGCTCCTTCAGGTCCGCGAAAAACGACTTCAGCGCGCTGTCCAGCTGCCCTAACAATCGGTCGTGCGAGTTCCCCTGCTGGTTGTGCGTGTCGAATCCACCGTGACTCACATAGTAGACCCGCGTCGGCATACCTCCGGCGATCATCCGTGAAACGAGGTTCAGATTCCGCGCCAACGGCGTGCCGTCATACCTCACCCGGGTCTTGTGCTTCGCGGCGATCTCGAGGATCCGCTTCGAACTCACCTGCGCGTCCAGCGCCACCCGCTCGAGGAAATCAAGATTGCTCTCGCCCACCACGCCTCCCACCTTGCCACCGCCCGGCATGTCGATCGACCCGCCGTCCACCGGACCGTCGTCCGGCTGGTTCAGCTCGGAGAAAAACTCCTCGGCCTTCGCGCGATCGCCGCCACCGTGAACCCAGCGGTAAAGCTCCGGTGAGTTCAGGCAGATACCCGGGTTCCGCTCCGCACCGAAACTCTCCGGCTGCGTCTTGTTGAAACTGATCCCAACCGTCGGGTCGCTGCCCTCGCAGGAGTTGTCGAAATAGCGTCCCAGCCATCCGGTGTTCGACCTGTTGTTCGTGTCACCGGTCTCCCAGATCGAGGTGGAAACAAAGTGCGAGCGGTTCGGATTCGGATACCCCACGCCCTGCACCACCCCGAGATTCCCCTCCTTGAACATCTCGCCCAGAAACGGCATCGACGCATTCAACCCCACATAATCACTCAACCGGATCAACTCCTTCTCCTTCTTCGCCAGCCGCGGCCGCGCCCTGTGATACGCGTCGTCGCCAAACGGCGCCAGCGTGTTCAGCCCGTCGTTGCCACCCGCAAGCTGAAGTACGACGAGAATCGTATCATCCTTGCCCGTCACCGGCTGGATCGCGAGATCCTTCGCCTCGTGGTGCATCTGCCCGAAGGTGCGCTCGACAAATGCCGGCACCGTCCATGCCGCTGAAGCGCCAAGCATCGTCGATCTGAGAAAGTCACGTCGCGTTTTCATCATCAAAATTTCTTTCTGGATTCTGGTCTCTGGGTTCTGGCCTCTTCAGCTCAACAAAGCTGGTAATACGGCGTGCTCATCATCAGGTGGCACAACTCGCCCACCTCCTTGTCGGTGAACTCCGCGTCCTGCTTGCTCTTCGCGTATTCAATAAAAGACTTCCGGGCCTTGTCGGCAACGGGCCCCTGGAAAAACCGGAAAACCAGACTGTCCACCAGCGCCACGGGGTTTCCCCTCAGCCGCTCGGGCGCGATCCTTCCATAGTCCGGCCCCTGCCAGTTCTTCGCCATGTTCCGTTTCACCAGCCCGGTCATCGTCCCCTTCCCTAACTGCCCCTTGCCGGGCTTCAGCCCGTCGTCCGTGCCCTTGGTGATGAACCCCGCCAGATTGTATCGCGTCAGCAGCGTGTTGGTATTGATCCACGCCTGACCCCAGTCCCAACCGGCGACATTCGGCGGCATGAACAACACCTGCCCGAGCTGCTGCTCGCCAAGCAACGGAAACCCCACCGGCGGCCTCTCGACCTCCAGCTCCTTCAGCAGCTGAATCAAAAACTGCACCGGACACTTGATCTGCCCGCGCATCACCCGCTGCGAATAAAAATCCTCGCTGAGAAACATCTCACGCAGCATCGGCTTCATCTGGTAACCGCTCCCCCCCAGCGTCTTCGCCAGCGCGTCGAGCGTGCTCTCCGCCGGATTGTCATCCGCGAAAAACGCCCAAATCTTCCCAGCCATGAACCGCGCCGCACGCGGTTTCTCGAAAATCAGCCTCACCACATCCTCGCCGGTGAAGTTTCCGGATTTCCCGAACACCGTCTTCGTGCCCTCGTCCCACTGCCGCTTCGCATGAAACACCTCGCCGGTCAGCCGGTTGAGACGGTAGCCCGTAAACGCACGCGCCGCCTGCCGGATGTCCTCCTCGCTGTAATGCCCCTCCCCCAGCGTGAACAACTCCATCACCTCACGGGCAAAGTTCTCGTTCGGCTTGCCTTTCCGCGAACCCGGCGTGTCCAGATAGATCATCATCGCCGGATCCACCATCACCTCACCGGTCAACTCCCGGAAATCCCCGAGCGCCTGCTCGCGGAACAACTGGTTCTGCCGGATCATCAACCCCGGCACCCGAACCTTGCGAATCGATGTCGCGAAATGATCGTGCCAGAAAAGCGTCATCTTCTCCCGCAGCGGCGCACGCGTCAGCAGAATCCGCCGGAACCACCACCCCTGAGCCTCCGCCGCCTGCTTGCGCTGCTCCTGCTGCCGCTCGCGCTGGAACGCCCGCCTCTTCTCCTCGGCTTTCTCAGCCGCCTTCCCGCTCAGCCCCCGCTCGTCCATGCGCAGCTGCTGCCGTTCCTCCATGATCTCCTTCACCGCCAGCGTCATCGCCTCCTGCTCCGCCCATTTCGGCACCGGAAACGCATCCACGCGCTCACCCGGTTCCAACAGCCAGTCCACCGCCCCACGCCGCCCCAGACGATGCAGCCGGCGCACCTCACCGGGACTCCCGCCAAACCCCGCACGGTTCAGCAAATGCCCGGCCTCCTCGACCGTCCAGTGATTGTCAGCTTTCGCGAGCATAATTGAAGAAACACGGTTCAGGAATCAAAGTTGCGTGAAAACGAAGACGTTCCAGCATCCGTTCCATACGGCGCACTCTCGAATATTCCTTACATCTTTTGCCAATTCCACCCGATTTGCACCCTTCCCTCCGGCCAATCCCCGTGCATCATCCCCCCATGCCAGCAGCCGACCCCACACCCGAACTCCTCTCCCCTGCGGGAAACTGGGACTGCGTCCGCGCCGCCGTCGCCGCCGGTGCCGATGCCGTCTACTTCGGCCTCCCCGCATTCAACGCACGCCTCCGCGCCGACAACTTCACCAACGATGACCTCCCCGAAGTCATCGACTACCTCCACCGCCACGGCCTCAAGGGCTTCGTGACGATGAACACCCTCATCTTCACCGGCGAACTCGAAGCCGCCGAAGCCCAACTCCGCGCCGTCGCAGACGCCGGCGTCGACGCCCTCATCATCCAGGACCTCGGCCTCGCCAAACTCGCCCGCGAAATCGCCCCGGACGTCGAACTCCACGCGTCCACCCAAATGACCATCACCTCGCCCGAAGGCCTCGCCTTCGTCGAGTCCATCTTCCCGCTCGAACGCGCCGTGCTCGCCCGCGAACTCTCGGTGCGCGAAATCGAACGCTTCGGCACGCCCGCCACCCCGCTCGAAGTCTTCGTCCACGGCGCCCTCTGCGTCGCCTACTCCGGCCAGTGCCTCACCTCCGAATCCCTCGGCCAGCGCTCCGCCAACCGCGGCGAATGCGCCCAAGCCTGCCGCATGCCATACGAAATCGTTGTCGACGGCGAAACCCGCGACCTCGGCGAAGTCCGCTACCTCCTCAGCCCGCAGGACCTCGCCGCCGTCGACCTCATCCCCGAACTCGTCCGCGCCGGCGTCAAATCCTTCAAAATCGAAGGCCGCCTCAAATCCCCCGAATACGTCGCCGCCGTCACCCGCGTCTACCGCAAGGCGCTCGACGCCGCCATCGCGCAATCCCCGTCACCCGTCACCCCGCGCGACCGCTACGCCCTCGAAATGACCTTCTCCCGCGGCCTCACCAACGGCTGGCTCGGCGGCACCGACCACCCCTACCTCACCCACGGCCGCTTCGGAAAAAAACGCGGCCCGCTCCTCGGCACCATCTCCGAAGCCCAAAACGGCTGGATCCGCCTCACCGACACCACCGGCGTCCCCATCGCCGCCGGCGACGGCGTCGTCTTCGATGCCGGCGAAAACCGCGACCTCGAACAAGGCGCACGCATCTGGAAAATCGAAAACGACCGCATCATCTTCCACCGCCAGTTCTCCGGCATCAACTTCGACCGCATCCGCCCCGGCGTCACCCTCTACAAAACCTCCGACCCGAAACTCGAAACAGAAATCCGCAAGTTCTGGCAAAACGCCAAACCCGCCGAATCCAAAACCCCGCTCGACATCACCGTCACCGGAAAACCCGGCGAACCCGTCACCCTCACCGCCGCCGGCTGCTCCGCCACCAGCGACATCCCGCTGCAAATGGCCGCCAACCGCCCGCTCGACACCGATACCCTCGCCGCCAAACTCGGCCGCCTCGGCGACACCCCCTACCAACTCGCCACCCTCGACAACCAGCTCGAAGGCGACTGCCACTTCCCGCTCTCCGCACTCAACCAACTCCGCCGCGACCTCGTCGCCGCCATCGACTCCGCCGGATCCCAGTCCCCCGCCCGCGCCGCCATCACCACCACCCACCGCGACCTGCTCCCGCCCAAACCGCAGGCCGAAACCCCGGCAGCCCGGCTTTCCGTGCTCGCCCGCACCCTCCCGCAAGTCGAGGCCGCCATCGAAACCGGCGTCCCCACCCTCTACTGCGACTTCGAAGACCCGCGCCGCTACAAGGACGCCGTCTCACTCTTCAAATGCGCAATCCGCAATCCGCAATCCACAATCTCTCTAGCCACCCCGCGCATCCTCAAACCCGGAGAAACCGGCTACCTCCGCCTCATCGAGAAAGCCGCCCCCCACGGCCTCCTCCTCCGCAACCTCGCCGCACTCCACTACTACAAAGACCGTAGCGACATCCGCAAGACCGCCGACTTCTCGCTCAACGTCGCCAACCCGATCACCGCCCGCCTGCTCATGGAGCACGCCGGCCTCGACCTCCTCACCGCCTCCTACGACCTCAACGCCTCCCAGGTGCTCGACCTCGTCAACTCCGCACCCGCCCACTGGTTCGAGCTCACCCTCCACCAGCACATGCCCATGTTTCATATGGAGCACTGCGTCTTCTGCACCTTCCTCAGCGACGGCCACGACTACAAGGACTGCGGCCGCCCCTGCGAGAAACACGAAGTCCACCTCCGCGACCGCGTCGGCCAGCTCCACCGCCTCCACGCCGATGTCGGCTGCCGCAACACCCTCTTCAACGGCCGCGCCCAAACCGGCGCCCGCTTCTTCCCCGCCCTCCGCCAGGCCGGACTCTCCCGCTTCCGCATCGAACTCCTCGACGAAGACCGGCCCGCCGCCGCCCGCACCATCCGCGCCTACCAACAACTCCTCACCGGCGCCACCGACCCCGCCGCCCTGCTCACCCGCGTCGAGGCACTCGAACAACTCGGCGTCACCGAAGGCACCCTCGCCGGACGCTGACCACCCGTCTCCGCGCCCCCGTCTCAAGCAGCGCCAATCAGAACCACAGATTCAGACTGATGAGTCGGATTGCACTGATTTCTTAACACGTTTGAGGGCATTCGCGTCAGGTTAAGGCCTGAATGCCTGATTCTATCGAGGATATCCGCACGCGCGTGTCCCGCTTGACGTGCCGGACATCAAGCCATTGCTCGAAGAGCCCAAGTTCTGCGATGTCGACCACTCCGATCAGATAGGA
>JAUTCT010000095.1 GCA_030673875.1 Verrucomicrobiota bacterium JB025 | reverse complement strand
GGCCTCCATGAGCAGAGTGAATCCGCTCTGCGGCCGCGCCCAAGGGAGTTCGGCGTTGCGGACCTTGCCTTCGGGCGTCCGGATGCGAGGGACACGGGCGCGCAAGGTGGTGCGATGCTCGAAAAAATGGAGATGCTGCCGAGCTGATCAAACGCTTCTCCCTGACTTGATCGCCCTGCCCGATCCCCAAAAAAAAACCGCGCACGGGCGAACCCGTGCGCGGCCTTGTGAAATGATCGCTTGGATCAATTAGCCATTGATGCGGTCGATCAGGGCTTGACGCTGCTCCTTGACTTCGGCCGGCAGTTTGTCGCCGATCTTGTTGAGGAACTCTTCCTGGGTGGCGAGCTCGGCGGCCCACTCTTCAGGCTTCAGTTCCATCAGCTTGTCCCAGTCTTCCTTGCTGAAGTCCAGGCCGTCGACATTGAGCTCACCCCATTTCGGGATGGAACCAACGAAGGTTTCTTCGCCTTCGACCTTGCCGGCCATCTTGGCGAGGATCCACTCGAGAACGCGCATGTTGTCGCCGAATCCGGGCCACAGCCACGCACCGTCCTCGCTCTTGCGGAACCAGTTGGAGTGGAAGATGCCGGGCTTCTTCTCGACTTTCTTGCCCATTTCGATCCAGTGCTTGAGGTAGTCACCGGCGTGGTAACCGATGAACGGAAGCATCGCCATCGGGTCGCGGCGAACGTGGCCGGTCGCACCAGCGGCGGCGGCGGTCACTTCCGAGCCCATCACCGAACCAAGGAAGGTGCCGTGGTTCCAGTCCTTGGCTTCGAACACCAGCGGCATCGTGGAGGCGCGGCGGCCGCCGAACAGGAATGCACTGATCGAAACACCGTCGGGATTGGTCCAGTTTTCGTCGATCACCGGGCACTGACCGGCCGGAGCCGTGAAGCGCGAGTTCGGGTGGCTGGAAAGCTCGCCGCAGTCGGGAGTCCAGTCGTTGCCCTTCCAGTCGATGAGGTGCGCCGGAGCTTCCTTGGTCATGCCTTCCCACCACACATCGCCATCGTCGGTCAGCGCGACGTTGGTGAAGATGGCGTTCTCCAGCATGGAGTCCATCGCGTTCGGGTTGGTCTCGTATGAGGTGCCCGGTGCCACACCGAAGAACCCGGTTTCCGGGTTGATGGCGTGCAGGGTGCCGTCTTCGTGCGGCCACAGCCAGGCGATGTCGTCACCCACGCAGGTGACTTTCCAGCCGCTGTAGGATGCCGGCGGAACGAGCATGGCCAGGTTGGTTTTGCCACAGGCACTCGGGAATGCGGCAGACACATACTTCTTCTCACCTTCCGGATTCTCAAGACCGAGGATGAGCATGTGCTCAGCCATCCAGCCGTTCTTCCTGGCGATGGTGGATGCGATGCGGAGCGCAAGGCACTTCTTGCCGAGCAGCGCGTTGCCGCCGTAACCGGAACCGAAGGATTGGATCTCCTGGGTTTCCGGGAAGTGAACGATGTATTTCTCATCGTTGCAGGGCCATGCGACGTCTTCCTGACCTTCTGCGAGCGGCATGCCCACCGAGTGGAGGCAGGGAACGAAGGTTCCGTGGCCGTCGCGGCCGAAGTTGACGGTGCCGGCAGCTTCGTCTTCGAGGCGCTTGAGCACATCAGCACCGATCTTGGCCATGATGCGCATGTTGGTGACAACGTAAGCGGAGTCGGAAAGCTCGATACCGATCTTGGCGAACGGCGAGTCGAGCGGGCCCATGCAGAACGGGATGACATACATCGTGCGGCCCTTCATGCAGCCTTTGTAGAAACCCTTGAGCTTCTCACGCATTTCCTTCGGGTCTGCCCAGTTGTTGGTCGGACCTGCGTCTTCTTCTTTCTCAGAGCAGATGAAGGTGCGGTCTTCCACGCGGGCGACGTCCTTGGGATTGGAACGGCAGAGGAAGGAGTTCGGGCGCTTCTCAGGGTTGAGGCGCGTGTAGGTGCCGCCGTCGACCAGAAGTTGACAAAGGTCGGCGTTTTCTTTCTCTGAACCATCGACCCAGTGAATGGAGGACGGTTGGCAGAGTTCAACAATTTCATCCACCCACTTCTGGAGGGCGGTGTGTGTGGTTTGCGGATTGCTCATAGCGTGAGCAATGGAACCCACCTCATGCACGCTGACAATGAGATGCGGCAAAACTACCGGAGTTTCCCAGAAAATGCGGAATCCCCCCGCATGGGAAGCAAAAAACCCGCAATTCATGCGGAATCCATAGGGAATTCTTATGAAAAACCCGCCGCCGCCCGGCCGCTCAACCCGTCTCCCGCAGACCGCTGGAGATCGCGTTGATCGTCAGTTGCAGCGAGAGGAACGTGCGGTCGAATCCGCCGCCATCACTCTCGACCGGCCGCCCTTTCGCCCGCCAATCACGCAACAGCTCGACCTGCTGCAGGTGGAGTTCGCGCAATGGCGCCTCGCGCAACGCTAGCGTCTTGTCCATGCGCGGCCGCCGCAGCGAAAAGTCGTCCCCGAGGATCCGCCCCAGCTGGCCGCGCGTCCTCTCAAACTCCGCCCGCACCCGCGCCATGGTCGATTCCATCAGCGGGCGATCGGTGCACAACGATGCGTAGGTTTCCATCATCTCCCAATTGCAGCTCGCCAGCGAACTCTCGACGTTGGTCAGCACGTAACGCAAAAACGGAATCTCCTCGATCGAGTGCCGCAGCCCGTCAAACAGACCCGGATCCGCTGCCGCCAGCCCCTCCAACCCGGAACCCACGCCAAACCAGCCCGGCAGGTAGAACCGCGACTGCGTCCACGAAAATACCCACGGAATCGCCCGCAAATCCGATATCCGCGACCCCTGATTGCCCGTCCGCCGAGGCGGACGACTGCCGAAGTTGCCCGCCTCCAGCGCATCGACCGGCGTCGCACTGCGGAAAAACTCGAGAAATCCATCGGCTTCCAGCATGTCGAGATACGCTTTCGAACTGTGCGCGGACACCAGGTCAAACGCACGCCGCTGGTCGTCGCTCATCCCTTTGCGGCGCGGTGCCGATGCCAGTGCCGCCAGCACATCCGCCACCAGCACCTCGAGGTGATAGTGGGCACCGATCCGGTGGGAATATTTCCTCGGCAGCACTTCGCCCTGCTCGGTCAGCCGGATCGCCCCCTGCAGCGACCCCGGCGGCAGCGCCCGCAGAAACCACGTCGTCGGACCCGCGCCGCGGCCGATCGTTCCACCCCGGCCGTGGAAAAACCCGGGCTTGGTCCCCTTGTCCGCACAGGTCTCCGTCAGTCGCTCCTGCGCCTGGTAGATCCCCCATTGGCTGGAAAACACCCCGGTATCCTTGTTGCTGTCCGAATAGCCGACCATCACCGGCTGCGTTCCGGATTCCGGCAACCCGGCGGCATCGAGGTAACGGGAGAGAATGTCCGGCGACCTCCGCAGGTCACCACCGGTTTCAAACAACGGGGAAACCGGCAACTTCGCTCGCCACCTGCCCCGCGCGTCCCGCGTTGCCAACCCCGCCTCGCGGCACAGCAAATGCACCACCAGCAAGTCGGACGTCTGCCGCGTCATGCTCACGATCAACTGCCCCAGACCGTCCGCTCCACACGCCTCCAGATGCGCCGCAACCACCCGCAGCGGACCGATCACCCGCTCCGCGGCCTCACCCAGCTTCTGCCCGGGTGCCACCAGGGCCCGGGGATTGCCGAGCTCCCGCACCAGAAACTCGACCCGCTTGTCCTCCGGCCAGCCGGCGAAATCCGCACCACCGGCCACTCCGGCATCCGCCAGCAACGAAGCAACCGCCTCGTCATGCGCCGCCGAATTCTGCCGGATGTCCAGCGCCGCCAGATGAAATCCGAACACCTTCGCCATCCGGATCAACGGCGTCACCCACTCGCGCGCCACATGCCCGGCACCGGCGTGCTCAAGCGCCCGCATCGCCAGCTCCAGATCCGCCAGATACTCGTCCCGGTTACGGTAGCCACCCGCCTTCGGCAGCCGCGCCAGCCTCACCCTCAACAACAAAAACCACGCCTTCCATGGAATATCGCCCGACCGCTCCATGATCGCCCGGCCGTCGTCACCGAGCGCCTCGGCCAACTCCTGCACCGCCGCGGAAAACTCCGCCAGAATCTCCGCAAAGGGCGCGCGCAGCGTCACCTCGCCGGCAGCGCGCAACAACCACCGGCGGTGCAGCCGGAATGCGTTCTTGCTCAACCGATTGAGACTCTTCGCCGTCACCTCCGGCGTCACCAGCGGATGCCCGTCGCGGTCGCCGCCGATCCACGTCGCAAACGCCAGCCGCGGATACGCATCCGCCTTCCTCAGGTTCTCAACCGACCACCCGACCGCCTGCCAGGCAAACTCCAGTGACCGGTCCAGCAACACCAGCACCTCCGGAAACACATCCAGCAGATAGTGCGTCGCATTCCGCAACTCGTCCTCAACCCGTGGACGACGGATGAAAATCTCCCCCGTCAGCCACAGCGCCTCGATCTCCGCCTTCATCCCCGCCCTCAAGGCCGCCGCCCGCTGCGGATCCTCGCGCGCCCCCTCCCAGTCACTCAACTTGCCGTAAATCGCACGGTGTTTCTCCCTCACCTCGGGGCGCTTCGACTCCGTCGGATGCGCCGTCAATACCGGTTCAACCTCCATCTGCCGCAGCGCTGCCATCACCTCGTCCTCGCTGTGGCCCGCATCCGCCAGCTCACGGATCACCCGCGGCCACATCCCGCGCACCGCCGCCGGCCCGTGATGCGCACGTCGCCATGAGCGGAAACGGAATGAAACCCGCTCCTCCACAATGTTGAGCAGCTCGAACCCGATCGAATGCGCCTGTGCCTTTTCCGCCGCGCACCTCGTTTCCGCCCCGCCGGATGCGGACTCCACCACATCCGCCAGAATGCCTTGCACCTCCGCCAGCTCTTCATCGAGTTGGCGGAACCCTTCGTCCAGATACTCACGCGTCTTGATCGGATCAATCATAGGAAATCTTGCTGGTTCTCGTTATCGCCTGGTTCGGAGCAGAACGGACGGACGCTGGATCCCCTCGGATCCCGCCAATCCCAACCGCCAAACCAATACACAGTTTGCGAGCCAATTGCCACTCGCTCGTCAAATCGACACCACTTTACACGCATTCATCATCACGCAATCTTATTCCGGAACAATCTTTCCGGATTTATCCCCGAACCCGCCATCACCAGGGTGCTCGCCCCCACTCCCCAACCTCGCCCCGCGCAGCCTACTCCTTCAGCAGAATCCGCAGCCTTCCCCGCTCGACCACAAACTCCTCCACCCCCGGGATTCCGCCCTCTCCCGTCCCGAGGATCTCACCGAAGAAATTCTTTCCCTTCAGATTTCCCAGCCATTCGTTCGGCAGGGAAACTCCCCACACCGTCACATCGTCGAGCGTGAGCTCAGGCGGGCCCTCCCCGGTTTTCACGAAAAACCGCGCCTTCGCCTTCAAGCGCTTGCCGCCCACCACCGGCAGATCCTCGTCCAGATCCATCTCCAGCCGCGCATGCACCGCATTCGTCGCCAGTTCGAAACGCAGCGACTCCCCCAGCGTCGTGTTCTTGTTCAAAAGACCGTTCAACTCGCGCTCCGTCAGCACGATCTCCCGCGAGCCCTTCTCATACACCGGCTCGTCCAAATCCACGTTGATCTCCTCCGGCGCCCTCCCCGTCTGGATCGCCTCCACCTTCGCCTCCACCACCTCCATCTCCGGCTCGCTCAACTCCACCGGCTTGATCGGCCGATTGATCCACCACAGCACGCCACCCACCAGAATCACCCCCAGCAACAACACCACCAACCCGATCAACAGGCATGACTTGCCGTTCGATTTCTTCGCAGGAGCCACCGGACCGGCCGGCATAGGAGGGGGGGAGGCCACATCACTCATGCAAATCCCATACCACGGGAAACCCACCCGTCCAACGCCAAACGAGCGCACCACCCCACCGCCAGGGACGCACCGGTAGGGACGCACCGCCGGGGCGTCCGTCTTCCCCGCAGAGCCCATCAGCCCCGTGGCTGGAGCATCCTGCTCCAGTCGTTCCGGGAGCGTCCCGCTCCCGGTTGGCGAGCGGGCAATCCTGCCCACGCCACACAACCATCAATCGCCCGTCCCCCGGCAGGCACCCGCCGCCGGGGAGTCCGCCTCCCGCGCCCCCCCAACCCCAGGTAGCGCGCTCTCGATGAGAGCGCACACAGAGCCCATCAGCTCAAAGCTCACCAGCCGCTTCTCGTCTTCGCGTAAGCCACATTCTTCCACCTCAACCAATCCCTTGGCGCTCTTGGCGTCTTGGCGGTTCAAACTCCCACGCCACACACCCATCCCCCCATCAATGTGCCTGCAACCAATCGCCGCCCGTGCCCGACTCCACCACCACCGGCACGTCACCCGGCAGCGGCAGCGCCGTCGTCATCGCATCCAGGATCATCGGCACCAGCGCCTCCTCCTCGTCCTTCGCCAGATCAAACACCAGTTCATCGTGCACCTGCAGCAGCATCCGGCTTTGGTACGACCCTTCTCGTAGCAAGCCATCCACCCGCACCATCGCCAGCTTGATCATGTCCGCCGAGGTCCCCTGGATCGGCAGGTTGATCGCCGCCCGCTCGGCATTTCCCCGCAGGTTCTGGTTGCCCGAATTCAAATCCGGAAACGCCCGCCGCCTTCCGGAAAGCGTCTCCGCATACCCCTTCTCGCGCGCCTCCTCGATCGTGCGTTCCATGAAGTCCTTGATCGCCGGATACTCGCGGAAATACGCCTCGATGATCGCCGCCGCCTCCTTTCGCGGAATCCCCAGCCGCTGCGAAAGCCCGAACGCGGAAATGCCATAGATGATCCCGAAGTTCACCATCTTCGCCGTCCTCCGCATGTCACTCGTCACCTCGTCCGGCTCCACCACAAACACCTTCGCCGCCGTGATCGTGTGGATGTCCGCCTCATTGCGGAATGCCTCGATCATCGTCCCGTCATTCGCCAGCGCCGCCATCACCCGCAGCTCGATCTGCGAGTAGTCACACGCCAGCAGCGTGAATCCGTCCCGCGGCACAAACGCCCGCCGAATCCTCCTGCCGGCCTCCGTCCGCACCGGAATGTTCTGCAAATTCGGGTCGCTCGACGCCAACCGACCCGTCGCCGCCACCAGCTGGTGGTAGTGCGTGTGGATCCGCCCGGTTTCCGCCACGATGTGATTCGGCAGCGCGTCCAGATACGTCGATTTCAGTTTCGACGACTCCCGCCACGCCAGAATCTCGCCGATGATCGGGTGCTTGCCTTCCAGCGCCGAGAGCGTCGCCTCGTCCGTCTTGAACTGCCCGGTCTTCGTCTTCTTCGGCTTCTCCGCCAGCTTCATCGTGCCGAAAAGCACCTCGCCGAGCTGCTTCGGAGACGCGATGTTGAACGGCTCGTCCACGTGCCCCTGGATCGCCTTCGCCAAATAATCGATCTGCTCCTGCAGCTCGCCGCCGATCTCGCCGAGCGCCTCGCGGTCCACCGCGATACCCTCCATCTCCATCGCCACCAACACCGGCAGCAACGGCGCCTCAATGTCGTAAAACACCCGCTCCTGACCGCTCTCCTTCAGCAGCGGCCGCAGCTTCCCGGCCAACTGCCAGGTCACGTCAGCGTCCTCCGCCGCATACTCCGCCAGCTTCTCCAGCGGAATCGCCACCATGTCCAGCTCCTTGCCCGCCTTCTTCTTCGCCGCAAACTCGAACAACTCGCCGCCGTCGTCCTCCTCCTTCTTCACCTCCGCCAGATCCGTCAGCTTCAACGGCGTGTATCCCAGCAGGGTCTCCGCAAGATAGTCCATCGAATGCCGGCGCTCCGGCGCCACCATCGAGTCCGCCAGCATCGTGTCGAAAAACGGACCCGCCACGCGGATTCCGTGATGCGTCAAAACTGAAAGATCATACTTCAGGTTGTGGCCGACCTTCTCCGCGTCTCCGGAAAGCACATCACATAACTTCCCCCTCACCGACTCGTCATACGGCAGATACCAGCCCTCGTGATCCTTCCAGGAAAACGCCACGCCTAACAACTCAGCGCCAAACCGGTCCAGCGACGTCGTCTCGATGTCGAAACAAAACGAATTCCGCTTCGCCAGCTTCCCAAACAACTCGTCCTGCTTCTCCTGCGTGTCCGCCAGCACGTAATCGTGCTTCACGTCCGCGATCGTCTTGAAGCCGTCGAACATGGTCGGCGCCTCGCCGCTGCCGTCCTCCACCGGCGCGTCACCGAACAAGCGCTTCGTCAGCGAGCGGAACTCGAACTCCGTGAACAAGCGCTTCACCTCCTCGTCATCCCGCGCCGATAGCTCCAGCTCGTCCCAGCTCACCTCCACCGGCACATCCGTGATGATCGTCGCCAGCTCCTTCGACAACCGCGCCATGTCCGCGTGCGTCTCCACATTTTCCTTCTGCTTCCCTTTCAGCTCCGCAGTATTCTCCAACACCCCTTCGACCGATCCATACTTCTCGATCAACTTCACCGCCGTCTTCGGCCCGATCTTCGGCACCCCCGGAATGTTGTCCGACGCGTCACCCATCAACCCTAACAAATCAATGATCTGCTCCGGTTTCTCCACCCCCCACACCTTTGGCAGATCCTCCAGCCCCAGCACGTCGTGATCGCCGCCCTTGCGGCCCGGCTTCCACATGAAAGTCGTGCCGGACACCAGCTGCGCGAAATCCTTGTCCGGCGTCACCATGAACGACTCGAAACCCTCCGGCTCCGCCCGTTTCACCAGCGTGCCGATGATGTCGTCCGCCTCGTATCCGTCCAGCTCCAGCACCGGAATCCGGAACGCCCTGCACAGCGACTTCACGTGCGGGATCGCCGCCCGCAGTTCCTCCGGCATCTCGTCCCGTTGCGCCTTGTACGCCGGATACTTCGTGTGCCGCGGCGTCGGTGCCGACGTATCAAACGCCACCCCCACGTGCGTCGGCGCCTCCTTCTCCAGAATCGACAGCAGCGTGTTCACAAACCCGTACATCGCCGAGGTGTTCACCCCCTTCGAGTTCCGGATCGGGTTCTGGATCAGCGCGAAGTGCGCGCGATACACCAGCGCCATGCCATCAAGCAGGAAAAGCCGTTTCATGCCGGCAACCGTGGAACCCCTCCCCGCCCAAGTCCAGCGAATGCCATCGGCCCCTACCTCGGAACAAGGAGTGCCGTGCCGACCTTCATCCGAAAACTTCGGCAATGAACCTCTCAAGCACTCCCACATGCGGCTTTGTTTTCAAGCGAACCACCGCCTCTACTTTCGGGATCTCTAGCGTTCTGGCAGCAGCTCCGGGGCGGCGGCAGATTTAGCAGCCCCTTCATTGTCCACCTCTTCGACGATTCGTAGCGTATCGCATATCAGCTTAAATCCAGATCTTGCTCTTGCGTAGTTTTCGTGTGCCACACGCAAGCTGAGAAACACCCGCTTTTCTCCCATCTCTTTGCTTCCGTGGAAGTACCTATGTGGAACCGACTGACCAAGCGACTGCACGTCAAAATCTTCGAAGATCCAGCTATACCCACCTGCATCGCGAGCTTTGGTAAACTTGGAATCCCCCCTCTTCGCCGGGGCTTTTTCAGTCGTAGAGTCTGATAATATCCTGGCGTGTGTGGCGAGGCCCGTATCCCCATCCGCCTGGCGCACCTCCAAAACCACAAGTGCATTACCGCGATCTTCGATGACAACCATGTGAGTCGATGGCGCAACAAATTCCTCGGTGATTTCCCAATTCTTCGGGAAATCGAAGGCGATGGAACCGGATTGGTGGGTTTTCACTCTGCGATCCTCACCGCACCCAGCGAAAACACTGACGAACATGAGCAATGGAAGTAAAAGATGGGGTCTCACTTTCGTTAGAACACGGTTACGTGGCATTGGATTCGCTTTCGTTCGCAGGCTCACTCGCTCTCCGGCATCTCGTCCCGTTGCGCCTTGTACGCCGGATACTTCGTGTGCCGCGGCGTCGGTGCCGACGTATCAAACGCCACCCCCACGTG
>JAUTCT010000094.1 GCA_030673875.1 Verrucomicrobiota bacterium JB025 | reverse complement strand
CAAAGTCTGCCTGTCCCTGCTCAAGCAAGACACCACCATCAAGGACAGCCTGCGCGGCAAACGCTACCGGGCCGCACTCGATGAATCCGTCCTTGAGGGCATCCTGTTCCCGGTAAGCTCAAAGTGAGGTAGCCCTGGGGGATTGGTGCCGGGGGGGAGTTTCCAGATTTGCCAAACGGCGGAAAGACGCTAGTCTCCGCCTCTTTCCGATGAAACCGAGCGATCAATTTGAGCAGTTTGTCCTTCCGACGTATGGTCGATTTCCGATTGTACCGGTGCGCGGCGAGGGGAGCCGGCTGTGGGACGACGCTGGGAAGTCGTATCTGGATTTCTGCATGGGGATTGCGGTGTGTTCGCTGGGGCACTGCCATCCGAAGGTGGTTTCGGCGATCCGCGAGCAGGCGGGAAATTTGCTGCATGTGTCCAATCTTTACCAGATTCCGCAGCAGGCGGAGTTGGCGGAGGAGATTGTGACGCAGCACGTGAAGATGCCGGGCAAGGTGTTTTTCTCGAATTCCGGAGCGGAGGCGAACGACGGTTTGATCAAGAGCGCGCGGAGGTTCGGCCACAAGGTGAGGCAGCCGAATGGCGAGCCGCGCTACGAAGTGCTGACGTTTGAGAAGTCGTTTCACGGGCGGACGCTGGGGTCGATGGCGGCGACCGGGCAGGCGAAGATTCAGGAGGGATTTGACCCGATGCTGCCGGGTTTCCGGTATCTGCCGTTCAATGACATTGAGGCGCTGGAGGAAGCGGTGCGGCCGGAGACGGTGGCGATTCTGCTGGAGCCGGTGCAGGGCGAGGGCGGGGTGAATGTGGCGACGCACGAGTTTCTGCGGGCGGTGGCCTCGCTGTGCAGGGAGCGGGATTTGTTGTTGTTGTTTGACGAGGTGCAGGCGGGATTCGGCCGATGCGGTGACTCGATGGCGTGGCGGATGATCGCGCCGGAAGTGAAGCCGGACGGGGTTTCCTGGGCGAAGGGGATGGGCGGCGGGGTGCCGATTGGCGCGTTTTGGCTGAGTGACCGGGCGGTTGGAGACGACGGTGTGGCGCTTTCCTCGCTGATGGGTCCGGGTTCGCATGGCTCGACCTACGGCGGTAATCCGCTGGTGAGTGCGGCGGCATTGGCGGTGTTGAGGGAGCTCCGCGAGAAGGAGCTGGCGAATCACGCGATCCTGATGGAGGCGCGGGTGCGGGAAACGATTCGCGGCTGGGAGCTTCCGGTGGTGACCGAGGTGCGGGGGAGCGGGTTGTTGCTGGGCGTCGGGATCGATGCCTCGATGGTCGAGGTGCCCGACGGGAAGACCGCGGCATTGGTGATCGTGACGCGGGCGATGGAGAAAGGTTTGTTGGTGGTGCCGGCGGGTGCGGAGACCGTGCGTCTGCTGCCGGCGCTGAATGTGAGCGAGCAGGAGATCGACGAGGGGCTGGGGATTCTGAAGGAGGTCTTGGCGGAGGTGGTGAAATGAAGCGGGCATGCGACGCATTTCACCGCGGCATTTCAGCGGCGCCGGCAGGGAGCTATCCGCGCAAGGTGGATGGCGCTGGCCGCCGCCCTGCGAAGGCCGGGCAATTTTCTCACATGGGCTAGGACGCTGCGGATCAGCGTCTCTGCCGAAACCCCAATGACACTATTTTTATCATGAAACACTTACTTTCCATTGAACAGCTCAGCGCGGACGAAATTGTGGCGCTGGTGGACTCCGCCGATGCGCTGAAGGCCCGGCGGGGCAGCCACGAACAACCGCTCGCAGGCCAGACCTGGGCGCTGATTTTCACGAAGTCATCGACGCGGACGCGGGTGTCGTTCGAGGTGGGGATCCGTGAGCTTGGCGGCTTTGCGATGTTTCTTTCCAGCAACGACATCCAGCTCGGCCGGGGCGAGTTGATCAAGGACACCGCGCGGGTTCTCGGGCGGATGGTGCACGGTGCGGTGATCCGGACTTACGCGCAGAGCGATGTGGACGAGTTTGCCGAGATGTCCGGGATTCCGACGATCAACGCGCTGACCGACGACGAGCATCCGTGCCAGATCCTGGCGGACCTGCAGACGGTGCGCGAAAAGCTGGGCGGCTGGGATGGCAAGAAGGTCGCGTTCATTGGCGACGGGTTTTCCAACATGACGATTTCGTGGATGTGGGCGGCCAAGCGGCTGGGATTCGAGCTGGCGGTGGCGTCACCGAAGGCGTGCCAGCCGCCGGCGGAGTTCCTGGCAAAGCTGGACGCGCCGAACGTGACGGTGACCGAGAGTCCGGCGGCAGCGGTGGCGGGCGCGCACGTGATCAACACCGACGTCTGGCTTTCCATGGGCCAGGAGGACCAGAAGGAGAAGGAGCTGGAGTTTGCCGGGTTCCAGGTGAACGCGGAGCTGCTGAAGGGCGCGGCCGACGGGCACATCGTGCTGCACTGCCTGCCGGCGTATCGCGGCAAGGAGATCAGCGAGGAGGTGCTGGAAGGGCACGCGGGAACGATTTTCCAGGAGGCGGAAAACCGCCTGCACGCGCAGAAGGCGGTGATCGTGGCGCTGGCGGCGTCCCGATGATGCTGGCGTCCGCCGGTCGGTGCCGCTAGGGTCGGTATTGTGATCACGCGGAAGAAAATCCTGTATCCCGTTACGCAGTCGCTGCGGCAGTATCTCTATCACTTTGACCGGGAGCGGGAGATTCCGCGGATTTACGACCAGCTGGCGGCGTTTTCCGGGGCGATCCCGTATGAGGATGCGAACGGGCGGGAGACGCTGTGGCTGACGGTGATGTATCCGCCGGAGGTGTTGAAGGAGATCCGGCCGCGGCTGACGGCGATCTACACCGAGCTCAAGCTCGGGCGCGACGTCCAGCAGCACGAGCATCTGGTGGTGGACCGGATTGATTTCGGCGATTTCGGGAATTCGCGGCCGTTCCGGGTGCGGGTGACGAACGCGTTCAACGACAACTCGGACTATTTCTACGTGAAGCAGGCGGATGCCTCGCGGATTTACGGGCTGGAGCTGGAGCACATTCTGTCGCCGGTGCGGATCAACTATCTGGTGAGCGGCAACACGCTGATCGAGGAGCACATCGTCGGCGTGCCGGGCGACCAGTTTCTGAAGCACTACCTGCCGCGGCCGGATTTGAACAAGGTGCGGATCGCGAAGGAGTTCACGAAGTTCAACGAGCGCTCGTTCATCCGGTTGTTAGGCGACATGCGGAGCGTGAACTACGTGGTGGAGATGACGCCGGATTTCGAGGAGGTGCAGTTCCGGGTGCGGGCGATTGATTTCGACCAGCAGTCGTATGAGGGCAAGGGCGGGGTCTATCAGGCGTTCCGGTTCCGCTCGAACCGTGCGATCACGAAGGTGGCGTTTGACGTGCTGAACCGGAAGAGCATCGACCAGTATGTGGCGGAGGAGCACGCGCAGATGGCGCGGCGGGCGAAGGTGGAGGCGGACCGGTTGCGGGCCCTGCTGCGGATCATGCGGCGGGAGGAGATCGCGCCGCGCGCGCATGTGGCGACGCTGGCCAAGGAGCTGGACCGCCTGCACGGGACCTCGCACTATCAGGATTGCAAGTCGATGGGCATGCTGACAGCGCAGCACATCATGGACATGCTGGAGGTCGGCCCGGAGGATCCGGACTGGAACAAGCTGTATTGATTCCCGGCGTGGCGGGCGTATTTCTGTTGCCGGGGGGGACTTTCGATCATGAAGGATAGCTCACCCGCAAGGTGGTCTTTGGTGTGCTGGAAGAACGCCGGGGTTATGGGGAAATCACAGGGTTGTGGGCCGCCTCGCAACGGGAAGCTCCATCGTTGATGGACCCGCTTGCGAAGCGGATGCGCGGGGTTCCGCAAGCTGATGGAGTGTTGCGGAGACATGAGCGAATGGATCGTTCCGGTGACTAACCGTGAAGGGCAGGCTCACTCGACCGCGTGGACCCTCAGCGCCCTGAGTGAGTAGATGCCGAGGCTCTCGGCCTCCTTGAGCAGGCGGGCGCCGTCCTTTCGTTTGGCGCCGAAGTGATCCCGGCCGGCTTGGAACACGCCTTCGACAAAGCCCTTGCTGCCGATCGCCACGCCGTCGCTGAAATACCGGACGCGGCATCGCAACAACTCCGAGCGGCGGAGTTTGCCGGCCTGGTTCAGAACTTTCCGCGCGGCTTCGCGGTCGACTCCTTGCCGTTTGGGGGAAATCTCGCTGTTTTCTGCTTCCAGCCCTTCG
>JAUTCT010000093.1 GCA_030673875.1 Verrucomicrobiota bacterium JB025 | reverse complement strand
CGCAAAGTCTGCCTGTCCCTGCTCAAGCAAGACACCACCATCAAGGACAGCCTGCGCGGCAAACGCTACCGGGCCGCACTCGATGAATCCGTCCTTGAGGGCATCCTGTTCCCGGTAAGCTCAAAGTGAGGTAGCCCTGCCATGCCATGAGTTTACACGCCGAGTTGAGTCCTGCCGCCTTGATGCAACTGGAGCGGCAGCGCCGGGTGTCATCGTTACTTTCGCTGGCGGCGGCGATCCTGACAATTGTGTTGATCGGGTTGCTTCTCGGTCTGTTGTTGATTCCGAGGGTGATTGATGAAGCGCCGACGATCGTGACTTACGAGTCATCGATGGAGGAAGACACGGATCTGGAGCCTGAGAAGGTCCGGACGAGGACCGAGGTGAAGCCGGCATCGCCATCGGCGATGATGAACCGGGTGATCGTTTCGCAGTCGCTTTCGGCGGTGTCGATACCGGTGACGGATGTCGAGGTGGACACGCCGTCGATCGATTTCGGCACGGCGGATTTCGGCGCGGGTTGGGGGAGTGCTCACGAATTCGGCGGGGGCGGCGGAGCCGGGGGCTTTGGAACGACGAAGAAGATGATGGGGACGATCGCGGGGTATTTGTATGATTTCAAAAAGCGCTCGAGCGGGCAGCCGCTGAGGTCGTATGATGCGAAGGTGGCGTCGCATTTCACTGATCCGGTGCAGAGTCTGCATCGGTCGAAATACAGTTCGTCGTCGCTGAGGAGGCATTTCCGTGCGCCGCAGGATTTGTATCTGCGGTATGTGGCGATTCCGTATGCGAGTGCGTCTGATGGTCCGAAGTTTTTCAAGGCGGAGAAGGAGGTGGAGCCGACGGGTTGGATTGCGCATTACCGTGGCCGGGTGTTGGCGCCGAAGGACGGGACGTTCCGGTTTGTCGGCGGAGCGGATGATTATCTTTCGGTGATGGTGAACCGTGAGTTCCAGCTGGTGGCGACGTGGCCGGATATTCTGGACGAGGTGACGGTGCGTGGTGCGAATGCGAGGAAGCAGCCGGGGCGGAAGGGTCCGTTTGCGGACACGCCGCTGATTCATGGCGAGTGGTTTACGGTGAAGAAGGGGCAGGAACTGGACGTTGCGATCACGCTCGGCGAGCGGCCGGGGGGCAAGGTGGGGTTCATGCTGATGATCGAGGAAAAGGGGGCGGATTACCGGACGGCGAGGGATGGAGGTCCGGTGCTTCCTCCGTTTGCGCTGGGGACGCTGGCGGACGAGGACAAGCAGGCGCTGAGGAGTTTTCCGGGGTGGGAATGGGAGCTGGAGAATGTGCCGGTGTTTACCGCTCTGCCGTATTGAGTTCCGGGTGGGTGTGTGGGGTGGCGGATCGCGTGGAAATGCGGTGAGTTTCGGGTGATTTGCGTCGGGTTTTCCGGGGTGGTGGAGCGGGCCGGGAAAAGGCACAAGTTTACACAAAATTATCAAAACATTCCTTGAGTAACATGATATGCACGGCTACAGAGGATTGCCCTTACAAAAACTAAAAACCGATCACTGTGGAATGTTCATGAAAACGACGATTGTGAGCAACATCAGGGCGACGGGAGTTGTGCAATCCTACCCTCATCTGCCGGCTGAGATCGACCTTAACAACCAGGGTTTCCGTAATGTGGAAGCGATGGCGGTTGAGAGTTCCCGATACGTCAGCTACGACGAGGAATGGTCCGCATTTTGTGCGGAGTGCAGCCGCCGCAAGGCCCGCAACGAAAACCTCCCGCGCGTTTGGAACGCGCCACACAATTGACGTGTGGATACGGGGGGGCATCCGGGGGGCCGGCTGAATGAAGCCGGTCCTCAAGGAATGGTTTTTTAGCGTGGTGGGGGTTGATAGTGTGGAGGTGGGTGAGTGGGCTGGACCGGGTGAGTGTGTGGGGTGAATCAGGTGATTTTGTGGGTTGGTCGGGGTGATTTTCCGGGCTGGACCGGGTGATTGTGTGTGGGGTGGATTGCGGGTGATGGGCCGTTTGGTTACCGGCTGGCGATGGCGGTGGTGGATGGCTGGAGGATTCGGTGGTTTGCATGTTGAATCGGTGGAGAAACGGGCATTGGGGTGGATCGAGCGCGGGCGGACGTGCTTTCGCCATGGACCCGGAGGATGATCCGTGGATGCTGGGGCGGATGACTAAGGGATTGGTGATGCTGGTGCTTGCGGTGGTCAGCGGATTGCTGGTGGCCGGATTGTTTCCACCGTTTGGATTTTCGACGGTGGTGTGGGTTGCGCTGGTTCCGTTGCTGGTGGCCTTGTGGCAGACGGCGGGCAGGCGGGCGGGCTTGAAGGGGTTCGGGATCGGCTGGCTGGGGGGGACGGTGAGTTGTTTGGTGCAGTTTTGGTGGCTTGCGGAGGTGTCGACCCTGGGTGCGGTGTTGTTGCCGGTGTATCTGGGCTTGTATTGGGGAGCGTTCGGGGCGTTTGCGGCGACGTGGGGCAACCCGTGGCGCGGGCCGGAGCGCACGGGGGTGATGGACACGGTGGCGGCGGGATTGCGGACGGCGTTTTGTCTGGCGGCGGTGTGGGCCGGGTTGGAGTGGTTGCGGGGCTGGTTGTTGACGGGTTTCGGCTGGAATGGTCTGGGGGTGGCGTTTCACGAGACGCCGGTGGTGGCACAGGCGGCGGATTTGCTGGGGGTGACGGGGCTTTCGATGCTGCCGGTGTTTTTCCAGGCGGTGTTGGCGCAGGCCGGGCGGCGGTTGGTGCTGAGTGCGCGGGACGGGAAACGGCGGACGCGGATTGATTTTGCGGTCAGTGCGTTGGTGGTCGGTCTGGTCGTTTGCTACGGGGTGGTGCGGATATCCACGGTGGGGCGGGGTGAGTCGGTGCGGTTGAAGGCGTTGCTGGTGCAGCTGAATATTCCGCAGGAGGCGGCGCGGCAGTTGTGGAGTGCGACGGAGGTGCACATGGGCTATGAGGACGAGACCTTGAGTGCCTTGCGGGCGATCGAGGACGGGGATGAGGAGCGGTTGCAGGAGGCGATCGAGAAGGCGGACGAGGGCGGGATTTCACTGCGCTGGCCGGACTGGGTGCTGTGGCCGGAGACGGCGCTGACGGGGCGGATTCTGCGTGCGCCGGACGGGACGTGGGCGACCTACCGGGAGAATGCGGAGACGATCGGGCGGGTGCGTGAGGCGGGGCGGTTTGAGCTGGTATATGGGGTGAATGAGCTGGAGGCGGATCCGATCGAGGGTGATCTGCTGATGCCGAGAAAGGGCGGGAAGTATTGGAATTCGATCGCGGTGAATTCGCCGAACGAGGGTTTGCAGACGTATCGGAAGCGGCATTTGGTGATTTTCGGGGAAACGATTCCGTTTGTGGATTCGATTCCGTTGTTGCGGAAGATTTACGAGCAGCAGAGCGGGGCTGAGTTTGTGGGGTCGTTTTCGCCGGGTGAGTCACTGGATCCGCTGGTGATCCCGACGGCGTCCGGCGAGGAGATTGGGGCGATTCCGACGGTGTGTTTCGAGGACACGGTGCCGAGGTTGACGCGGAAGTTCGTGAGGCCGGGGCCGCAGGTGATCGTGAATGTGACCAACGACGGGTGGTTCAAGGAGAGCGCGGCGGCGGCGCAGCATTTCGCGAACGCGCGGTTTCGGGCGATCGAGCTGCGGCGGCCGATGTTGCGCTGCGCGAATACCGGGGTGAGCGCGGCGCTGAATGATGCGGGCATGGTGAACCATCCGGATACGGGTGAGCGGCAGGTGCTGGTGGATGAGCATGGCAGCCATTTCACGCGAGGGTCGCTGCTGGTGGAGCTGGACGTGCCGCTGACTCCCGGAATCTCGTTGTATGCGGTGATCGGCGACTGGGGGGTGCTGGTGCTGGCGATGTTCGGCCTGGCGCTGGGCTGGCTGACCGGGCGCAAGCGGGATCTTGCCACTGAGTGATCGCTGGTTCAGGCGGTGCGGATGTTGGAAACCGAGCAGCTGATCGAGCTGGAGATTCTCGCGGGCGAGGAGCTCGAGCGCTTGGAGGAAGAGGAGGTGAAGGCGGCGGACAGCCTGCAGGCGGTGTCTCCGGACAATGCGATTGGCCGGCTTTCCCGCCTCGATTCGATGCAGATGCAGGAAATTGCGCGGGTGGCGCAGCGTCAGCGCCAGCAACGCATTGAGCAGCTGCGGGATGCGTTGCAGCGCATGGACGCGGGAGAATACGGGATGTGTGGGAAATGGATTGAGTATGCGCGGCTGGAGGCGCGGCCGGAGATCCGGATGTGCGGTGACTGTGCGAGGGGACCGGCCGATGGATCGCTTCTCGACAGCGCGGGTGGGTCGCACTAGCCATTTGGAATGACGGTTTTTACGAGTGAAGAGCGACTGTTGTGGGGTGCGCTGGACGTGCCGATGCTGGGACTCACGAAGGATTGGCACGGTGAGGCGGTGGAGCCTGCGGCGGGGTGGTGCCTGGTGGCGGATCCGGAGCGGCTTTGGTTTGTGGCACACCATGCGCGGCCAGCGGAGCTGCATCCGGCGGCGCGTCCGGGGGTGTTTCAGGCGGATCTCTGGAAAGCCGATTGCGCGGAGTTGTTTATCTCGCATCCGGCGAGCGGTCGCTACATGGAGTTTAACCTGTCGCCGAACGGGGCGTGGTGGTGCGGGGAGTTCAAGGCACCGAGGGAAATGGCGGAGGGTGGCGATGTGCCGATGCTGGATGTGGCGACCTTCGCGGATATGGACGGGGATGGCGCGTGGTTGGCGGCGCTGGCGCTTCCGCTCGACCTGTTGCAGGCGCGGGTGGGATTTGGCGAGGAGTCGGGGGTCAACGTGACGATGGTTTTGAACTCGCCTGAGCAGCGGTTTCTCACGGCGGCGGATCTTGGTGGAGGTGAGCCGGATTTTCATCGGCCCGCTCGATTTCCCGGAGTGGTTTACAGTCCTCTTGCCAAGGTGAGGGGGATTGTTTAGATAGGTTCAGGATGGATGGGCGGGAGTTTCCCCGGTTTTTGTAGAGCGAGTATAGCAGTGATTCGACGTTTCCAGATTGAGGAGTTGATTGTCCAAGACGCATCCGGGGTGGTGTTTCGGGCTCAAGATTCCGAGACCGGAAGTATGGTGGCGGTGCGGCGGTTTTTCCCATTCGGGCCGGACGGAGGCGGGCTGGATGAGGATGAACAGACCGCCTACAAGATTGCGGTTGAGCGGCTTGCGACGATCACCCATCCGTCACTGAGGGCGGTGATCAGCGGCGGCTGCGATCCGGTGGACGGGATGCCGTTCATCACGACCGAGTGGGTTGAGGGCGCTTCGTTTTCCGAGATCCGGGGAGACGGGCCGGTCGATGTCGAGGTCGTGAAGGTGCTCGTCGATCAGGCGCTGGAGGTGAGTGAGGTGCTCTCCCATGTGCTGGCGGAGGAGGCGGTCTGGGTGGAGACCGCGCTGGAATCGATCGTGGTCGGCAGCGAGAGGAGCGGGCGGCGGTTTACGTTCTGGATGGACCCGCTGAAATGGCTGGGGAAAGGGGGCGAGAGCCGCGGGCTGGAGTCGCTGGCGGAGATGGTGGAGGAGCTGATGGACTGGAAGGGCCGGGTGGTGAATGACCATGCCGGGCGCGGTCTCGGTGGCTGGGTCAGGTGGATGAAATCGGCTGCGGAGACGACGAGTCTGCGCGAGGCGCGTGAGATGTTGGCGGCATCCGTGGGTGATGAACCACCGGTGCCGGCGCAGCAGGTGGTGGCGATGGCGACGGGCCAGCCGGAGTTGAAATCGATGGCATCCGGTGGGTCGAAATCGGGGGTGTTTGCAGTGATCGGTCTGGGGCTTGTGGTGATCGGGGTGGCGGGCTGGGTGATGTTCAGGGGGCCGGTGGTGATGCCGTATGAGCAGCCGGGCACGGATGCGGTCGGAGTGGAGTGGCCGGGGGAGGATGAGCCGGCGGACGGTATTGGCGGCGAACTGCCGATGACGGGTGTGGAGCAAGCCAACCAGCGTGCCCGGGAGCTGGCCGACGAGTTGAAGGTGGAGAGGGAGGAGCTGGAGAAGCAGCGGGCGGAGGCTGAGGAGAAGAGCGGGGTGATCGGCTGGGAGAAGCATGCGTTGTTGGCCACCAAGCGGAATCAGATGGTGACGGTCGAAGGCCGGCTGGAGAAGATCGGTTTCTCAAGAAAGAGGAAGACGATGTATCTGTTGTTTTCGGAGACTCCGGGGCGGAATGACACGCGTGGTGCGGTGGTGCTCAGCCGGGCGGAAAATAGGAATACGATCGTGAAGTCGGTCGGTGCATTGGTGGGGAAGAAGATCCGGATCAAGGGCAAGGTGCTGTTGCAGACGGGCCACGGGATGAAGCGGCCGGATATCCAGTTCACGTCGCGGTCGGCGATCGAGGTGGTGGAGGAGTCGGCTGGCAACTAGTGCATCGAACCGGAAGTCGGTGCGCAAATGGCGCGAGTGATATTTCCTGAGTCCAAGGCGTGACGAGTGGAGTTGAGCAGGCTCAACAACCGGGGAATAACGAAGGAATCAGCCAAAAGCGCCGCGTTCTTCCTCCAAATCGTTCGCCGAACGCATCCTGAAACCTGATGAGTTCATCATCCGACTGCATACGGACTTCCGGTTCGGTGCACTAGCCTCCGGCTCATGCGGGTCGGCGGTGATGGGTGAAGATTTGGCGGCAAGTGCGCTCGGGGGTTTGCATCATCGCGGAAAATGGGGTGAAGTCCCGCCGTGAGTGATTGGGTTCAGCCGGATATTCCCTCGTTTGCCGTCGTCGGGCGTGTGAACATGGGAAAGTCATCGGTTTTGGCGACGTTGTTGGAGATCGATGACAACGAGTTGCTGCGGGTGAGCGCGACTCCGGGCGAGACGACGAACTGCCAGACGCACCGGGTGGTTTTCAGCGACCGGGAGTGTGTGCGGTTCATTGACACGCCCGGGTTTTCCCAACCGGTGGAGGCGATGCGCGAGATTCAGCGGATCCACGGTGAGGGGACGCCGGGGCTGGAGGCGATTCGTGAGTTCATGGCCACTGCGGGGCCGGAATTTGGCGATGAAAAGCGGCTGCTGGAGCCGTTGGTGGAGGGGGCGGGCGTGCTCTACGTGGTCGACCCCGCGAAGCCGCTGCGGGATGATTTTCTCGCTGAGATGGAGATTCTGCGCTGGACGGGCAGACCGCGACTGGCGGTGATGAACCGTCGGCAGGGCATCAGCGGGCCGGATGAGGAGGAGTGGAAGAGCCGGCTGGGCGGGGCGTTCAACCTGACGAGGACGTTTGACGCGCACCACGCGCTTTACGACGAACGGTTGCGCTTGCTGCGGTCGTTGCTGGAGATCGAGGAACACCATCGCGCGGCGCTGGAGGAAACGATCCGGCTGGTGGAGCAGGAGTGGGGGACGCGGCGCGAGGAGGCGGCGGAGTGCGTGCTGGCATTTCTGGAGGCGGCGCTCGGGCTGCGGGTGTCGGTGACGCTCGATGAAAAGGATCTGGCGCTGGAGACGCGGCGCAAGCGGCAGGAGGAGACGCTGACGAAAAAATACTACGACAAGCTGGCGAAGCTGGAACGGAAGTGTGCCGGAGACTTGCTGAAGGTCTACCGGCACCATTTGCTGAAGGCGGATGCGGATCCGGCGAGTTACCAGGAGATTGACCTGGAGAGTTCGGAGACGTGGAGCAAGTGGGGGCTGAACCGCGAGCAACTGACCCTGGTCGGCGTGGCGACGGGTGCGGCGGCGGGGGTCGCGCTGGATGCGGCGACGGCATTCTTCAGCCATGGGGTGGGTACGGCGTTGGGGGCGATCACGGGCGGTGCGGCGGCATGGTTCAAGGGTGGGAGCCTGCCGGACCTGAAGGTGGATTTCAGGGGTGGCAAAGGCGGGATCAAACTCGATAGCGGAGAGGGCAGGGCGCTGACGATCGGACCGCCCCGCAATCCGAATTTCCCGTGGGTGCTGCTGGACGGGATCCTGACGCGCTACCAGCAGATGCTCGGGCGCGCGCACGGTCGGCGCGATGAGGAGAGGCTGGAAACCGCGGGCGGAGGGTTTACCCGCGGGTTTTCCACCGAGCGGAGGAAAAAACTCGGGAAATGGTTCGCATCGTGCCTGAAAGGGAAGCCGGAGCGTTCGCTGGAACCGGAGGTTTTCGCGGAGCTGTTGGAGGCGCTGGAAGAGGCGGGCGAGGATGCCTGAGCAGGGCGGTGCGGCGGGTGTGGCCGGGCGGCGGCCTCAGAGTGCGTCGTGTTTCGTCAGGGTGATTCGGACGTCGCCGACGTAGACTTTCGCGCGGACTTCGATGGGCACACGCCATGCGTCGTCACTGAGCCAAACGGTGGAATTTTTGAGTTTTTTGTAGGTTTTCAGCTTCATGTCGGAGCCGATTTTCTGGAGCGCGACGTCCATTTTGATGCAGTCGCGGCCGAGGTGTTTTTCCCGTCCGAGGACCTTGACCCGGGCGAGGTAGGGTCTGGAGACCGGGTGGAATGGCATGACGATCTTGTCGCCGTTGGCGAGGGGCATTGAGCGGACCTGCATGAGCCCGGAGAAGAGTTCCAGCGAGCCGGGGTAGTTGAACTCGCGGTTGGTGGTTTTGGCTTTTTTCGATGATTTGTCGGTGGTCGTGCTGGTGCCGCTCACGCCGTGGGAGTTGAAATTGAAGAAGAGGCTGACGGTTTCGCGGCGTTCGTCTTCGAATCCCCAGAACTTGACTGGCCTGCGGTTCGTGGGGTCGAGGAGTCCGGTGTAGGTCACCGTGGCGGGGTAGAGCGCGCGTGCCCATCCGGTGCTGCCGCCGGTGCCGTGCACGATGTAGTGGTTGGGGTAGCGTTTGTCTTTTTTGCCAAAGGTCAGGTCGAGAGCCCCCGCCTTGATCTTGCCGTTCCACGAGATGTCGTAAAGCAGGCGGGTCGGCGGAATGCTTTTGATGGTTCCGTTTTTCGGGATGTTCGCTTCGGACTTCCACGCGGCGCATGCCACCGGTGCCGCGAGTGCGAGGGTCAGGATGAGGGTGGAGGGAAGTGGGAGCATGGCGATTGAGGTGAAATATTCACGGGATCCGGGCATTCGCAACTGACGATGCGGAGCCGCGGGCTGCGCGGGTTCGACCCGAGATGGCGCAGTTCTATTCGCATGAATTTCGCGGCAGCGGGTCTGGATTGTGGATCCGTCCGGCTCGCCGTTTCACTCTACGGCTTGGATGCGGAGCGCCCTGAGTGAGTAGATGCCGAGGTTCTCGGCCTCCTTGAGCAGGCGGGCGCCGTCCTTGCGTTTGGCGCCGAAGTGATCCCGTCCGGCTTGGAACACGCCTTCGACAAAGCCCTTGCTGCCGATCGCCACGCCATCGCTGAAATACCGGACGCGGCATCGCAACAACTCCGAGCGGCGGAGTTTGCCGGCCTGGTTCAGAACTTTCCGCGCGGCTTCGCGGTCGACTCCTTGCCGTTTGGGGGAAATCTCGCTGTTTTCTGCTTCCAGCCCTTCG
>JAUTCT010000092.1 GCA_030673875.1 Verrucomicrobiota bacterium JB025 | reverse complement strand
CGGCCTCCTCCAACTCGCCCGCCGGAGAGCACGCGGATACCGGCGCTTCGAGAACTTCCGCGCCATCGCCTACTGGATCGCTGGCGGTCTCGTGATCCCGACATGCCATCCCTCAACCCACTAAATTCTCAGGAGCGCCCCAAGGGTCCTTGGGATAGTAACGTGGCTCTCTTGGGGGTGCGGTGGATCGTGTTCATCCCTGTAGGATTCATTCTCTCAATGCTCCTGAACATGCTCGTGCTCCTTGGCTTTACGTGGATGACCGAGAACGACGGTCGAATGCTCATCAAGGACTTCTTTTTCTCAGGCTACCCACTGTTCGGGTTATTTATTGCCGGAGGTGCAGCCTATGGCATCGCGATGCTTACGACATCTATTTGCCCGAAGCCGAAGATCGGGGCGGTGATCTATGGGACGCTTTACATTCTCTATGCCCTTTCCACACTCATGAACTTCTACGGTCAGGATAACATCAGCAAGGTCGTTGCGACCATTGTAGTCGTTGGCATCGCTGTCGGCAGCATGATTGGTGTTGTGGCCGCTTACGGTGAAGCAGACAGTTGACCCATTATGATGCAGACCACACGTTTTTTGCCCTATTGGGTTTTGATCGCGGCAGCGGTTTTCAGCTTTGTCGCCATCGCAGACCTGCCCTACGGATTCTATCGCCTGCTTCGGTGGGTTGCCTGCGGCGTGGCGATAGCCTCAGCAGTGCAGTTGCACATCAACCGCCACTCCGGCTGGGTCTGGGCACTTGGTATCGTGGCACTCATATTCAACCCACTTATCCCTTTCCACTTTTCCAAGGATACTTGGCGGATTTTGGACTTTGGCGCGGGGGCGCTGTTCGTTGTGACGCTGTGGATCACACGCCAAGACGAACAACGGGCTAACAAGGCGCGGCTGGACAACCCGCTACCCCGCTCCGAGTCGGAGATTGAACCGTGATGAGAACCCTTTACCTTGAAGCGGACTGGCGCTCCCGGTAGCGGGTGCCAGCGCTTTGACGTTGATATGGCTGTTTGTTTGTCAAAGGGAAAAAGCATCTCTACGTCGAATGTGGTGGTTCGAGTCGTTCAAAATGAAGTGAAGGGAGCCGGGGCGAGGGTTCACGTGGGGTGAGCGGTTACCCGCAGACTGGTTTTGCTGATATTCGCGAGCTACTCGACAATCTCGTCCTAGCGGTCGGATCGATCGGGATATCGCTATTTTTTTTGTTCACCGCGGCCCTTGTCTCTTTGACTCGACCCGCCTCCCGGGTCTCGCCCTTCGGGCTCCGCTTCGCTCTGTCCATCCCCTCCGGGTATTCTCGGAGCGAGTGCTCGGCTCGATAGAATCGGAGCCTAACTCATAACGTCATCGAGGACTGGCCATCCACCGGGTCACCCCGGCTCGCTTCACTTCATGGTGTCTGTCTCATTGGTGTTTCGTGATTCCCTGGTGGAACGGAGATTTTCATTTTTCAAAGCCCCCCCAAGGAACGCCGGGGATTTGAAAAAGGGAAAGCGGAGTGGGAGTTGAGGTTAGTGATCGGCTTCGGGATGATTAAGTTCCCAGATGAATCCGGAGAGTTCGCGGGCGACGGCAATGGCGGCCTTGTTTTCATGCAGGCCGCGTGCTTTGAGTCTCCGGTAGCGCGTGCAGAGGCGGTTTTGGGCACGCCATGAGAGGGTTTTCACTTCGCGCGGTAGTCCGTCCTGCCGCGTGGTGAGCAGGGCGCTGACGTTGGGTTTGCTGCGGTAGGCTTTGGCGCATTCCACGAGCATCCAACGGGCGTGGGAGTTTCCGCATTTGGTGATGGCTCCGAGTCTTCGCTTTGATCCGCTGCTGTGTTCGCCGGGAACGAGCCCGAGGTAGGCCATGAGTTGACGTGGGTGCTCGAAGCGGCGTAGGTCGCCGAGTTCGGCGGTGAGGGTCATGGCGGCGACAATCTGGAATCCCTTCAATCCCATGAGCCACTCGACGCTGGTTTTGCGCTGCCAGGTTTCGAGGACTTCGTGCATGCGGGCCTCGATCCTGTCGATGCGCGCATGGGCGGCGTCGAGGGCGATGAGGTATTCCTCGAGCACGAAACGCTGCTCGCTGTGCAGTTCGAGGTGCCGAAGGTAGCGGAGGTGGGCGGGGGTCCAGTTGGTCTTGCCGGTGTAACGGTGGCCGTTTCTCAGAAGATAGGCGGTGAGTTGCTGTTTGATGCGCTTCATGTCCTCGACGGCGTCGGTGCGTGCTCGGCAGAGATCTCGAACCATTTCATCTTCGTGATCGGGAATGTGGATGGGTTTGAGTTCGCCGGCGCGGTGGAGTCGGGCGAGTTTGAGGGCATCGCGTTTGTCGGTCTTGATGCGCTCGCCGGATTTTTGCGGGATGAGCGAGGGGGCGACGACGGTGACGTCGAGTCCGAGGTCCTTGAGACGCCTGGCGAGAACGAAGCCGGTGGGCCCCGCTTCGTAGCAAACGCGGAGATCCTTTAACGGCACGCCAAAAGTCCTGGAGAGCTTTCTGAGGGTGCGCTCAGTGGACTTGATAGTGGCACTGCAAGTGCCGTGAAACTCGAGTTCGCCCTTGGAGGATGCCCAAGCGATGGCGGCAGTTTGAGCGTGCAGATCAATTCCGATGTGGTAGGTAGTCTTCATGGTGTTGTCGTGTGTTCGTACTATTGGCAGTGTCGGCCTCGCCGCCGGTGACTGCGTTGTGGCTCTGTCTTGTTCTTGCGAGTTAGCCCACGTGAAATTGAATCACGGCAACACCACCCATTTCCATCACACAAGCTGGTCCGAACGTCGGTCACAGCCATAAAGTCTCGGTCTGTCATCCATGAAGGGATATGTGATAGTCAGGATCGTTCTCGGAGCGGTGTTGGTTGTGGTGCTCTGGGTTTCCTGTTTTGTCATTGCGTATACGGATCGCGGGTTCATCTGTGAGAACTCAGGATCGCGGATGGGTTATCGCGAGTGGTGCTTCGGCATTCGGACCAACGAATGGCAAACTACTTCCAAGTTGGAGGAGTTCATGAGGGATCAGCATCCAAGTGTATTTGAGCATCGTTGGACGAGCTACAAGGGGACAGGAAGAAGCCTGATTCCCTGTGTGATGCGCCGTGGGCACGGGAGGCCGGGGCCGATCATGCATCTGCCCATCGGTTTGCTGGACGAGCGGGTGACGGCATTATCGGGGCCGGAGCGTCTTGCCATGTATGAGGTTTTTTCCGGATGCGACGATGCCGCTTGTGCGGTTCTGGTTGACCGGATGATTTCCGACGATTTTTGAATAGTTCGTGGCTGGCGTGCTTGTGCAGCGGGTTAGACCGGTGGCAGAAACGCCTCGCCGATACTCCTTGCCGAAACGGAGTGGGATCTGGCGGGAAATTGGATGGGATTTGATCTTCGCATGGGCTTGTGGTTTCGGGCGAGGAGTGCCGACGGCTGGGTGGCTCGTTGGTTGCCGGTCTCGGGCAGTTCCCGCCTTGCGCCTTGGCCTGAGCAATCCCCGCCTCGACTGAGTTTCGGCCATTCGTTTTGGGTGTTTCTTTCGGCCATTCGTTTTGGCCATTCCTTTTGGCAAAGTGTCTGGGGCCGGGACGCAAGCGTTTGAGCGTTCCACGAGATATGTTGTGCAAGATCATGTTGGCTCCTGGCTCAGAGGCATCCCGGCAAGAGCTGAAACAGCACTGTGCCAGGAGAATGGAATTGGCGACCAGGAGGATCGTTGTTCTCGGCGCGATCCTCCTCTGTTCGGCAGGTGTTCGGATGATAGATCCGACGATCCTCGGGACGTGGGGTGGCAGGATCCAGGGAGGGGTTGTTGCCCTAATGATCGTGCAGTGGGTCGACCGGGTCTTCGTGCGCCAACAGTTGAGGAGGCAGGAGAGGGCTGATGCATGCGGTTGAAGGGAGCCCTTCATGCTGTTCGAAGAGATCGCTGAAGCAGCCGCGTCAGCCAGGCGATTGGTTCGTTGCGGCTCGGGTTTTCACTGTGATTGAAAGCTACAATTCACAGGCAACGCGCGGTTGCGATGCAGGCGGTTGGCAGCCATGATGGTGGTGAACTCACAAGATGAAGCAAGATCCTCGTGGCCCGATTCTGGCAATTGCGTTGATCCTCGTCCTCGCCTTTGGCGTCTATTGGGGCGTGGTGGTGGCTCCCAAGAAGGATGCCTATTGGTCAGAAATTGCGTTGGTCTCGGTGGTTTCGGGTGCGGTCGTTCAGTTTGACGGAACGACAATGACCCTCAATCAGAACGATGCTGAGCATGTATTTTATCTGATGCGGCAGAGTCCGGATTTTTCGCCCAATCATCCGGCTGCGACGCGGGAGGGGATGATGACCTTCAAGACCGATAGAGGAGACATTTCACTGAAGGTGTTGGACACGGACAATCAAGGCACCCTGCTTTGGGCGTTTTCGGCTGGCGATGCGGGTTGGAATTTCGGGGTGAGGCGTTGTGACGAGCTGGGCAGGCTCTTGAAGAGTGACCAAGGAGACCACGGCCATGCAGGCGAGGCCTCCGACGGGCGATAGGGTGCTTTTTCGCATTCGGGCTTTCAAGGTCGCCGGTCGTGTGCTCTAAAGCGTTCTTGCCAAGAATCATGATACGACTGCTGATCCCTTCCTGCTGCCTTCTGCTGGTATCGTCGATGCGAGCTGGCGACTTGGCTGAGCAGGATGTTGCTCCACCGGTTGCGCCGGACCTCAGTGCACGGCCGGTGATGGATATTCGGATCACGGAGGGCGGGGAGCCGAGGATGGATGGGGTTTCGTTTTCCGATCAGCAACTTGCAGTGGTATTGAGGCGGATTCACTCGTTGGAACCCACGATTGTTCTGCGGATTCGAGCAGCCCGGGAAACCGGCTTTGGATCGGTGAAGGAGGTGATTCAGCTGGCCAGTGAAGCAGGGATCACCGACGTGATTTTCTCTGCAGGCGGTGAATCCAAACATGGAGAACAAGGTGATGGGCGCCCGGCGATCGGTTCCGAGTCGGATCCGGCGGGTGGCGGCAGACCGCAACCGGGACCGGAGGGGTGCTCCCGGTAGCGGGTGCGAGGTCTTCAAGGATCGTCTGAAACCGCATGGATTTGGTGCTGCAGATTTGGGGTGGTTCGTGCTATCTGGTTAACAAGATACTTTTTGCGTTTGGTGGAAAGTCAGGGCGGAGGGCCCGTTCGTATCAGATTGCGGCATGGTCCATCTATATCGCCGGTGTTCCTGCGTGGGTGATTATTCTTGTCGGTCACCATCATTGGATTGCGGCGTCGGTTGAAGCCGGTGGTCTGCCTTCGATGCTTCTGGGGCTCTATCATGCCGTCAAGGGTGACCGGGTTCGACATCGAGCGATTGGGATTCTGGTTGCGTTTTTGACCTACGCATCCCTGGTGTTCGGGGCTGCCTGCACGTTCATGACGAGCGGCGGTGTTTTCGGAGTGACCCACATTCTGGAGATCGGCGTGATGCTGGGTTTCCTGCTCGGCAGCTATCAAATGGCCAAAGGTAGCAATTGGGGGTGGTATTTCTTCATGCTGATGAATGTGAGCATGGCGACCCTGATGTTCCTACAGATGAAGCCGATTCTGATGGTTCAGCAGCTATTGTCGCTCGCTTTTGTGGTCATCGGGTTTTCGAGGTCACTGGGCAAGCGGCGGACCGGCTGAAACGGTGCGTGTGAAATGACGCTGGTGCCAGGCACCCGCGATGTTCGAGGCCCTCCCACGTTTATCTAGGGCACCGAATCGGAAGTCCGTATGCAATCGGATGATGGATTCATCAGGATTCACACTACCCGACAAAAATCCCTGACAATGGACGCCTGATGACGAGTTCGAGGAACTCTGCGATGCCTTCCGCATGACGGAGCGGATTCTTGAACATCCGGTGCAGACTCTCGAAACCCTGCCGGAAGATGCTTTTGGC
>JAUTCT010000091.1 GCA_030673875.1 Verrucomicrobiota bacterium JB025 | reverse complement strand
GAGCCCAGCGCGAAGCTCCCTTTTCTCAATCACCCTTCGCGCCTTCGTGTGAGCCCAATCTTCCATCCTCAATCCTCCATCCCCCATCCCCAATCCCCAACCGAGCTGAGCACGCCCCCTTGTTACGCAACACGGCCCCTCCAACGCATTGGAGAGGCCGTTGAAAAGAACCGGACGGTTCCAAGCACCGGACTAGCGGCGGCGTCTGCCGAGCAGGCCGAGGAGACCCAGACCGCCAAGCAGGGCGGCGGACGGCTCGGGCACCGCGGTGAGGGTCGCGGCGGCCACTACGATTTGTGCGGCACCACCATCACCAGTTACGCCCAGATAGAGTTCGCCACCACTGGAGGAAAGGCTCGAAAACGACCCGTATCCGGCACCTGGATCACCCGTCACATCGGTTGTGAACGTATCAACAATCGTCGTGAAGGTGCTGTCGCTGTAGACATTCCAAGTCGTATCGAAGTTCGAATTACCGTGGTCCCATCCGGACACAAAATCATACGTCAGGCCATCATCCAAACCGGTGTAGGTGACGTAGAAGAAATCCACCCCGGACTCAGTCGTCCGCCCGCTGGCATCGTTGGAAATCAGGCCGTCCCCATAGACGTTCACTCCCCCGGCGGTAATCAGACCGCCGTCTCCCTCGATTCCCGCAGCACCCGACTGGTCAAAATCCCATGCAATCTGGCCAGTGGAGTTCACCAGGGTAAAGCCAACGCCGGTCGACGCCCCATCCGACAGTCTTACCAGATCGGTAAGGTTGACCGTGTAAGCGTTCACGGATTGCTCGTCATGATCCAAGCCCAGGGTCGTATTGTTGCCGCCAACCGCACCGAAATCATTCCAGTAGTTATCGGCAACAGGGGTCGCGGCGGTTCCGCCAAAATCAATACCAATGACATCACCAAGGCTGATGGCGGCTTGGGTTGTGCCGGTCACCGACAAGGCGAGGGCAATCGCTGAAAGTTGGATGTGGTTTTTCATCATGTAGGGTTGAGGATTTATTGATCACGTGGGGTTCAGGGAAAGCTCGGCATGGATGACACCTGACCCAATTCCATGAGCCGGAGAACATAGTAAATCCACCAATCCATGTCCATCGCTTAAAATGGGTATTCGTTCAGGACACCAAGTGAGGGAGAACCGCCTGATCAGATCGGCAGCAGAACCACTGAGTACACTGAAATCACTGATTTTTCTCTACCTGAAAAGGCATGGTGCTCCGAAGCTCTCGGGAATTGGGAGCGCCTCACCCTCAAAGGTCTTGAAATATCAGTACAATCCGACTCATCAGTCTCAATCTGTGGTTCTTTCTGGCGCGTCTTGAGTGGGTTTCCGCCTGGCTTGGTCGCCCTGTTATTCGGGTCCAGGGAGACGCCGTGCGGGACGGCGGCCACCGATGGTGTGGCGGGGAACCAGGCAACGGTGCCGCCGGACCAGCCGCCTGCCGCCGGATTGCGGATCCCGCCCCTTGACATGGGCGGGGCGATCGAAGTCAATCGAGCATGCGGTGGTGGAACAGCAAGACCGGATGGCGCTGCCTGTCTCTGGCGGTTTTGGTCACTTCCGCGCAGGCGTCGACGCTCGAGGAGGCGGTCGCGCGCGGATTCGTGCGGGGATACAAACGGGACGAAGCCCGGCTCGCGGAGATCCGGACGGAACTGGAACAACTGCCCCAGCCATACCTGCGGGAGCCGACCGGAACCGGCGGATTCCTGTCCCACGCGTTACCGCAGGCCAGCGACGAGGTGGTCGTGTCGTTTTCCTTCCATGAAATGCGGGAGCTGGATGCCGTCGCGTTGTTTCCGCTGCGCCTGTTCATGGATGAGATCTACGGCGACAACCTCTACTGGCCGGAGCACATCACCGTGGAAACCCGGACCGGTGGGGAAAATCGGATCCTGGCGGAACGGCACACGACCGGATCCATCGTCCGCCAGTCACTGCCGGAGCTCATCGAATTCACGCCGGTGACCACCGACCAACTGACCATCCGCTGCTCCGGCCTGCAACAACACCCGCACGAACGATGGTTCGCCGCCGGATTTTCCGAAATCTGCGTGTTTTCCGGCCCCGACAACGTCGCGCCGCGTGCCGAGGTCACCACCAGCCGGAGCCGGCAGGGGTACTTTGTGCTGGCGCTCGAATACCTCACCGACGGACACACCCCGCTCGGGCTGCCGGAGCTGAGCGACGGCCCGGGCTCGCACGATTTCGTCAAGCGGTGGATGAGCCGGTCCTCCATCAACGCCCCCTACCGCGTGACCATCAACTATCCACGGGAAATCCCGATCGACTCGCTCCGGATCGATCCGGCCATCGAGCACGCCTATGGCCAGGGGTTCCCGATGCGGTTCACCATCGAGCTGCTCGACGCCGTGGGCGAGGTCGTTTACACCGACAAGACCTATCAGGAGTATCCGATGCGGCCGCCGGGGCTCAACCCGTATTTCGCCCATTGGCCGGAAACGAATGCGCGCTCGGTGCGGCTGACGGTGCTGGAGATCTTCCGGCCCGGCCCGCAGACGCCGGGGTCCATCGCCTTCAGCGAGATCACGCCGCTCTGCAACGGGGTCGTTCCGCTCCGCCCGACGACCATCGAGGAGGAATTCCGCGGCGCCCGGATGCACAGCGAACTGGGCGGCCCGCCAGACACCAATACCATGCGGGCGCTCGCCTCGGCCAGCGATGGCCTGACCCACTCCGGACGCGTGCTGCCGCTGCGGCAGTGGATCGAGGGGCTGGTCCAGCGCCAGCGACTGCTCGACGAGCGCGCGACCCTGCTGGCCGCCCGGCAAAGCACGCTGACCCGGGTGTCCGGAACGCTCGTCTATGGCAGCCTGTCACTGCTGGTGCTGGTGGCGGGCAGCGCGGTCTATCTCATCGTCCGCAACCGCATCCGCCTGCACCGGGAACTCCTCAGCACCCGCGCCAGGATCGCAAGCGACCTGCATGACGACGTCGGCAGCAACCTCGGCACGATCATCCTCCACGTCGACGACCTGCGGGAGCACAGCCACACCCCGCGCCAGCAGTCGAAGCTCGACGCCATCCACCGGCTCACCCGCGAGAGCATCTTCGGCCTGCGCGAGGTGCTCACCACCACCACCCCGGAAGTCGGGCGCACCCAGAACATCGTCGCCTACATGGAGGAACTCGCGGGGCTCATTCTCGGCACGACCGAGCACACGTTTCACACCGCCCCGGCGATGAGCCAGTCGCTCCTCGACCACCGGCTGCGCAAGGGGATCCTGCTGTTCTACAAGGAGGCGCTCTACAACGCCAAGCGGCACTCGGAGTGCAGCCACGTCGACATTTCGCTCGGCCGCCAGGGAAACCGGATCGTTCTCTCGATCAAGGACGACGGCAAGGGGATCGACGCCGCAACCCGCGCCAGGCCGCGCAACCTGCGCACGCTCAAAAAGCGCGCCGAACGCCTGCAGGCCGAGCTAGACATCCAATCCGAACCCGGCACCGGCACCCAGCTCACGCTTGCCATTCCGACCGGCTAGTCCGTGACCGGCACCAGCCACGAAAGGGGCGCGAGTCGGGTGTGCCTCACCCTCAAACGTCAAGAAAAATGAATGCAATCCGACTGACCGGTCTGAATCCTCGGTTCTTGTTGGCGCTTCTTGAGTGAGTGGTTCCCCGGCGTGGTCGCCCGCACCAATTCATCCATTTTGACGCTGGCGCCCATCCCGCCGACCGCTACACTCCAGCACTGTGAGCCAGCCCGAACACGCCCCGAAAACCACCCGCGTCTGCCTGGTGGAAGACCATGCGGAATTCCGGGAAACCTTGCGTGAAACCCTGGAATCCACCGCCAAATTCCAAATCGACGCGGTGTTTTCCAACGCGGAGGACGCGATCGACTACCTGCACGAGGAAAGCGCCCCCGAGGTGTTGATTCTCGACCTCGGCCTGCCGGGCATGGACGGGCTGGAGGCCATCCCGCTGCTGCGCAAGGCCGCCCCCGAAACCAACATCCTGATCCTGACGGTATTCGACAACAAGGTGCGGGTCTTCCAGGCGCTGGGTGCCGGTGCCACCGGCTACCTGATCAAGTCCGACGGGCTCAAGGCGATCGTCAAGGGGATCGAGGAATCCTGCGAGGGCATCGCGCCGCTGAGTTCGGAGATCGCGAAAATGGTCTTCGCCACGTTTTCCAAGTTCAAGCCGGCCTCGCCAGAAGCGGAACTCTCGAGCCGCGAGACCGAAGTCCTGATCCAGCTGGCCAACGGCCTGAACCGCCAGGAAGCCGCCGACGCACTCAGCATCAGCAAACACACCATCAACACCCACATCCGCAACATCTACCAGAAGCTCCAGGTGCACAATGTCTCCGGAGCCATCAACAAGGCCGCGACCATGGGCATCGTCTGATCCCCCACCCCGGCCCGGCCATCATCCGACCCGGCCCGGCCGTGCTGACTCCTCCCTGCCCGGCCGTGGTTTCACCGGCCATCATCGGACCCGGCCCGGCCCACCGCCAGCTTGGCAGTCACAAGCCGCGGACGGGTGCGCAGTAGTAGGTGGCGTGCAGTGGCGCCGGTTTCGGCAGCACGAAGAACACCTGCCGCGTTTTGTCATTGTATTCCCACATCTGTTTGACGAAGCGCTGGGGTTTCGCGCCCTTCTTCGTCAATGAGTAGAGTTCCGTCGGGTAGTAGCCATTTTTCTTCAGCGGTTTCTTGATGATGCTGGATGATCGCGGCCGCAGATCGAGCCGCTTGTCCCCCACCATGCCTCCCACCCGGATCTGCGAGAAATTCATCATGAAAATGCTGCCCGGTCCGAACACGTTATCGCTGGCATCGAGCGCGCGCACCCGGATCGGCATGACGGCGTTCTCCTCGTTCTCAAACACCAGCAGCAGGACCTTGCTCCATGACTCCGGGATGCGGACCGTGGGTGTGCCCTTGGGAATTTTGGCACCTTCCGCCAGCGGCTCCGGAAGAAACCGCAGGCGCAGCTCGCCATCGGGAATGTTGACGGTTTTCGAGAAGTTCGCGCGCGGCAGATCGGCCTCCGCCACCATCGCGCCGCCGGCATAGACAAACGCCTTCGAAGGCGCGTCGGGTGGGGACTGGTAGTAGAGCAGCTGCACCGGCCGCTCGGCCTGAGCGATTCCTGTTAGAAGACAGGTCATGGCGGCGGTCAGCCATCTGGAGATGAAGTATTGCATTGGGTTTTGGGTTTTGAATCTGAGGTTCCGTGGTTTTTGCCAGGTTCCTGGGTTTTGTTACACTTCCTCGGCACTCAACCAGCGGAACTGGGTGATCACAAACTGCCGGCCAAACACGTGGTTGACCCCGGACTTGAGGGTGCTTTCGGAAGGAAGCGTGTATTTATCGTCTCCAGTGTCGGAGGAACTGTCAACATATCCCGCCTTTCGCTGCACCACCGCCTCGCACCAGGCCCTGCTGATGACCTCGTTGCTCGAGGGGTCGCGGGCGTCGCCGTATGCGCGGATCGTGAAGGTGTCGTCGCGGGCCGAGAGGATGCCGCTGATCGGCCTCAGCACGTCGGCCTGGCGCGTCCATCCCGGGAAGCCATAGGCGGCGCTTCCCTCGGCGGCCTTGGCAAACGGATAGGAAAGCGCGTTGCCGAGCACATCCTGCGAGGAGGCATCGTCCGCAAAGACCGACTGGAGATCGCGATACGGGTTTTCGCTGCTGCCGCCCTCGGACATCCGCAACAGTGCGGCCTCCACCGCCCCGGCATGCGCCAGATCCGTATCACTCGACAACTGGCGGTTGAAGAATTCCGACAGAGAAAGGAACGGCCCGCGCTGCTTGATCTCGGTGACGATTTCCTTGGCAAGCGCCGTGATCTCGTCGTCCGAAAAGCGGATCGGCTGGGACAGCAGGGAGAAGCCCCCCGGACCGGCCGCACTGTCGGAGGTCAGCACGCTGCGGGGGAAGGCCCCGCCGTCGTCCGATTCCAGGCTCACGCTGGCCCGGGTATTCCCCGGCGTGGAGTCATTCAACGTGAGCACCCCCGGATCATCCGCGGCAGCATCCGACCCGAAATTCCGTTTCAGCAGCATCGACCACGCGAGTTCCGAAGTGGAGTTGATGTTGAACATGCCCTCGACCTCGAGTTCCGCCGCGACCTTCTGCCAGGCATCCCGGTCGCTCAGGAATGTCGACGCGTCCTCGGCGTCGGGAGCGGGCACGTAGTAGTGGTTTGGCAGCGCCTGGTCGCCGCTGAGGTGGTCCTCATACACCTGGCTGAGACTGCGGCTCAGCGAGGAGCTCCAATCCCGGGGATCCGGAGTGATCGACGAGACAAACCAGTCGTCGGCCAGCACGTGGTTGATCGCGTAGCTGTGGTCGTGGCCGGTCCCGGAGGCCATCTTGATCTCGTCCTTTTCGATGAACGGAGCGGCCCGGCTGTTGCCGAAGGCATTGAGCGTGAAGGGCGCCTTGGCATTGCAGGCGTTGACGTTGAAGTGCTGGAGGTCGCCGATGCTCCGCAGCGGGCGCGTCGGGATTTCCAGCAGGATCAGGTTCGAGAGGCCGTCGCCGGACCCGAAACCGCTGCCGACATATCCTTCCAGATCGTCGTCGATGCCGCTGGGCATGCCGGGGTCGGCGACCGAGTTCACCGCGAAGAACTGGACGTTGTAGGGGAAGGCGTCGAAGCGGCCGCCGGCGACGGATCCATCCGGACCATCCGTCATGTATCCCACGATCGGGTTCATGTTGTGAATGCCGTTGGTGACGACGTCGCCATAGGTGTCATTGGTATCGCGGCCGAAGCGCATGCTGCTGATGATGGAAACAATCGGCTGGGGCGAGCGCGCCAGCTCCGCCAGCGTGGGAGGATTGGTCATTTCATTGAGCGCCACCTCCTCGCCGAGCATCTTCTGCGCGTCATCCAGATCGAGCATGCACTGCACGTTGGTCGTGCGCGGCAGGGTCTGCTTGGTTCCCCGGTTGTGGGTGAAGTAGAAGCCGGTGCCATTGACGTTGGGGCCGGAGAAAGTCGCGCTATTGACCGCTTGCGTCACGGAAAACTCGGTGTCGCCGGTCTGGCTCGAGAAGTTGGGGAGCTCGTACCGGAGTCCGCTGTCCGGACGGTAGCCGGCCTGGAAGGTGACGGTCGTTCCCTTGGAAGTGTCCGCCGTGGTGCTGCCCGCTGCCGAGAACACCCGGACCTCGCCCGGCAGCCAGGTCGTCGGCGAGTTGGCCTGGATTTTCCCGGTGATGTTGTCCTGGTTGCCGCTGTTTTTCGTGGTGATCTTGGCCAGATCGTAGGTGGACGTGCTGCTGTCCACCTTGAAGGTGAAGTTCAGCGGGCAGCACGAATCGTTGAAGGAAACGAAATAGTTCTGATAGCTGCTCAGATCGAGCGCGACGCTGTAGGGATTCCACATCGTCACCACCGGGTTGAGGATGATCGCCGGGAAATATTTGCCGGAATTCGAAGTATCCGCCGTGGAGGAGAGCGAGACGACCAGATGGATCCTCGCGATCACCGGGATGCGCTGCACGATGTCGACCCAGTCGGCCTGATCGGTGTTGGTCACCTCATAGACCTCCCCCACCTCGGAGGCGGAGACGTTTCTGACCGTCTTGAGCTGCTTGTATTGGGTCGCGAAATCCACCAGCGCCGACCAGCTCACGGAGTCGCCGAATTTCTGCCCCGTGCTCCACGGGTAGATCAACGGGTCCGAGCTTCCGCCGGAGAACGACTTGCCGGATTCAATGACTTCGCCCGGGCTCCGGGTGAACGCGGAAAAGCCGTCACTGACCGACGACCAGTTTTCGGACAACAGCGACAGGTCACGCCGCCAGCCGCCGTTCGCGGTATTGGTCAGCAAGCCGCGGGAGGTCACCGTGAGGTCGTGGAAAAACTCCGCCGGCCGCACCGATTCATCATCGGCGATGAAATCCAGCGAGGGTCGGGTGATCGCAAGGTCGGCGTCCGAGGTGTCACCAATATTGAACTCCGATCCGTTCGGCCCGGGGGAAACCAGCATTTGTTCGGTTGCCTCGAACGTGTCATCGGCTTCCTCGACCGGTTTGAGCCGCGCCTTGGTGTTTTCGCCCTCGATCCACCATGCGTAGCTGCCTGCGGAACCACTGCCATTGGTGACCATCGTGGGCGTCAGGTGCACCTCGTCGGTGCTGTCGGCACTGCTTCCCAGCGTGCCATCCGACAACAAGGGCACGGTGGAACTGCCTTCCGCCAGAGTCGCCGGCGACCGGACGTCGTTGCTGCCGGCATCCCCGGAAACCAGCCAACCGAGGAATTTCCCGCTGCCTGATCCGGAATCCGTGGCGTCCACGAGTTTCGCGCCGTAGTTGGGAGCCACCGGCATGCCGGAGCTGTCGTGATCGTCCCCTTCCCAGGAACGCCACACGCCGCAAAGCTGCTGACGGCCGTTCACCTGGGCGACGGCGGATGCGGGCGCCGTGACCCGGGTGTCCGGGCCGGCGAGTTCCTGCAACCGCGACAGCGCCAGCAGCATCGCCAGTCTGGCGTTGGAGCGTGCGACCTGACGGCTTTCGTTCGTTGACGCGCTGCGGAGCGCGACACTGCTCAAGCTCAACAAGCCGACCGCGATCACGGCGATGAGCGCCAGCATCGAAACGGTGATAATCAGGGCAAACCCTTGGTTCCGAGCCTGCGGTTTCAGATGGATTTTGGGAGTTTTTAATGCACGAGTCATTGCAAATTTCGAGGCAATCTCCTCAACGGAGCACCTCTATGGGTTTTGGATTTTTCAAACGAAGAGCCCCTTGCGGAACCCTTGCCGAGAGATCGACTGTAGGACATTACAATATCCCTACAAGACGACAACCCCCTTTTTAGATGGTCGGAGGACGGAACGCAAGAGATCATATCTTTCGAAATTCGGATAACCCGGCCCGTCCAAGGTCCGCAACCGCAGGGTTCCACGGCCCTACCCACGCGCGAAAACACCGCGTTTCCACCGCAAAAACAAGGCCCCGGGGCATCAGCCACGGGACCATCGACAAGCCAGTTCGGACGAATCCGCCGGCTAATTGGCCAGAGTCAGCTTGAATCCGGTCACCAGGGAAACCGGAAGAGTTTCCGGGATCTGGATTTTCAGGCCGTCCGCGGTGCGCGTCCAGGTGATTTTCCCGCTGCCGCCCATCATGGTGACGTCCGTGATCTCCCGCTCCAGCACGCCGCCGGTCCTGAGGGTTTCGATCAGGATGTCCGTGGTCGGTTTCTTGAGCACGAAGGCATACAGGTTTCCGTCCTTGGTGGTGAAGCGGATGTCCTGTTGGGAGAATTCCTTTTTGTTTTCGCCCTGGCGTCCGTCCTTCATCCGCAGGGGGCCTTCGCCGAAGGTTTTCCACGGCCGGCTGCCGTAGATGCCCTCGCCGTTGATTTTGAGGAAATCGCCGAAGGCGGTGAGGTAGGCCGCCTGATTTCCGGGGATCGTGCCGTCGCCCTTGAGCGCGATGTTGAGCATCACCACCCCGTTCTTGCTGATCGCGTCCACCGCGTTGCCGACCATCACCGGGATGCTCATGCGGTTGACCGCGTTCTTCCGGTAGAACCAGTTGCCGGAGAGGTCGGTCGCCCACATCCACGGTTCGGGTTTGATGTCTCCGGCGCTGCCGCGCTCGAGGTTGTAGGTGAAGGCTTCGCGGTCGGCGTCCGGGTCCTTGAAGGACAGCACCACGGTTTGTTTGCCGTTGTTTTCCTTCAGGTCGCGGTTGAGGTAATCGGTGAACAACTTGATGCCGAGCCCCTTGCCCGGGCCGATCTTCGGATACGGTGAGTCGTTGTTGAACATGTCCGGATCGTATTTTTCGATCAGTTCCCAACAGCGCTGATACCAATGCTCGTTCCAGCTGTCCTGACTGCTGTAGTTCCGCGGGTGGTAGTCCATGTTGAACAAGGACCACTCGGGCGTGCCGGGCTTCTGGTATTTGCGGGCGTTGGCGAAAAACCGCGGCGACCAATAGAGGTGGGTGGACACCCCGAACTTGAGGCCGTGTTTGGTGGCGGCCTGCTTCCATTCCTTGAGCGTGTCCCGTTTCGGTCCCATCTTCACCGAGTTCCACGGGTGGAACGAATCATACATGTCGAAGTTGTCGTGATGGGTCGCCACCGGCATGATGAAGCATGCGCCGTTGTCCTTGACGAAACGAACCAGCGCGTCGGGGTCCCACTTCTCCGCCTTGAACAACGGGATCAGGTCCTCGTAGCCGAATTCCTCCAGCGGCCCGTAGCGCTCGATGTGCCACTGGGTGAGCGTCTCGTTCATGTTGTATTCGCTCTTCGGCTTGCCATCCGGCGGCGGCGAATACATCCGCCGGCCGTAGTGGGACCCGTCATTCGGCCGGTTTTCGTCGGCCGCCGAGGAAATCCCCCAGTGGAACCAAACGCCGATCTTGCCGTCCTGGAACCAGTCGGGCACCTGATAGTGCTGCTTGAGCGACTCCCAGGTCGGTTCGATTTGCGCGTGAGCGGTCGTTCCCGCCAGCAGGCCGGCGGCCAGAATCCATTGCACCAGTTTCATCGGTCTATTCGTCATCGTGGGTTTTTCAATCGGAACGGAACGCGCCATTCCGGGGCATCGGATCACAGGCTGAGCTTGATCACCGTGTCGAGAGCATCGGGGGCCTTGGCCGGAAGCGCCAGCTTGAGCGTCCCGCCTTCCTGGCTGAACCCGAGCGTTTCACCGGTTGCCAGCATGACTGCGGAACCGGCCGCGGACGGGAGCCCGGCAAGCGAAAGCGTCCCGGATTCGGGCCACTCGAGGACGTGCAGGTAGAGCGTCCCGCCGTCCTTGCTGGCGGAGATGTCCCCCCACGCCGGACGTTCGTCCAGCGGATTGCGGCGCGCGCCATAGATCGACTCGCCATTGACCTTGAGCCAGTCCCCGAGCACCCGGTAGAGGCGCACCGCCTCGGGGTCGAGCCGGCCGTTGCCCATCGGTCCGTTGTTGATCAGCGCATTGCCACCCGCGCAGACGGTGTGCACGAAGCGGTGCAGCATTTCCTCCGGCGAATGGTAGAAGAATTTCCCCTTCGTCTTGTAGCCGAACGACGAACTCACGCTGTCGGGGGACTCGAAATACACCGGCAGTTTTTTGGTCGGCACCTCCTTGTCGCCGATCGAGACGTAGTCAAACAACCCGAGGTTTTCCCGCAGCATCCTGTCCTTGCCGCCGTGCACGATGCGGGAGTTGATCACGCAGTCCGGGCGGTGCTTGCGCACCATGTCGTGAAACAACTTCGCCCGCTCGATGGTCATGCCGACCGGAGTGTCGAACCAGATCAAGTCGAGCTCGTAGTTCTTCACCAGTTCCTCGACCTGCGGCAGGCTCTTCTTCGCAATGTAGCGGTCCATGTCCGGCTTGAAATCCGCCGGCAGTTCCGGGTGGAGTTGGCTCAACTTGGCGCGCTTGTTCAAATACGGCGCATCCGGTTCGTCCCAGTCCTGCGCCTGGGAATAGTAAACGCCGAACTTCAGCCCCTGCCGGTGGCAGGCATCACACAGCTCCTTGATGAGGTCGCGCTTGAACGGCGTGTGGTCGGCGATGTTGTAGCTGCTCACCGCCGACTTGAAGAGCGCGAAGCCGTCGTGGTGCTTCGCGGTGATCACGACGTAGCGGATGCCGCAGTCCTTGAAGGTGCGGGCCCATTCGTCGGCGTCAAACTCCGCCGGATTGAAGGTCGCGGCCACCTCGCGGTATTCCTCCGCCGGGATCCTGGCGGCGAACTGGATCCACTCGGAATACCGGTGGTTCGTCCCCCGGCCCTTGTATTCGCCCTCGAGCATCGAGTAGACGCCGAAGTGGATGAACGCGCCGAATTTGGCATCGATAAACCATTTCCCCAGCCTCTCCATGGTTTCCGGGCTTTGTTTCAAGTCATCGTCAAAACGATACTCGAACGAGGTGTTGCGCTTGGCTTTTTTCGGGGCATTTCCAGCGGGCGCCTGAGCGAGTAGCGGCAGCGCGCCGGCCAGCAGCGCGAGCGGGAGCATATGGGGAATTTTCATCATGGTCGGGTCGATTCGGATTTTTCCGGCATCAGGGAGTCAAGCGGTTCCTACGCTCATTGGGCATTCCAGCTTTCGATTTTCACGAAGTATCCGGCGGTCGGATCGTCGTCGTGGCAGGCGAGGAACAAATATTCCGGTTTGCCGTCCTTCCACAGGATGCTCGGCCGTTCGCTGCGTGCGAGTTCGCGGCCGAAATAGTCGGCGTTGGTGCGGTAGCCGATTTCCGGCAGGCCCCAGTCGATCCCGTCCTTCGAGCGATAGATCAGCCCCGGCCGGTAGCCGCCCTTCTTCAATTTCTCCGCCGGAATCGGCGAGCCTTCCAGCATCTCCCTGACGCCCTGCCGGTCCTCGACAATCATGTAATACATGCCCTTGTAGTAGAACGCGTAGGGGTCCTCGATATCGACCTTCCTGTCCATGTAGCTCAGCACCGGATTGCCTTCGTAGTTCACATACGGCCCCTCGATCCTGTCGCTCACGGCCATCGAGATTTCCCGGAACCCCTGCTTCACCGGATGCTTGTCGGTCATCGACTTGTAGTAGATCCGGAACGTGCCGTCGGGTGCCGCCACGAAAGTCGGGTTCGAGGCATGCACGATGTTCGCGCCGCCCATTTTCCCCGATGCCGGAATCACCGGATTGAGCGGACTTTCCTTCCACGGGCCGTTCAGCGATTTGGCGGTCGCTAGACCGACTTCCTGTTTCGACCCGTTCTGCTGGTGCCGGTTGAGCAGGAAGACCAGCACGTAGGTGTCGCCGACCCTGGATACCTGCGGGTTGTGGTACGATGCCGTCTGACAGGAAAACACATCGCCGACATAGGCATACGGCCCCTCCGGGCGGTCCGCGGTGTAGTGGCCGATCCGGCTGTGTTTGATCCAGCTGCCGTCCTTGGGAATGATCGAGTTGAATACATGGAGTTTCCCGTCGTCATCGTAGATCGGCGCCATCCCCCAGTTCCAGTTTCCCTCGTCCGCCCGCAGGACAAATGCTCCGGGGACCTGCGCCTTGCAGAACGAAGATTCCTTCACCTGGTGGGTTTCCGCGAAAAGCGGGGCCGCCAGCAGCAAGCCGGCCAACCATTGCATGGATCGTTTCATCTGTTATCTATCAATCTGAGTTTCCGCCCGCCTTGCTCGCCCTGCGCACGCGCGCCCACCCCCGGCAAACGGCCCGCCACCCCCGTCCTCTCGAGCGGGCACTCAAGCGGATTCTCAAATCCGGATCGCAATCGACGGCGGGCATTTCCAATGGGGTTCTGAAGACACGGCCATCTGCATTCTGCTTCCGCCGTTTCGGGATCCCATTATGCCCGGACCAGCCTCCCCGCTAACCCTATTTTTGGAGGGGAAAGCCGGCCATCGGGCCAGCCGCCACCGCGCGCGACCGCAACGGCTCACTCGCCGGGCCCGACCCGCCAGAAGAACCGGTCCTCACCCGCCTCGACATACACGTCGTAGGGAGACGCCGGGAGAAACGGAATGTCATCCACCCATTCCCACTCGATCAGATCCCGGCTCCGCTCGACCTGATAGCCCAGACCGGTGGTGGCCCGGAGCTCGAGCGCCGCCCACCCGCTGGCGAAGCCGACCTCGGTTTCGATGCCCAGTGAGAGTTCCTGGGGCGACGACTCCGTCTCGAAATCAATCGATGCGTTGAGCGCCGCCTCATCACCCACCGCGCTGCCGTTGCTGCCGACCACGAAACTGATCGTGTCGCCGGCCGCGACCGATAGTCCGGCAAGTTCGAAACTGCCATCCGCCTCCAGCAGGCGCCCGTCCGCACCCGCCGCGGCGAACAACTGGGTCTCGTTGTGGAACACATGGACGACGATCGAATCGTCGCTGGTCCCCCCCACCAAATCGCGAAAGCTCCCCGTGACGCTCGCGCGGGTTTTGCCGAAGGACACGTCCAGCGCGTCGATGGTGTAGCGCACGATCACATGGTCCCGGCTGGAATCGCCATCGGGAACGACCAGCAAATCCGTGCCTTGCTCGCCGCCATTGCCGGTGTTTGCCGAATCGATGACAAAGCTCCCCGCCGTGGCACTGCCGAGCAGCGCGGCCGACCCGGATCCGGCGAACCCGGTGTTTCCCGCCGTCCCTACCACCAGTCCCGGAGTCAGCGCGACTTCGGTGCCGCCGACCGGCTCGGACGACTCCAGGTATTCCCAGCCATACGGCACGGTGGTTTCGTCCAGGTAGTCGCCCGCCGGGCTCACCGCGCCCCCGGTGCCAAACCGGGTCGTTCCCCTGCCCCGCTCGGCGGCGCTCAGGGTGTTCCAGTCCGCCACGTCATCCCAGTCCGCCTCCAGATTGACGATCACCGGCACCTCGGGAAAGATCGTGCCGGTCCCGCGCTGGCCGCTGCCCGGGACTTCGAACTCGCCGAGATCGAGGATCGCCGCATCCGCCAGTCCGGTGAGCTCATCCACAATCGCCGGATAGGTGTCCGCCAGGTTGGTATCCTCGTGCACATCCGTCGCCAGATCGTAGAGCCGGTATTCCGTGACCGCCCCCTGCTGGTCCCACCACGGCAGTTGCTCGCGGGTTCGCGGCACGTGGAGTTTCCAATCCCCCCGGCGGACGCACTGCAGGTTCTCGCCGTTGTAGTAGAAGAACGGGGCCTCCCCGTCGCGCGCGATCGCCTGCCCGGTCAGCAGCGGAACCAGGCTGGTGCCGTCATACACCCGGTCCGTCGGCATCGGCGCGCCGATGATTTCGCTGAGCGTCGGAAACAAATCCATCGCCCACACCTGCGGCGTGTCCATCACCGCCGGCTGCTGGATCCGGTCCTTCCAATAGAGGAAAAACGGAACCCGGTGGCCGCCCTCCCAGGTGTTGTATTTCGCACCGCGGAAAGGCGCGTTCGCATAGCTTGACGGCGGGACCGCTCCATTGTCCGAGGAAAATACGATCAGGGTGTTTTCCAAAATCCCCTGGGCCTCCAGCTCGGCAACGATCTGCCCGATACCCCAGTCGAGCTCCCTGAGCACATCCGACCGCGTGCCGTTGCCGGTCGAACCGTCGAAGGCATTCCCCTCGGTGTAGGGACTATGCGGATAGTTGTGCGGATAGTAGATGAAAAACGGCCGGTCCCGGTAGTCCCGGATGTGCTCCCGCACGCGCTGGGTGTAAAGGGAGGTCAGCCGGTCCTCGGGGAAGGTCGAAAACGCCACCTCCCGTTCATCGAATAGTTCGCCGCCATTGCCCCAGGTCCCATAGTAATGGTCGAACCCCTGGTTGTGCGGCAGGAACACATCCTCGGTGCCGAGATGCCATTTGCCGATCATGCAGGTCTTGTAGCCCCGGCTGCGGAATTGCTCGGCGAGGGTGATTTCGTCCGGATCGAGCCCCAGGAACCAGTGGTTCTCGTTCGGGTGGTTCACCGCCATCGGAATCCCGCAGCGCATCGGGTAGGCCCCGGTGAGGAACGCCGCACGCGAGGGCGAGCAGACGTTTGCCGCCGAGATGAAGTCGGTGAAACGCAAGCCGCCATCCGCCAGCGCGTCGAGGTTGGGCGTATCCACCTTGGTCGCTCCGTAGCAACTGAGGTCGCTGTAGCCCATGTCATCGGTGAGGATGAAGATCACGTTCGGCCGGTCGGCCGCATCCCGCGGGACGTCCGGCGCGCCGTGGCGGATCTGCAGGTCGTCGAGCCAGAACCCCTGGTTGCCGGCATTGGTGCCGGTGATTTCCCAGCGCAGATGGGTGAGCTTCTGCGCGGCGTTGAGGACCCCGCCGTCCTGCGAGGTCAGGCTCGATCCACCGAACCGCACCTGGTTTCCGAGCAGCACGACCCGGAAATCCTGCAGTCCGGACGGCATGGTGGATGCCGCGATCGCCCCCAAGGGCGTGAACCCCATCGACTCCGCTCCATCCGCGGTCACGGCCGTGATGGTGCTGCCGGTGTTGCTCGAACCGGACACGTAGTTCAGCCGGAAAATCTCGGCACCTTCGTCGTAGCCGATCAGGGTGGTCTGAACGTCCGCGGACGAGGACGATCGGGTCGCCAGCATCTGGAAATTGATCGCCACTTCGGCCGAGGAGAAATCCAGGCCGCCACCGTCCAGGGCGAGTTCGATGTAGTTCCCCTGCGCGGCCGCACCGTCCATGACGTAGGCGAATCCACCGGTGTTTTCCGCAAACTGGCTGGTCCCCGGCATCACCGCGTCCCAGTTTCCGCCGACCGTCACCGCGTCGAGCGCATCGGCCGCCACCGAGCCATACGCGTCGGTCGGGTCAAAGAACACCACGACATCCTCGGACGGCAGCTCCAGCGGGGGAAACTCCGGCGCCGGCGGCGGAGTGTCGGTGGCCACCAGCGCCAACTGTGCCAACCCGGACTGCCTCACGTTGTCCGTGAGCGTCGCCACCAGCGTGCCGCCGGTCGACATCAGCCCGGAAAACGCGACAAAGCCATTGGCTGCGGTGCCGTCCGAGACCTGCGAGGTGGCGCCGGAAACCGTCCAGGTGGTGGAAAAATTCTCGGCTGACGAATCGCGTGCCAGCGCCGCCGACAGGTCATAATACAGGCTGTCGTCCAGCCCGGTGAAGGTCAGCGTGATGATGTCGTTTCCAGGGCCGTTGTTGCCGTCGGTGCTCAGGAATCCATCCACGTAGACATCCGGGTCACTGGCATCGATGTGGGCCAATCCGGAGGTCGATGCGATATTGGCCGCGTTGTCGAATGGCGCGGTCGCCGTGACGCCGAGGTTCACCCCCACGGCGGTTCCGTCGGAAAACCGGACGAGATTCGTGACCGACAGGTTCCCGCTGTGGATCACGTTGTAGTTTCCGCTTGCCGGGACCGTCGTCCCGAAGTCCACGCGGATCACATCGCCCACGCCGATCGGCTGTGCCGGCGGTTCCACGGCCGTCAGGGACAGGTCGCCCACCGTGACGTGCCGACCGTCGACATTGGACGAGCGGATCACATGGACGGACAGGTTTCCGCCGGCATCTGCGAGCACTCCCTGCAGCGTGCCGTAGCCCGAACTGGTGGTCGTGGTGAAGGACTTTCCGGCATTGGTGGCCGCCTGCCAGATGGCGGTGAAATTGTCATTGGCTGCGGTGTAGCCGCCGGTGATGTCATAGGCCAGGGCGGGATCGAGGCCGGTGAAGGTGAGAACAAAATGCGCCCGGTCGCCGGAGCCGTCGATCACCTCGTCTCCGTCGGTCAGCCGGCCGGTGCTGGAGCTGTCGTTCGAGAGCAACCGGTCGGTCGAAGCGGCGTCGCCCGTATCATCACCCGTCAGGTTCTCCACCATGAACCCCACCCCGGCCACCTCCGCGCCGGTGGTGTCCTTCAGGGTGCCCGGAAACGACTCGCTGGCGCCATTCGGAATCACCACATCGGTGTAGGCGTTGGCAGCCGTCGAATCCGTTCCAAAATCAATTGCAATGGTCTTTCCCAGCGTGATTTGCGCACCGGCAGTGAGCGGCAGGCCGCACGCCAGCAATGTCGCCATGATCAGTTTCATCGGATGTTATGGTAAGGTTTTTTCCGGATGGTCCGTGTCGTCCGCCACAGATTCCACCCGCGGGTTTGATTGATATCACCCCATAAAACACAAAACCGCCAGCCCCAAAAAAGGGCTGACGGCTTGATGGATCGGGCTGCCCCGGGAATTACTGGGCTTTCACCCGGACGAAGGCCTTGGCCGGAAGCGGTCCGGGGACCGTCACCAGAACGCTTTCGTTGTTGGCGTCGATTTCCGTCGCCGTCTGGGTGATTCCGCCGTCGACGGACCAGGTCTCAAGGTCGAGGGAAATCTCGACGGTGTAGGTCAGTCCGGTGAGGGCCTGCTTGCGGCGCTGGTAGGTGAAGGTGCCGGCGTCCGCATCGAATTCCGCGAGGTAGGCATTCACCGAGGAGCCATCCACGGGGCTCAGTCCGTAGGCGTATTCCTGCTGGTTGGTGAGTCCGTCATTGTCGTTGTCAGCACCCGTGTCGCTGACGTCCTCGGGCGCGTAGAGCGCCGCCCAGGTGTCATAGTCGGTGCCGCCACCGGACAGCGATAGCGTGCCGTCGGCCTCGCTGAAGGTCCAGGTGGCATCGCCATTGGTGAGCGTCCAGACGCCAGAGTCCACCGCGGTCTCGGTGAAGCTGCCAAGCGAGCTGCCCACGGTGAACGTGGCGCCATAGCTTGCGGTCATGACACTGCCGTCGATCAGCAGCCATTCATTGCCGCTGGTGGTGTCCGCACCGCTCAGGTCGATGTGGATCTCACCGTCCAGTGCGAGCGTTCCGGTAGCCCATCCGCTGGCCTGGGTGCTCTCGCCATTGGCGGTGGGAGCGAAGGTCAGCTGTCCACCGTCGGCCAGGGTCACGGTGCCATTGTAGATGAAGGTGTTTCCGGTGTAGGTGTTGATGCCTTCGAGCACCACGCTGCCCGCGGAGGTCTTGGTCACCCCGGCCGCGCCGGTGCCGGAAATGGCACCGGAAATCGTCAGGACATCCTCCTCACCGAGCACATCGAGGTCGAATTGTTCGGCATCCACATCATTGATGGTGATGTTTCCGGAAATCCCGGCCAACGTGTCCAGCGGCAGCTGGATGGACTTGTTGCCACCGACGTCTCCGACCACGATGTCATGGGTCAGGTCCGTCCCGTCGAGCAGTTGCAAGACGGTGGCGCGATCGTAGTTTTTCTCCAGAACGAAGGCCCCCGTGAAGCCGGCGGAATCGAGCGAGGAATCAATCACGGTCGTCCCGCTGTCGAGGGTCAGGTCACCGGTCCCGCTGAGACCACCGAGCAGGTGGACCTCACGGTCGTCAGTGTCATTGATGTTCGGCCGGATGGCGCTGTTGGCGGCCACCTCGACCATGCCGTAGAGATAGGTGTCGCTGTCCTGATAGCCGGACTCGATGCTGCCGCCGTTCAGGGTGATGTTGTTGGGGATGCCCCGCACTTGATCTCCGGCGACGTTCCCCCGGATTGAACCATCCGGATTGACCGTGACGATCGCGGAACCGCCCAAGGCATTGTCGTTGCTCACGATCAGGGTGCCGGCATTGACCACCCATTCGGCGATCGACTGACTGCTGTTGTCCCCGCCGAGCACGCAGCCAACGGTGTTGTTCAGGGTGATGACGATGTCCGTGCCGGAAACCGTGATCGGCCCAGAGATGTCCAGACGTCCCTCGCCGTCGATGCTGACATCGCCGGCAAAATCGAGCTCGTCGTCAAATGCGTTCCGCTTGGTCGTGGTCGACGCGTTGGTAAGGGTGGTGCCATCCCCGAAGACGAAACTGCCGGTGCCATACCCCTTGAACCCGCGGTCCACGTTGCTTCCCGACGAGATGTCAAAGGTGCTGCCATTGGTGAAACTGAAGGTGTTTCCGAAATCACCGAGCGAGGTCAGGTTGTTCGGGCTGGTGCCGCCATTCAGCAGCGTGCCGCCGCCATCCACGGTGACGGTGCCGACGAAGTCATTGGTGACGCCTCCGCCACCGAGCGTGAGCGTGCCGGCGCCGGAGTGAGTGATGTCGGTGTTGCCGGTGATCTTGACGTTCAATGCCACATTTCCGTCATCCACGACGGTGATGCCGCCGTCCTCGGCGCTGATCGACTCCACGTTGGTGGTGACGTCATTGAAATAGTATTCGGTTCCGTCGGTGTTGCTGAAGATCACCGCAGCCGGGGCGACCGCCGTTTGCACGTCGACCAAGTCCACGCCGTCATCATTGAAGGTCACCGTGTCACCGTCGTAGTAGAATTCATTCGCCGAACTCCAGTTCTTGCTGGTGGCGATGTCCCAGAAAGTCGGGTTGTCGTCCGCCGTCGCCGTCCACGTGATCGACTGGGCACCCACCGCGGTGGCGGTGATGCTGCCCGCCAGATCATCCGAGAAGGTAAGGCGCTCGTTCAGCCCGATGAAGTCCGTGTCAACGCTGCCGCCATATGTCGTGTAGTTCAACACCGCGAATGACCCCAGCCCCGTCGCGTCCGACGTGGTCGTCACCGAGATGGGAGCCGTGGGTGACAGCGTGCCGGTCGTGAATGCGCCGGCGGTCGCCGGATCGACGCTCAGGATGCTGTCGGCGGCCAGGTTCAGGGTCCCGCTGTGGCTTCCCTCGCCGCTCAAAGTGACACCGGTATTCACGGTGATGTCCGAGCTGGCACCGCTACCGGCCACCTCGAGAGTGCCCGCGTTCGCGGTCAGGCCGCCGGAGAACCCGGAAAGATCGCCGGATAGCGTCAGCTGGCCGGCTCCGACCGAAGTCACCGCCGTGCTGCCCGAAAGCGCGCCACTGATGTCGAGCGAGGTGCCCGTGGACAGGTTCACCTCGAGCGGGTCCACGAGATTCACATCGGCGGAGATTTCATGGGCACCGGTGGTCGACGAGACGCTTGCCGCGCCCCCGCCGTCCAGAGTCAATGCCGAGGCACCGTCGATGGTGATCGAATGGGCGCTGTCCATCGACAACTGCCCCACCGTCACCGGCACATCAAGGGTCGCCGTCAGCGGCCCCGTGAGCGGCAGCGCGTCGCTAAACCGCGCCTCGTCCCCGCTGCCATTGGGCACCGACGGGCTCCAGTTCGCGGGGACGGACCAATTGCCGCTGCCATCGACCTGCCAGATCGGCACCGTCGAGGCCCCGATGGACCCTTCCACCACGATTTGGTCATAGTTGCTCCGGTTGGCATACAGGGAGCCGTTGGCACCCCAAATATACACGCGGAACTCCACCGAATCGATACTCTGAAAGGCAGCTTCGCCGGAGAGATCGACGAAAAAGTCGTCCCAGTCAGTCAGACCTTGCGCGGTCACAATTTCCTGGTCGCTCGCAAACAGCGCGCCCGACGCATCCCAGGTCGACCCGCCGTTGACCTGAGCCACCACATTGAAAAACTCCGCAGGCCGTCCATTGGTGAGGTTGGCAATCGAAGCCGCAATCGAAAATCCGCTGACATTCAGGGAACCGGGAGCATCCGCGGTGAGTGTGACCGTCACATAGTCCTCGTCGGCAATCGCCTCCGCGAGGCTGGTCCCGGTGGCGCCATCGGGGGACCCGCCGAAGTTGCCGGCTTCCGTGGAGCCGAAGGCCGTTCCGCTGGCCGCGAATCCGGTGTTGTCGCCAAGGGTTTGCTGCAGCGCGAAGGTTGATGCGCCGCCAGAACCTGCAACGGTGCTGGCGGTGACGCCGCTTGCGACGGTCGTGGCATCGATCGTCCCGGCTGCGGGCGTTCCGAAATCGTAACCGGCGAGGATGTCACCGCTTGCAGTGGCCAACCCGGCGAGGGCAAAGCCGGCCAGCCAGAGTTTCATTGAAGTTGAACGGGGTTTCATGGGTTTATATGGGGTTTAATTTATGGATTCTTTTTCGAGTGAAAGCCTTCATCACGGGCAACGGCCAAAAACAAAATCGACGATACTCATGATGAATACTCAGAGTGCCATCTAAGGTCATAATCTTCTTATTTCATATCGCCAAAAAAGGGTATTCCATGACGAAATATATCCATCATGCCGTCCAAAAATCGGCATAACAGCACCTCGAATGCACCTTGCATCGGAATCACCGGGCACTCCGGTTCCCCAGCCACCAGAGCGACCCGACTCCGCGAAACGGGCAGCGTCCGACAAAAAACCGCCGGCCCGAAAACCAATCATCCGCAGCAAGCGCACCGGCATGGTCGGCGCCGGTCGCCCGATGGGAAACCCCGCCCCAGTTGCCTGTCATGGGGATTTTCAGCCTCAACCCAAAAACGCAACTCCACCACATTCCGGAATCCCACTGGATTCAATCCGGTTTCATCTCAACCCGGTAGAACATCCGTCGACCGCCACCGGAATCCAGCGACAGGGAGTTCCGCGGCGGAGTGGCGCCTATACCTTCCACACCCGGAACCCAGCTCCCCTCCGCCAGCGATTCGCTCGACCAGATGCGATAGTTGAACCCAACCTTGCTGTCCCAGCTGAGTTCGACCGTGCCGGATATCCCCTCCGCGAGGCGGATCTCCAGCGGCACCCTCTCGACTGCATGCCAATCAAAGGTCACCCCCGTAATCAGCACGCCCTGACCATCCAACCGCTGCCGGGCCTCGATGGAAAACGTGTCGCCGGTCGTGCCGTCCGTCGTCACGTCAAAGAACACCATGCCCACCGTGCCCGTTAGATTTTCCAGATCCCCCGCCTCGACCGCGACGGCGGTGCCCCCGGCCACGGAGAGCCGGATCCCCGTCGGGTCCCAGCGACCGTCCTCGTGCTCCTCGTGGCCCGACATCACCCCCAACCGGAATCCGGGGGCATGCTCGCTGATCGTGAACTTGAGGACCTCCGACCAGGTCCCCGCTCCCTCGTTGGCGGCCAGCACGTGCCCGGTGTTGGCCAAATCCGCCACCTCCGGCCCCGGTTCCCGGGTGGGATCGTCGATCTTCGGGTAACTCGCAAACACCCCCACCGGCGTCGCGTCCGTCCCCGCACCGCGTTCATGGCCCGTCACCCAGGCGGGAAAATCACTCAGCTGGGACGTCATCGGCAGATTGGTTCCCGCAGTCCCGTCTCCAAAAAACAGATAGCCCGCCGTGCCGTAAACGCCGTCCACCTCGTCCCCGACATCATAGCCCTTGGCGATGCCGGTCGACCTGAACCCCTGCGCCGCTTCGCCGGTCTCGTCGTAGCCACTGCCGTCGCCGGCCAACCGGACCGTGCTCGACACCCGCGTCAGCTCGTGTGCGGTCTCCACCGCCCCGACCGGGCGGCTGTTGGCAGCGAGTTCCGCGGCAAACTCATCCATGTATCCCTCCAGCCGGGCGACGATGTCCGGATGCTCACCGGACACGTCCGTGCCCTCTCCGGCATCCTCGTCCAGATCATACAGCACCCCGAGCCGCAACTTCCATTTTCCGGACCGCACGGCCTGCAGCGTGTTGCCTTGATAATAGAAAACCGCCTCGTGGGGGCTGCTCCCGCCCTCGCCCAGCACCGGCCAGACATCCATGCCATCCAGCACCCGGTCGGTCGGCACGGCGGCCCCGGCCAGCCCGGTGAAGGTCGGCAGCAGGTCCATGGTCGTCATGATTTCGTCGTTGGTGGTGCCGGGAGAAATCCGCCCGGGCCAGCGGACCACGGTCGGCATCCGGTAGCCGCCCTCCAGGGTGCTGCCCTTGCTCCCCCGCAGCGGCGTCACCTGCCCGAGCGCGTTGACGGATGGCCCGTTATCCGAGGTGAAGATCACCAGCGTTTCCTCATCGATGCCCCGCGCATCCAGGGCATCGAGGATTTCCCCGACCGACCAGTCGACCTCGTTGACCGCGCGGCGGTAGAGGTTGTCGCGCGCTTCGTAGTCGACCGTACCCGTCGCCTCCTCCTCGGCGAGCGCGTCGAGAATCGTGTCGGAAACCCCGTCGAGAAATGGCGGCGACACGCTGATCGGCCGGTGCGGCGCCGGATGGGCGACGTAGAGGAAAAACGGCCCGTCCTGGTGGGCCTCGATAAAATTCACCGCATGCTCGGTCACCCGCCGGGTGAGCAAATCCGCATCCGGTTCAAGCTCGACCACGCGTCCCCCGTCCAGCAGCGGGAGCGGCGGAAATTCATCCCCCCGGTTCGGATGATACGGGTGAATGTCGTGGCTGTAGGGAATGCCGAAATACTCGTCGAACCCATGCCGGGGCGGCAGGAAAACCGGTTGGTCGCCCAAGTGCCATTTACCGACGATTCCGGTGGCATAGCCAACGCCCTTCAGCAGTTCGGCGATCGTCACCTCGTCCGGGTTCAGTCCATTCGCGTCACCGGAGACCAACACCCCGCCGGCCATGCCGATCCGCTTCGGATAGCTCCCGGTCATCAGTGCGGCGCGCGACGGCGTGCATACCGCTCCCCCGACGTAAAAGCTGGTCAGCCTCGCCCCTTCCTCCGCCATCCGGTCGATCCGCGGCGTCGACACCTCCGTGCCGCCGAAACACCCGAGGTCCGCGTATCCCTGGTCGTCAGTCAGAATGACGATGAAGTTCGGCTGCCCCGTGCCGGCCGCCGCCCGGGACGCAACGGGACCGGCCGCCACGCCGACCCACGCGCCGACCAGCAGGCCGATGGATTTTCGTCTCAATGTCTTCATGCGCCTGGTCGTTGGAACTCACCGCTCCACCCGGATCCGATAGAACCGGGCATCGCCCTCCGGCTCCGCCACGCCGCTCCAGAAGTTGGAGACCGGAGTCGGCGGCGGGTAGCTGGCCTCCACCGTCCAGTCGCCCGCATCCAGCGTCGGCGAGGACTCGAGATACTGGGTCGCCTCCACGCCGCCGGACCATGACATTTCCACCAGACCGCCGTCGCTGGCAAACGACTCGATCCGCAGGAAGGACCCGCCATCCATCGGCAGGGTGTCGGCGGTGAACTCACTGCGGTTGGCAAACGCATCGCCGTCGGGATTGGCCTCGTCCCCCCAGACGGTCGCTTCCAAGTCCGGCTGCGCGAGCACGGCGGCGCCGAACTGGTCGAGCCGCCACTTCCGCAGGCCGTCGGCCTCCAGCACCTCGACATCGAAGTAACCGTCGACGGTCGCGTCATCCGAGCTCGCCCGGACAAACAGCCCGAGCCCGCTCGAGATGGAAGTGTCAAACACGGTGCCCGCAGAAACCTCCGCACCGGAGACCACGAAGGCGTCGGGGTTCAGGATCGGCAGCATTTCAAACGCATGGTCCGCGCCATTCGTGACGCTGAGCGCTCCCACCACATCCCCGACCCGGTTTCCCTCCACAATCGTGCCGGGATCCAGCACGATCCGGGTCAGCCTCGATTCGTTGAAGTCCACCGCAAAGCGCCCGAGCGAGGAAACCCCGTGCATCCCCCACTCCGGCATGCCCCCGGCGGACGGATCGGTCAGCTCGCTGCGATACATGCCCGGCGCGCTGGGATCGCTGGTCGAAACATCGGCATAAAACCGGAAGTCCATGCCGTCGGAGGCATATTGGATCGTGTGGGTCAGCTCGTCCGGCCCCACGCTGCCAACCAGCGAATAGACGCCCTGGTGCCGGTCCATCCAGATCTGCACCTCGTGACCGCCGAGCTGCACCGGATCGCCGTCGTTCTGACGCACGAACGGCCCCAGCGGGTCGTCCGCAATCACCACCCCCATCTTGGTTTCCGTCGCGCCAAGCCCCCACGGCCGACCCTTGTGATAGAGCCATATTTTTCCGTCCCGCACCGCCAGACAGGAATCATCCACCCGGAAGCTGTCGAACTTCGTGGTGTCCCCGGAGGGAACCAGGATGGGGTTCCCGTCATGCTTCGTCCACGGACCATACGGGCTGTCCGAATACGCGACACCGATGCGGAATTTCTGCTCCTCCACATACCCGCTGGTCGTCCAGTAGTCCGGCCCCACCCCGGTGTAGTAGAGATAGTAGGTGCCCCCGTGCAGCAGGATGTTGGGGGTGAACGCACTGTCCGAATCCCAGCTGTCCGTGCCGCGCGGAACCGCCATGCCCTGCTCCACCCAGTCCATGCCGGCATTCGTCGAAGTGGCGTGCCAGATGGTCGACGGTCCGTTCGCCGCGCCCTCGGGCTTGCTGTACCAGACGTGCCAGGTATCGCCGACCTTGATCACGTCACTCGGGTCACGCCGGTAGATTCCGGTTTCCGGGCCCACTCCGGTCACCGCATCAAAATCAAAGGTGACCATGGGAACCGGGATATCGATCTCGTAGCGGCCGAGGTAGCGGCTGCCGCTGGAGGAAACCATGCGAATGCCCCAGTCCGGCCGGCCGCCCGCGGAAGGATCGGTCAACTCCCGGCGGAACAGCCCCGGTGCGCTCGGCTCGGTTACCGAAATGTCGGCGTATTTGAAGAAGTTCAAGCCATCGGCGGCAAACTGGATCGTATGGGTGAGATCACTGGGCCCCACCCCGTTGACCATCGAATAGACGCCCTCGTTTTCATCCACCCAGATCTGCACCTCATGGCCGCCGGGCTGCACCGGATCACCGTCGTTCTGGCGCACGAACGGCCCCAGTCCCGTCTCGCCCACCGCAACCCCCATCTTCGTTTCCGTCGAACTCAGGCCGACTCCCCTGCCCTTGTAATACAACCACACCTTGCCGCCGCGCACCGCCATGCAGGAATCATCGATCCGGAAGCTGTCGAACTTGGTGGCGTCCGCCGACACTTCCAGCACCGGATTGCCGGCAGGCTTCGTCCACGGCCCGTACGGGCTGTCGGAAGTCGCCACGCCGATCGCCGTTTCATCGTCACCGATGCCGCCGTCACCGTCGGCATCGGTGATCCCCGTGTAGTAAAGATAGTAGGTGCCGTCGTGATGGAGGATGTTCGGCGTGAAGACGCTCACCTCGTCAAATTCGCCCTCGCCACCCCGGGCCACCGCCTCGCCCTGCTCCACCCAGTCGTGCCCGCTGTTGGTCGAGGTGGCGTGCCACACGGTCGCATCGTATCCGCTGGTGACCCCACCGGTCATCCGGCTGTACCAGACGTGCCAGGTGTCGCCGACCTTGATCACATCGCTCGGGTCACGGCGGTTGACGACGCCGCCGGCATCGCCGACCCCCGTCGCCTCACTGAACGTGAAGGTCACCACGCCCGCCGCGGCGGGAGAATCCGGCGCATCGCGTGATGCCGTCCGCTCCACACCGTCACGGTCCGCCACCAGCGTGAACGAGTCACCCGGATCGTATGAAACGTCCGCCGTGCCCTGCGCACCCGAAACACCGTCGACCGGCAGTCCCGAGGCATCGAGAAGACTCACCGATGTGGCGTCCGTCACCGACCAGGCGACCTTGGCCGTCCCGTCCGTCTCCGTGTGGGCGACCACGAAATAGTCGATCACCGGCGGATCACCTTCTCCGGTAGTGCCCATCAACAACACCTTGTCGAACAAGGTGGCCGACCCGGAATTCGAATCGCCGCCGTGGATGTAGAGCCGGAACGTCACCGGGCCGGACAATGCCTGGAACCTCGCATCGGACAAATCGACCACGACGCGGTTGCTGTCACCGCTCCAACTGCCGATGTCGGTCGTTTCACCCGTGGCGATCCATGCCTCGCCCTCAAATCCATCCACCGAGGAAAACAAGGCCCAGCGTTCCGCGGAGTTGTCCGCCTGGTTGGCGCGCGTGCGGAACGTGAACCGGCTCAAATTGAGCACGTAGTTGCCGTTCGGACTCACGGTGAAGGCCATGTAGTCCCCGTTGCCGATCGCCGTTTCCAGGTCGTCGGCATTGTCCATGTCGGTGAACCCGAAGTCGCTTTGCGCGCCACCGAACGAAATCGGGTTCGCGGTGCCGAATTCCGCACCTTCCGCATCCGTGGCTTCCGCCAGGCCGTTGGCGTTGTTGGAGATGAAGTCGTTCAGCCCGGCTCCGGTGGTGAAGCTGCTGGCGATCACGCGGGGACTGCCGACCGTCACCGCGGTGGTGGCATTGCCGGCTCCATCATCGAAATCATACCCGGCGAGGATGCCCGCGTTCGGATCGTCAAAGGTCAGCCCCGCGATGCTCGGACCCTGCCCGTCCAACCGCTGCTGCCCTTCGAGCGAAAAACTGCCACCCGTGCCATCCGTGGCGACGTCAAAAAACACCATGCCCACCGTGCTCGTGTCGATGACCGGCAGGTCCGTGACCTCCACGGCACCACCGCCATCCACCGAAAGACGCAGCCCGGCCGGATCCCAGCGCCCGTCATCATTGCTCTCGTTGCCCGCCATGACTCCCAACCGGAACACGGCCGGTGCCGACGCATCGATGGTGAACGTCAGGATCTCCGACCACGTGCCCGCGCCGCCACGCGTCGAAAGACCGATCGCCGACCGCGGCCAGTCGGCGACATCCGCCGCGGGTTCCACAGTCGGATCGTCGATCGGCGAATACGTCGAGTATTCGGCCACCGAGTTAAAATCGGCTCCAGCCGAAACTCCGGTCACCCAATCCGGCGGACTGGCGGAATGACGGGCGAACGGCTGGCCATTCACATTGGCGTCCCCGCCCAACCCGAAGAAAAAGGTTCCGGCGCTGCCAAAGATGTCGTCGCCGTCCGCATCGAAACTCTTGGCGACTCCCGACGACCGGAACGACGCGGCGTCCGGCTCGTCATAACCGGAGCCGTCCCCGGCCGCACTGATCGAGGCGCCGCCGAAGGCCGGATTGGCAACGCCAAATCCAGTCAGGATGCCTAATATAACACTCAGTCGCTGTGGATTCTCAAATTTCACGGGAATTCATGGGTTGGGTTTCGCCATCTTCGGCTGGCCTTGATGAAAAGCAACGGAGTCAAAGCATCCGGAGCCCGCTGGCCATATGCTAAAAGAAAGGACGGCACCCGATAATCAACCGGGTGCCGCCAGATCGTTGGTTCATGTCTCGTGACTCACGAGACATTTCACCGTCATGGTTCCTCGACCAGCACATCATCGATGTACCAGCCCAGGTAGTCTTCCGTGGTGCCGCCGGTGCCGCTGAAGCACCACTCGATCCGCACCGCCTGCCCGAGCGCGGCGGCCGGGATCTCGACCGGCCCGACCGTCGTCCATGCCGCCGACGTGACGTTACCGTCCGAAATGCTCACAATGTCCGCGGCAATCACCGTGTCCGTGGTGTCGTCGATGATGTTGACCGTCACCGTGTCGTTGCCGTGGATGTCAATGGCCTGGGCGAAGCTCAACTCGGCGGCGGCGACTCCCGTGAGGTCGATCACCGCGGAGCGCAAACAGCTCTCGGTGGTCGGATTCACATAGAATCCGGGTGCCCCGATGTCGGTGCCCCAGCAGTTCGCGGACTCGCCGTTGCCGGCGCTGACCGAGCCGCCAAAGCCGGCCGAATTCGGTGCGCCCCAGGCCCATTCGGTGCCTGCGGTCACGGCGGTGGTGAAGCCGCCGTTATCGCCCTCGAAGTCTTCCTCGAAGAGCGCCGGCGCGTCCATTTCGGCCAGCACGAAGAAGCTCCGCGGGTCAGCCGGGCGGGCATAGGTTTCGACGTTCGTTCCCGAGCCATCGGCCGGGATGCCGGCCTGCCAGACCTCCCAAGTGGATGGCGGTGTCGAGAGGTCGGTGCTGCGCAGCAGATTGTAGAGTTTGCCGGTCTTGCTCTCCCACGTGAACACCAGATCCGTGCCGGAGCTTTCGATCGCCAGCGCAAGGTCGTTGCCGGTGGAGGAATCAAAGGTCAAACCACCGATCCCCGCACCCTGGGTGCTCAGGCGCTGGGTGGCGGACACCGTGTAAACGCCGTCCGTGATGACGTCAAAGAACGCCCAGCCGGCATTCACTCCACCCGGACTGGCGGGCAGCGGGTTGAGGTCGTGATCGCCAACCGTGGCACTGGTGGTCCCGTCACTCAGGGTGATCGAGGTGGGATCCCAGCGGCCGTCGGAGTTTGCCTCCACGCCACCCAGAACACCCACCCGGACGGTGGTGCCCTCGGGCAGACCGGCAATGGTGAAGGTCAGCAAGTCGTAACTCGCGCCGGCCACTCCAGCTCCAGAGCCAAGAGCAACCCCGCCGTAGCCGTCGGTGCCGTCCAGCAGGATCGGATCGTCGATCGCTCCGTAGCCATCATACTCGGCGGCCACGGCGATCAGGTCCGCACCAGCGGCGATTTCGCTCACGTAGCTGGGAACCGACGCCACGTGGTGCGTGAAGTCCTGGTTGTTCTCCGCAGCTCCGTCGAAGTCACCGAAGAAGAAGAATCCGTCGGTGCCAAGGCCTCCGTCGCCATCGATGTCGTTGTCGCCCATGCTCAGCCAGTCGCCGCCGGTTTCCGCGTAATCCGCCGCGAAGGCCGGAAAGCTCGTCTTGTCGGTCGGGTCGGTGGCATTCGCCACTTCCACCCCGTCACTGTAGCGGTCTCCGTCCGAATCGTATCCGTTCGGATCCGTTCCGGTGTCGGTCGGGTTCGAGTAGGTTTTGCTGTTGCTTTCCACGCCATCGAGCAGGCCGTCCCCATCGCTGTCGTCATTGAGCGGGTTGGTGCCGGTGTCACCGGTGTTGGTGCTGTAGTTGTACGAAACGAAGGTGCCGGTGTTGGTTTCCGCGCCATCGTAGAATCCGTCGCTGTCGGTATCCGGCAGCAGCACGTTGGTGCCGACCAGCAGCTCGTTTGCCACCGTGGATGCGTCGCCGTCGAAGTCGGTCGCGGAATCATCCACGTTCGGGTCATATCCCGCGTCGTGGTTGGTCACCTCGAAGCCGTCTTCCAGGCCGTCCTCATCCGAATCATCGATGGTCGGATCGGTCCCGGTATCAGTCGGGCTCACATAGATGTCGGTCGCGGTTTCCACCCCGTCGAGCAGATCGTCGTTGTCGCTGTCGTCATCGAGCGGATTGGTGCCGGTGTCGCCGGTGTTGGTGCTGTAGTTGTAGGAAACGAAGGTGCCGGTGTTGGTTTCCGCGCCATCGTAAAAGCCGTCGCTGTCGGTATCCGCCAGCAGCACGTTGGTGCCGACCAGCAACTCGTTTGCCACCGTGGATGCGTCGCCGTCGAAGTCGGTCGCGGAGTCATCCACGTTGGGATCATATCCCGCGCCGTGGTTGGTCACCTCGAACCCGTCCACCAAGCCGTCCTCATCCGAATCATCGACGGTCGGGTTGGTGCCGGTGTCGTTCGCATCCACGTAGCTGCCGCTGTTGCTTTCCACCCCGTCGAGCAGGCCGTCGTCATCGTGGTCCGGATCGGTCGGGTCGGTCGCAGGAATCGCCGGAGGCCCCGTGGTGCCATTGACTTCATCGCCGTCGTTGCGCCCGTCGGAATCCGTGTCGGCAAGCGTCGGATCGAGCGTCGGATAGGTCGCGTCGGTCACTGCAAGATTGAACTCTTCGAGATCGCTCAGGCCATCGCCGTCAAAGTCACCCGTGCCGGCGCCCGGCCCCGGCCCGCTGGCCAGACCGTTGAGGTCGGTCAGGTTTCCCGGTGAGCCCGTCTTCGCCCGTTCCCACCAGTCCAGGATCCCGTCGCCATCGCTGTCGGGATCCGAGGGAACGCCGGAATCAAAGGTCACGCCGCCCAGCCCGGTATGGTCCGGATCGGTGCCGGCCGCATCCGGGGGAAGCAGAAGCGTGTAGTCGCCGTCGCTGTCGATGTCAAAAAACACCCAGCCCGGCCCGGTCGTGTCCTCGCTGCTCGAAAGGTTCGGCAAATCCGTGACATATGCGCTGTTGACGCCGTCCGTGATGCCGATGGTCGGTATGTCCCAGCGGGCGCGGGCATCGTCATTCAAGACCGTCACCACACCAACGCGAACGGTCTCGCCGGCGGAAAGACCGCTGATGGTGAAATTCAAGGCCTCGCCAGCGGTATCCTGCAGGATGATGATGTTCCCGCAAAACCCGTCGGTCCCATCGCCAATCAGCGGGTTATCGAGTGCTTCATAGCTGGCAAAACTGCCGATCTTGCCGCTGACATTGGCCCCCATGGTCGCCGAGGTGATGTAACTTGGCAGCACATCGGTCACATGGGCGGGGTCGATCGCTGTGATGTCGCCTCCCGGACCTCCGGCGTAGGTTTCATTGCCGCCGGCGCCGTCAAAGTCGCCAAAGAAGATGTAACCGTCGGTCCCGAGGCCGTTGAAGTCGATGTCGTCAATGACGTTGCTCTGCCAGTCCTTGTCATTGCTCTGATAGCCCGTCGCCGAGCCATGCACGGTGATGCCAGCCTGAAGCGTGCCCGTCAGGGCGAGGCTGGTGAGGGTGAGGAGGGATTTCCTCAATGGGTTTATTTTCACAAAAATAGTTTGGTTAGGGTTTTCCCCGGAATTGTTGGACTTTCCGGCAAAAATCGCGGTGGCTCCGGGAAACCACCGCAATTCTTCAAATATGTCGTCTCAACGCCGCGAACGACGGCGATACGTGAGCAGAACCGGCAGCGTGCACGCGAAAAACAAAGCGGAAGAAGGTTCGGGGATCGTATCGAACGTCATACCGCCAAATCCAGTGACATCCGGATCGACTCCAGTGGCATCCGGTGGAACCAAAACCGAGTAGTCGCCATTGCTGTCGATGTCGAAAAACACCCAACCGAGGCTGGCTCCGGCGGTACCGTCCGACAGGTTGGGCAATTCCGTCACGTAAACCGTGTCGGAGCCGTCGTTCAATCCAATGGTCGGCGCGTCAAAGCGTGCACGGGCGTCGTCGTTCAAAACAGCTCCAAGCAACCCGACGCGAACCACCGTCCCTGAGGATAGGCCGCTGATCGTGAAGTTGAGCACTTCGCCAGCGCCGGTTACAGTGATATTGCCGCACGCAACATCCGTTCCATCGAGCGCGACCGGACTGTCGATGGCTTCATACCCCGCGAATTGGCCGATTTTCGAACCCGCATCGGCCCCGATCGTCGCGGCTGTCACATAGCTTGGCAGCGTGTAGGTGATCAGTTCTTCGCTAATGGCGGTGACGGATCCTCCCCCACCCCAAGTCACATTTCCTTCGTAAACATCGTCGAAGTCACCGAAGAAAATGAATCCGTCGGTGCCGAGGCCGTTGCCGTCGATGTCGTCGACGGTATTGCTCAGCCAGTCCTTGTCGCTGCTCTGGTAGCCAGTCGCAGAGCCGTGTATCGAGATCGCCCCTTGGGCGCCTCCTGCCGCGACGAGAAACGCGGACAATCCAATCAAGTTTATGGGTTTTATCATTTGTTGTTTTTTCTATTCGGTTATCAGAGAGTTGTCATTCAAATTCTCATGCACAGCTGATTCTAGCAAGTCGATGGATGATACCATCCCGCCAAGCACAACGGAAAACGCAAAGCCTATCCCGATCACCATGGAAACCTAATCGGCGCTCCTGAGAATTTAGTGGGTTGAGGGATGGCATGTCGGGATCACGAGACCGCCAGCGATCCAGTAGGCGATGGCGCGGAAGTTCTCGAAGCGCCGGTATCCGCGTGCTCTCCGGCGGGCGAGTTGGAGGAGGCCGTT
>JAUTCT010000090.1 GCA_030673875.1 Verrucomicrobiota bacterium JB025 | reverse complement strand
CGGCCTCCTCCAACTCGCCCGCCGGAGAGCACGCGGATACCGGCGCTTCGAGAACTTCCGCGCCATCGCCTACTGGATCGCTGGCGGTCTCGTGATCCCGACATGCCATCCCTCAACCCACTAAATTCTCAGGAGCGCCTTCTTTTTGATGTGGAACGGAAGTTCGTGAGACCCATGCCTCACGAAACCACAACTTCCGCCAACATGCGGCCGCCTCAATCAAACGACCACTTATATCCTGACTGAAACAACGCCTCAAGCCCCCCCGCTCGCGATGTGCGCGAACTTGTCGTCGATGAACTTCAGGATGAGTTCCTCGACGGCGTCGTCACCGAGCCGTTCGACCACCTCCACGGAAAACCCGCGGGCGATCAACTGGCGCGCGCTCACCGGATCAATCCCGCGGGCGCACAGATAGAAGATCTCGTCGTCGTGGATCTGCGCGGTCGTGCTGCCGTGCGAACACTTCACCTGGTCCGCGTTGATCTGCAGGCCCGGCATCGAATTCGCCTCGCTGGTATCACTCATCATCAGGTTCCGACACGTCTGATAGGCATCGGTGTTGTGCGCGCCCTCGCCCACATAGATCAACCCGGAGAAGATCGTCTTCGCGTTGTCATACAGCGAGTTCTTGTAGAGCAGGTCCGAATACGCGCCCTCGGCAACGTGGTGCTGGTAGGTGCGCTGGTCGTATTCCTGCTCGCGGGCCGGAACGGAAACCGAAAGCATGTCCGAACGCGAGCCGGATCCTTCCAGGCGGGAGAGCGACTCGTTGCGCGCCCACGACGCGCCGATGTTCAGGATGAACCCCTTCGCCGATGCATCCCGGGCCGTCCCGGTCTCGTTGATCTGGATCACCCGCGTCACCTCGTTGAACGCCTGGATCGCCACGTAGTCGAGCTGCGAATTCGCACCGGCCACCAGGTCGTTGAACGCCACCGCAAGTCCCGGGCTGATGTCGTCCGCCGAACGGAACACATCGAGCACCCGAACCTTCGCACTCTCGCCGGTCACCACCAGCGTGTGCGGGAAAATCACCGTGTTCGCGCCGTCGATCCAGTGGTGCACTTCAATCGTGCCGTCGACTTCCACGTTCTTCGGAACATGCACGAACATGCCGTCGGAAAGCGACGCCTCGTGCAGCGCGGCGAACTTCGCCGAGCCGAGCCGCGTTTCCTGTTTCATGAAATGCTCGGCCACCAGATCGCCATGGGAAACCAGCGCTTCGGAAAGCGGCAGGCAGACCACGCCGTCCGGCAGGGACGCTTCCCTGGAAACCGGCGCGTCATTCACGAACACGAACTTCGCCACCGGCTTTTCAAGCCCTTCCGAGCGCGCGATCAAGGCATCCGCGTTGGCGGCGCCGGCCGTCGAGAATCCGTCGAAATCGAGCTGCTTCAGGTTGCCGAAGCGCCACGGTTCGTCACGGCGCGTCGGCGCCGGCATTTCCTGATAGCGCTCCCATGCCTGCTGCTGCCGGGTCGCGAACCACGCCGGATACGCGGCGGGTGTCTGAGGTGCTGTTGTTGTCATCAAAAATTCTATTCTACGAGTCTTCTAGTTCCTGTCCGTCAGCCCACGCTGCCTTCCATCTCAAGGTCGATCAGACGCTTGAGCTCCACCGAATACTCCATCGGGAACTCGCGCACGAGGTCGTTGATGAAGCCGTTCACCGCCAGGGACATCGCATGCCCCTCGTCGATGCCGCGCTGCTGCATGTAGAACAACATTTCCTCGGACACCTGCGAGACGCTCGCCTCGTGCTGGGTCGCGTGCTGGTTGCCCTTCACGGTGATCGCCGGGTAGGTGTCGGTCCGCGAGTTGGAGTTGATCAGCAGTGCGTCGCACTCGGTGTTGTTCTTGCAGCCCTTCAGGTGCTTCGGAATGTGCACCTGCCCGCGGTAGGTCGAGTTGCCCTCGCCCACCGAGATCGATTTGGAAACCACGTTGGAAGTCGTGTGGTTGGCCGCGTGCACCATCTTCGCACCGGTGTCCTGCGTCTGGCCGGTATTGGCCAGCGCGATGGAAATCACCTCGCCGCGGGCGCGCTCGCCGCGCATCACCACGCCGGGGTATTTCATCGTCAGGCGGGAACCGATGTTGCAGTCGATCCAGCGCACCTCGGCATCCTCCATCGCCAGGCCGCGCTTGGTGACCATGTTGAAGACATTCGAGCTCCAGTTCTGCACCGTCACATACTGGATCTTCGCACCTTTCAGCGCCACCAGCTCCACCACCGCGGAGTGCAGCGTGGCGGTCTCGAATTTCGGCGCCGTGCAGCCTTCCATGTACATGATCTCCGCACCTTCGTCGGCGATGATCAGCGTGCGTTCGAACTGGCCGAAGTTCTCCGAGTTGATCCGGAAATACGCCTGCAGCGGCTGCTTGAGTTTCAGCCCCTTCGGAATGTAGATGAACGAACCGCCGGAAAACACCGCGCTGTTCAGGGCGGAAAACTTGTTGTCTCCCGTCGGGATCACCTTGCCGAACCACGGCCGGAAAATCTCCTCGTGCTCCTTGAGTCCTTCCGTCGAGTTGACGAAAATCACCCCCTGCTCGCGCAGTTCCTCGTGCATGTTCGAGTAGGCGGCCTCGGAGTCATACTGCGCCTCCACACCCGCCAGATACGCGCGCTCCTGTTCCGGCACACCCAGCCGCTCGAAGGTTTCCAGAACCTCGGGCGGAACATCGTCCCACGAACGCTTCGGACGCTCGCCGTCGGACAAATAGTAGCGGATGACGTCGAAATCGATGTTCTCGATGTCCTTCGGCGCCCAGTTCGTGGGCATCGGTTTGTCCAGGAAGGTCTTCAACGCCTTGTGACGGAATTCGCGGACCCACGCCGGGTCGTCCTTCACATCGCTGATGTAGTCGATCGTCTTTGCATTCAGACCGACACCGGCGTCATACTTGTGACGCTCCGGAAACGTGAAGTCCCCTTTCGAGCGGTCGATGTCGATCGCCTGCTTGGTTTCTTGATCTATGGTAGCCGTAGCTTCTTCAGACATTTCGGTAAGTGGGTTGGGGGTTACGCAAGTGCCGCTTCCTTCAGGAAGTCGTAGCCGTGCTTCTCAAGCTCAAGCGCAAGTTCCGGACCACCGGATTTCACGATCTTGCCGGCGGACATCACATGCACGTAGTCCGGCTTGATGTAGTCGAGCAGACGCTGATAGTGGGTGATCAACAGCATCCCGCGATCCGGCGAACGCATCGCGTTCACGCCGCGGGCGACGATCTTGAGCGCGTCGATGTCCAGACCGGAGTCGGTCTCGTCCATGATGCAGTATTTCGGGTCAAGCATCATCATCTGCAGGATCTCGTTGCGCTTCTTCTCACCACCGGAGAACCCCTCGTTCACCGCGCGGGCCGTGAACTTGCGGTCCATCTCCAGCAGATCCATCTTCGCGTAGAGGTCCTTGTAATACGCCACCGCATCAAGCTCCTCGCCTTCCGGCATCCGGGCCTGCAGCGCAGCGCGAATGAAGTTCGCATTGGAAACACCCGGAACCTCAGCCGGATATTGGAACGCGAGGAAAATCCCGGCGCGCGAGCGCTCGTCGATGCCCATTTCCAGAATGTCTTCGTCGTCCAGCGTCACGCTGCCGGAGGTGACTTGGTAGTCTTCATGACCGGCGATCACTTTTGAAAGCGTCGACTTGCCCGATCCATTCGGACCCATGATGGCGTGGACTTCGCCCGTCGGGACTTCAAGAGTGGTGCCCTTCAGGATTTCGGTTCCGTCCTCGAGGCATGCGTGCAGGTTGTTGATTTTCAGGCTCATGGTTGTGTGAAAAATATCGGTTCAGTTGGTGGAAATTTTGCCCCGGAGTGTAATCTCGATGTCCTCAACCACCGCTCCGGGAGGCAGATTGAGAAACTTGGAAAAATCAGTGCCCGGCTTGAAATCCACATCATGGATCTCGCCGGTCGCCGCATCATGAAAGTGCCCGTGCTCGCGCAAATTCGCACAGTAACGCGACGACTCACGCTCGAAGTTCACCTGACGGATGATCCCGTGCTGCACCAGCGCCTCAAGGCAGTTGTAAACGGTCGCCAGCGACAAATTCGGCAGCGCGTCCTTCGCCAGCATGAACACCTCGTTCGCGGTCGGGTGATCCCGGTTCTCAATCAAGATCCGGTAAATCTCCTGCCGCTGGCGCGTCATGCGGAGCCCGGAGATTTCCTCGGGGATCTCGGACGAGTGTGTCATTCTGACTGCGCGGCTTGTCATGGCGCCGGGAAACTAGGAGAGGCCAAAACAATATCAAGAATTATTCCAATTCCGATTCCAACAAACTCCACAAGCCACTGGTCATCAATGGAAAACATTTTCGACTTTTCGGAAGATTGGGCATTTGACGGGCACTTGCCCATTTCGAACCCCAAAATCGCCGACGTTTCCACGCCCTCCGCCGCCGCTCATTTCTGGATCGCCTTCCACCGCAATCTCCCTCAATCTAGCAGGCATGAGGAATTCTCTTGTCTCTGGCGGGCACCTCCGGCGCCTGCTCCTCCGCGTCCTGCCCGCCGTTCTGCTGCTCCAGATGATTCCGGCTGCCGCCGAACCGGAACCCACAGCGGAAACCCTGCGCAAAATCGTCGCTCTCGCACAAAAAGACGGCAAAACACCGGACGGCCTCGAGTTCTACCCCCGGATGAAACAGGAAATCCACGCGGAACTATCCATCCGCGAAGGCGACCTCGACTTCACCGAAAACCTCAAATTCACCCGCAAGGTTTCCGGCACGAAATATCTCGTGTTCGAATTCGCCTCCGACAACTTCCGGGGCAGCTACTCCACCGACATCATCGCGACCGGAGACAGCCCCGCCACATTCCGCCGCTGGCGGCTGCTCCCCGACGGCCGGATCGCACGGCTGACCGGAGTGATGAACCTCAACCGAAAAGAGGTTCCGGATACCCCGGCGCGCACCCAGTCATCCGCCACCATCGTCTGGCAGGGGATCATCGAAAAAGCCGGACAACCCACCGGCGAACAGGTGCTCGCACACGAATACGCCTCCGAGTTCCGCATGACCGACTGGAACATGCAAAGCCACAACTGGCACAACACGACCCTGTCCGGCGGCAAAGTCCTCCGCCGTGAACTGGTGAAATTCAATGACTCGGAAACCTCCGAAGAACTCCCCGCCACGGACCGCAATGCCGCCGACCCTCCGGGACAACTCGCCAACTCGACCGGCGGAAAACAAAACCCCACGGCAAAGCCCCAGCCCGCCACGCCCGGGGAATACACCTTCAAGGACAAGAACTTCGCCTTCACCCACCCCGACGGCTCATACGTGAAAATGAACGCCAATCTGGTGAACCCGGACGCAAGCCTCGCCCTCACCCAGCACAGCCCGAACCGCCTGTTCATGATCATCGCCGAAGATGTCGGCACCCAGTCGCAGTTCGCCGCCGAAACCATGGTCGAAATCGTCCGCACCAACCTCCAGTCGAGCTTTCCCGACGTCGAACTCGGCAAAATCGGCAACGCCTCCGTCAGCGGCCTCAAACTCAAATCATTCTCCTCAAAAGCAACCCTGCGCAACGGCCAACTCGCGTCATTCTGCCACATGATCACCGTCACCCAGGGCTTCGCCTACCAGTTCATGCTCCTGTCAAACGACCGCACCATGCACGACCTCACGGCCGAACTGGAAAAATTGATCGCAAATTTCCGGATCCTCGACCCCAACATGACCGGCGCCGGCCTGCAGGTCGCCCGCGCCCGCCCCTATCACGTCCCGGCCTTCGGCATCCATTTCGACCCCGCCCCCTTCCATAGCCTGCAGTGGGACTCCGCCAGCCTCACCAGCCAGTTTCCCGCCGCGGAATACGGCACCCTCACCACCAACGGCGGCGGACTGATCGTCATTCCGCTCGACCTCGGCGACCTCGACCCCGACCAGGCCACGCTCACCACCGTCCTCCGGACCTTCGCCGGCCTCGCCGAGCAAACCGACAACCTCGCCGAACAAGCCCACACCCAGGGCAGCGCGACGGGAACAAAATCAACCGCCGAATACGAATTCCAGCGGTCCCAATACACCCACCAGGTCCGCGTGCTTCGCAACGGTGCCAGCGCCGTCGCCATTTCGGCCTTCGCCAAAGGCGTGGGCCCCGGGAAACTCGCAGAAGTCGAGACCATGCTCGACGCCGTCCGGATCTCCCCGCCCGAACCATCCGCAGAACCCCGCCTCACCTCCCCGCGCGACGCGGAACTCATCAACACGATGGGACTGCTCGCCCACCAACGCGGCAGCTTCCGCACCGCAATCCCGTTCTACGAAGCCGCCGACAAACGCGACCCCGAAAACCCGGTCTACCTCCAAAACATCCTCCAAGCCCACCAGGACGCCGGCCTCTCCGAACAGGCGCTCACCCTGCTCGATGCCAGACTCGCGGATACCCCGGACCCCGCACCCGCCCTGCTCGCATTCCGCGCATCCCTGCTCTCCACCGCCGGCCGCACCAGCGAAAGCGCCGACGTCTACCGCAAGCTCTTCGCCAGCCAGTGGCGCGATGACAACCACTTCCAAAACTTCCTCGGCGTGCTGATCACCCTCGGCGAAACCGAAAACGCCGCCGAGGCCGTCGACCGCTACATCGATGCCCACTCGGTGCAGTCACTCCGCGTGCTCCGCTGGCAGCACCAGGTCCACGCCCAGGCCGGCCACCACGCAAAAGCACTCAAGCTCGCCCGCGCCCTCGCCGACACCCACCCGTCGAACCCAACCGTCAGCTTCGACCTCGTCATCGCCCTCATCGATGCCGAACACCACGACGAGGCCCTCGCACTCCTCGACCGGGGAAACTTCGACGCCGCCGGCGCAGCCGAACTGCTCTACCAACGCGGACGCGCCCTGTCCGGCAAACGCGAATACCGCAAGGCCAGGGAATGCTTCGAACAAGCCCTCAGCTCGGCACCCGACGACCCCATGATCCGCGAGGCCCTCGCCATCGCATCCGCCATGCTCGGCCAGGGTGACCAGGAATCCATCCGCCACAAAATCGACGCCGTCCCCGTGCCGCAACCCTTGCGCGACGCCATCGCCGGAGTCCGCTCGACCGCCGAACCCGGCACCGGATTCCCCTACCGCATCGAATCCTCCCTCACCGGCATCCACTACCAACCCGGCGAACCACTCAAACGCTCCGAATACCTCGAAGTCAGCATCCACACCCGGCCCGGCGTCGAACAATTCAAAAACGTCGTGTTCAATTTCGACCCAACCTACGAACGCGCCTGCGTCAACGAACTGACCGTGCTCGATGCCTCCGGAAACGTCGTCGCCACCGGCAACCCGGACGACTACTACGTCAGCGGCGGCACCGGCGGAACCCACGCGATGGCCACCGGCGAACGCACCGTCACCGCCCCCGTCCCCGGCCTCCGGCCCGGCCACACCCTGCGCTACTGCTACACCGTGGAAACCAAATCCACACCCGAATCCCCGCCGTTCGATCGCTTCCTCTTCGGCAGCCTCGTGCCCGCCGGCCCGCGCGCCGTGTTCCTCACCGGCTCACCCGGCGCCTACCGCAGCCACTCCGAAAATGGCGACATCACCGAGGTCCGCGGCGACTCGTTCCGCTACTGGCTCAGCGCCGAACCGACCCGCTTCGAACTCGAAAACCTGCTCCCCGACCTCGACCGCTTCCTGCCGTCCCTCGCCCTCGGCCCCACCGCCCCCTCATGGCAAGCCATCGGCACCGAATACCTCGCCGAAATCGGCGACCGCCTCACCCCAACCGCGGAAATCCGCACCCTCACCAGCCAACTCACCCGCGGCAAAACCACCGAATCCGCCCGCCTCAACGCCATCCTCTCGTTCGTCCAGACCGAACTCACCTATCAGGCGATCGAATTCGGCCGCCGCGCACGCATCCCGCTCCGCGCCGGCGAATCCCTCGGAAACCGCTACGGCGACTGCAAGGACCACAGCCTGCTCGCCCACCTCCTGCTCGAATCCGCCGGCATCCACTCCCAACTCGCCCTCGTCCACAACAACTCCGCCGTCCACCCGGACCTCCCGTCGCTCGACCAGTTCAACCACATGATCATCCGCGTCGGCAACCGGGAAACCGGCACGTTCTACGACTGCACCGGCGACCACATCGACCCCGGCCTCGGCGTCTCCGCCGGCCTCCAGGGACGCCAGGCGCTCGTCCTCCATCCGGCCGGCCCCGCCCTCGAATCCATTCCCGTCGCCGGCCCCGACCTCAACCACATCACCGCCAAACGTGACCTCCACTTCAACCGCGACACCAACGAATTCACCATCGATGAATCCATCCGCTTCCAGGGCGAACAGGCGCAATGGCTCAAAACCTACCTGTCCAGCACCAACCCCGCCGAGCACGCCAACACCCTCGTCCGCATCCTCGGCACCGACCACCGCCTGCGCATCGACAAGGTCACCGTCGACGGCCTCCGCCAGCCGTCGCAACCGCTCGTGGTCACCATGAAATACCGCCTCACCCGCGCCCTCCACCCCGGCCAGGGCACCCTCGCCGGACCACTCCCGGCGGTTTGGGAAAACTTCTACTTCAACCCCGGCGCCATCGCCGAGCGCCGCGCACCCTTCAAGTTGTTCACCTCCTACGTGTTCGAATCCGAATGCCGCCTCCACCTCGACGGCCTCCCCGCCACCGCCGGGACCGTCTGGGAAAATGCACGGCGCGACTCACCATGGACGGAATGGACCGCCACCGCCGAACCCAGCGGCCAACTCCAGACCCTGCACGCCAGAATGACCGTCAAACGCGGGACCTTCCCGGCCGGCGATTTCGCAAACTACCACCAGTCGCTCGGCGACTTCCTGGATGCCATCCGCGGCAGAATCTCAGTCAAGCAACCGGACAACCAATAAGCGCCACCGCGCCGCGCACACACCACCCGCTCAAATCTTCCCGTCCAGCACCGCAACCGCTCCCACCAACAGGAAAAACCCGAGCGAAACCACCACTCCCGCGCCAAAAATCAACCACCTCCCGCGCCCCAGCGCACCACCGCCGAGAAACACCGCGGACAAATAAAACTCACTCAGCGGACCAAGGAAAAACGCCGCATTCGCACCCAGCCCCACAAACACCCCACCCGCCACCGCTGCTCCCACGGGCATCTCCGCATACTGCACCAGCGCCCCCAGCACCACCAAGCCCGGCACCAGCAGCACCGCGTTGTAAATCAGCCGCAACCGCTCCCACGCCACCACGATCCGCCGCACCACCGGCACCTCACCCGCAGTTCCCTCATCGGCAGTCGGCGGTTCATACGGGTCCATCTCGGCAGCACGTCACTTCTCCAGACGCGGCGCCGAATATCCCTGCTTGCGGAGCTTTTTCAAGAGCGCGGTCATTTCCTCCACCAGCTCCGGACGCTCGGCGGACACATCATGCTTCTGCCCGATGTCCTCCTTCAGGTGATACAGCATCCCGACCTTCGCCTTTTCCACCGGATAGCCGTGTTTCTTCGCCCACTTCCTGTCGACCTGCCCGCCCCGGCCAGCAACCTTCGGCACATTCACCAGCACCCAGTCTCCCCGCCGGATCGCATACCCATTGGCCCACGTATTGTGCACGTGGGTCTCGCGCACCGCTTTCTCCTCCCCCTTCAGCACCGGCAGCATGTCATGCGAATCCTCCGCCTGATCGTCCGGAAGATCCGCGCCAACCACCGCCGCCAGAGTCGCCATCACATCCACTTGGGAAACCAGCGCATCACTCACCGATCCCGCCTCCGCCACCCCCGGCCACCTGATCAAAAACGGCACATGGTGACCGCCCTCGTAAATGTCCCGCTTCAGTCCGCGAAACGGCCCGGACGACCAGTGGTCATACTTCTCGTCCCGCTCATACGCATAGCGCTCCGACCCATTGTCGGCGGAAAAAATCACGATCGTCTCGTCCGCTTTCCCAATCTCATCCAGCGCCGCCAGAAGTTGCCCGCACGCGTCGTCCGACTCGTAAACAAAATCCCCATACGCCCCCGCCCCGGATTTGCCGTCAAACTCATCGTTCGGAATGATCGGCGCATGCGGCGACGGCAGCGCGAAATACAGGAAAAACGGCTGCTCCGACTCCGCCTGATTCCGGATATACCCCACCGCCTTCTCCGTCAGCATCGGCAGGTTCTCATACGGGTCCCAGCCCTTCACCATCGGCCCCGGCCGGCACTCCCAGTTCCCCTCCTTGACCGGCTTCCATCGCGCGGTATCCATCATCACATCCGGCGCCTTCACCAGCCGGTCGTTCTCAATCCATCCATACGGCGGAAAATTGATCACCGAGTCCGTGAACGAATAGTCAAACCCATGGTCCAGCGGGCCGTTCGGCACCTTCCGCGACCAATCAAACGACTGCGGCGTCTCCACCACGCGCTTCCCGTCGACGATCGGCTTGGCCCCCTTGTTGCGGATCGCCTCCCAGTCAAACCCGAGATGCCACTTCCCGATGTGCGCCGTCTTGTAGCCCTTTTCCCTCAACATCTCCGGCAGCGTCAGCCGCTCCGGCGAAATCACACAATCGTCCCACGCCTGTGTGATCTGGTGAAATTTCCGCCAGTGGTATCTCCCCGTCAGCAGCGCGTAGCGGCTCGGCGTGCAAATGCCCGACGACGAATGACCGTCGAGAAACCTCATCCCCTCCGCCGCCAACTTGTCCAAGTTCGGTGTCGGAATCTTCGACTCCGGATGGTTCGCCCGCAAATCACCAAACCCCATGTCGTCGGCATACAGAATCAGGATATTCGGCTTTGCCGGACTCTCCACCCCCCCGAAAACCCGGCAACCCAGCGCCAATAGCAACCATGCGCAAAACCATCTCATCATGCTCCTACTCCACCCCGCTTCGGATCTTTCACCGTCCCGCCGCATTCCTTGCCTCTCCCGCCGCGCATCGCCCATCATCCCGCTCAACCCATGACCGCACCCGCAGACCCAACCCGAACTCCGCACTCAACCCCGGCTCCGGCTCCCGACCCCGCCCGCTGCGCACTCGTCCTCGGCTCCTCGTTCCTCGGCGTCTACGCCCACACCGGATTCCTCGCCGGACTCCATGAGGCGGACTTCTCACCCGCCCGCATCGCAGGTTCATCCGCCGGTGCCTTCGCCGGCGGCCTCCACGCCGCCGGCCTGCGCGGCGACCCCCTCCGCACCACCCTGCTCGCCCCCGTCATGCGCCACGCCTTCCTCGATGCCGGCGCACTCTGGCGACTCCCCGGCATCCTCACCACCCTCTGGTCCAGCGGACTCTTCACCGGCGACCGCCTCGTCCGCCACCTCCGCAACACCCTCGGCGACATCGACCTCCGCGACACACCGCTCGACATCGCCGTCACCAACGCCGACACCGCACGCACCGAAATCCACCGCTCCGGCCCCCTCGCCGAGCTCATCATGGCATCCTGCGCCGTCCCCGGACTCTTCACCGCACGCAACATCGGCCCACACCGCTACCTCGACGGCGGAATCTCCGCCGAACTCCCCTACCATCACCTCATCGACGACCCCGCAATCCAAACCATCGTCATCCACCGCATCCGCCACCAGAAATCCCCCGCACCACCCGCAAACCTCACCATCAAACACGTCATCGCCGCCACCCACCGCAACTCCTGCCGCGAATTCCACGCCATCCGCAGCAACCTCGCCAGAGCCGCGGGAAAATCCATCATCGAACTCACCACCACCACTCCCCCGCCCGGACTCCTCAGCCGCCGCCACGACGCCGGCAACTTCCATCTCGGCCTCCAGTCCGCCCGCCGCTTCCTCGCCGGATCCATCCACGGCTGACCCGCAGTTGACCCGCAGTTGCCCCCCCAACCACCGCCGCGCCCCCCAGCCTCACTCCTGCTTGATCGTGAACGTCCGCCCGCGCCCGGTCATCCACGCCTTCTTCACGCTCGTCAGCAAACTCACCAGCTCCTGCTCGGACGTCACCCGGTATTCAATCGTCCGCGCGTGCGTCGTCTCCGGATACTTCTTCACCACCATGTCCTGCACGTTCACGCCCGCGCGCCCCGCCGCCTTGTCCGCCAGCTCACGCCCGCGCCGCACCACATTGGATGCCACCTTCCCCGCCGAACTCCCGCTCATCCCCTCGGTGATCGGCTCAATGTGATAAAACCGCACCAGCGCCTGCCCGCTCGCATCCACCGTCACCTCGTCCACGATCACCGCCCCATCCAGCACATATTGATGCCGGCTGATCGCCTGGATCGCACTCAGCCGCACCATGTATTCGCCACCCCCCACATTCGCAATCCACAGCTTGTCCTTGCGCGCGTCATCCGTGATCCCGTCGTCATCACTCGAATCCTGCGCAAACACCAACCCACATCCCGCAAACACCAACACCCCAACGGCAAGACAACGGGCAAGCAACTTTTTCATGCCCCAACCTTGCAGAAAAACCCGCACTTGACCAGTCCCCGCGCGAGGATTCTCACAAGTCCGGCGTTGCCAATTCCGACCCATTTGTATAGTCCCCCTGCCGATGGCAAACTACCGACCAAACGTCGCAGCCCTCATGATCAACCCGGCAGGAAAACTGTTGATCTGCGAGCGCTTGTCCCAGCGCGGCGCATGGCAGTTTCCCCAGGGCGGAGTGGACTCCGGTGAAAGCCACATCAAAGCCCTCCGCCGCGAAGTCCATGAGGAAATCGGCCTCCGCAGCCAACACTACAAAATCGTCCTTCAGCGCGATGGATACCGCTACCTCTACCCAGAGGAAGTCCGTGAGAAAAAAGTCCGCAAACACGGCAACCACGGCCAAATCCAAACCTACTTCCTCTGCCGACTCAAACCCGGATCACCGGACCCGAACGTCGACCAGCGCCCCGCCGAATTCCGCGACTACAAGTGGATCCAACCCAAGCATTTCGACATCTCCTGGGTCCCCGCATTCAAACAAAACGTCTACCGGGCCGTCATGCACGACTTCTTCGGCATCAAACTCTAACCGCCACCGCGACCCCTCGTCACGCGCCCCTCGGTCGCCCTATTCAAAGTGGCATTCGATGATGCGGTCGATGTACGGCAGCTCGCTCAGCGACCGCAGCACCGTCAGGTAGTCCCGCCTGTGGGTAGAGCCGATGCACAGACACTCCGTCTCATCCGCCCCGACCCTCCCCCGCGACCCCGCCATGAACTGCACGCTCGGATCAATCCTGCGGACCTCATCCCTGCAGCGACTGGTGTTCGGAATCGCAAACTCATAAGACACCGCCACCTTCCCGTCCGCCGGCCCGCGCAGCCCCTCCTCGTCCAGCACACTCAGGTCGATCTCCACCTTCGTCATCGGATCCACCGCAAGCTCCTCCCGGCGATCCCCACACCCCGCCAGCAGCACCAGCAATCCGCAAAATCCGATCTGTCGCAGTTTCATCTGTTTCACTGGTCGGGAGCACCATGCCAATCCCCGGCCAACCCCGCACCCTAGCACCCGGCCTCCTTCCGTGTCGATCGTTTGATCGGGATGCCCTCGTCTGAAAACCGTTCGCAAATGAACCTGCAAACCTCGGCAGTCACTTGCTCAGCCGGCAGGGTGAGCGCGCCCTGGCCGCGGGGAAACTCCATCAGCACGTGAAAGGAAGTGATCGTCAGCTGCTTGAACGCACACCATTTGAGAGTCGTCCTGCCGATCTCGGACTCCACCGTCACGGAGTCCTCGTCGAACTGATAGCGAACCGGAACATCGCCCTGCTTCGACAGCCACTCGTCAATCGATCGGACCTGCCGATACCACCCGACCGCATACCGCAAAACCAACACCGCCACCGCGACAACCCCAAAGGTCGACACCCCGCCCAATGCGCCCTGCTGCAAATCACCAACCACATTCGGGACAATCATCGCCACCGCGATCAGGATCAACCACCACCGGCGGAACAAGCGCCTCAGGAACGATCCTCTCAGGAATTGGCGGGTCATCTTGAATGATGCGGTCACTTCGTTTTCTCGTTGAAAATTCTAGCCATCCGGCGCTGCACGGCAAACCCGCCAGCAACCGCCCGCCATCACGAATGGTAGCTCATCTTCGGCACCCCCAGCAACAACCCGAGCACCCGCATCCCGAACCCGGCCCGCCCCTTCCACGGCCGCTCCGGCCGCACAATCACCCACCCGTTCTCCTCCGCCAGCGCCGTCAGCGCCTCGCCCGGATTCACCGTCACCGCGTCACCGCAAACCGCCAGCATCGGCAAATCCGCCCGGCTGTCCGTGTAGCCGGTGCAGTTCGCCAGCATGCCGCCATCCCACCAGTCCGCCGGCAGCAACTCCCTCAACCGCTCGACCTTCACCCCGCCCTTGTGGTTCACCAACGGCGGAAAAAACGGCCCGAACTCCACCGCCGTCCCCAGCACCAGATCAAACCCCAGCAAGCGCCCCACCTCCGCCACATAACACTCCGGACTCGCCGATGCCAGTATCGTGAAATGCCCGCGCGCCTTCGCCTCATCCAGCATCCCCTTCACCTCCGGATAAATCGCCGGCATCAACTCCTCCGCAAACTCCCGCGACCACCCGGCCAACTTCTCCGCATCCACCCGCCACAGATAACACAGGAAAACCCGCTTCATCCGCTCCGTCCCCAGCACCTTCGCAAACGGCAGACACAACAAAAACACCGGCAGCAAAAATCCCCGCCACCACGACCTCCTCACCACAAAATGCCGGAACAACAACTGGCAGTCCCACGCGATCAGCGTCCCGTCCATGTCAAACAGATCCACACCCGGAGGGCGCTCGGCGGGAATCGGCTCGGCTGTCGCATCAGTCGTGTCAGGCATCTCGCCGGGAAACTACACCCACCACCGCCGCCGCCGCCACGCTTTTCCCCAAGCACCCCCGCCATTCCTCCTCCCACCGCTCCCTCAGCCCCCAGGGCGATCAAGTGAGGGAGAAACGCCTGATCAGCCCGGCAGCAGCACCGCTGAATTCACTGATGGCTCTCCACCTGGGAAGGCATGGTGCTCCGAAGGTCCCGCGACTTGGGAGTTCTTCACCCTCAACGGTCTTAAAAAATCAGTGAAATCCGTCTAATCAGTCTGAATCCGGGGTTCTTATTCGCGCTTCTTGAGTGAGTTGGCCCATAGCTGGGTCACCCTGCTCAGCCGTCGAAAACAATGTCGTTGGAAAGCTCGTCCGCCCCGCCGCCGTCACTCGGCCAGTGCTCCGCCATCGTCGCCCCCAGCGTGCGCACGCCGGCCACCAGCGCTTCAACCCGCCGCCCTTGTTTCAGATGCGCGGACATTTCCGCGGCGATGCCCTCCCAGTATCCCGGCCCGACCACCCCGTCCAGCCCCTCGTCCCCCAGCACGACAAACCGGTGCCTGCGCGGCACCACCACGATCAACGCACCGTTCCGCTCTTCCGTTTCCGCCATCCCCAGGCCCGCGAACATCTTCCGGGCATACGCCTCCGGCCTCATGATCCAGCGGGAACACACACACACACGGATCTCTCCGCGGCTCCGCTGCTCCTCCTCGCTGATCGCCTCGACCACCGCTTGCTCCTCGTCCTTGTTGAGAAAATCATTCATCGCATCACTTGTTCACCAGCCTACCATCCACCGCTCGCTCCTCCACCACCGGAAAACCCACCACCACCACCAAACCCACCGCCGCCGCCAAATCCACCTCCGCCGCCAAATCCACCACCGCCGCCAAATCCACCGCCGCCGCCCCAGCCACCCCGGCCGCCCCAGCTCCCATGCCGTGACCCGCGCCGCGAGATCACCACATCCCGCTCAGTCCCCCCTCTCGAAGTCACCACCGAAAGCACCACCACAATCAGCAGCAGCAACACCAACGGAACCGAAACCGGCAACCCCTCTTTCCTTCCATCCAGCCGGGTCCTCCCCGTCCCCGTATACTCACCCCGGGTCACCGCGATCATCGCCTCCACCCCGGCCGTCACCGCCTCCTCCCGCTTGCCCGCCCGCAGCCGCGGCGCGATCACCTCGCGGATGATCTGCGCACATCGCGCATCCGGCAGCACCCCCTCCATCCCATAGCCCGTATGAATCCGCAGCTTCCGGTCCGCCGCATACACAAATAAAATCACCCCGTTGTCCTCATCCTCCCCTCCCGGCCGCCACTTCTGGAAAACCCGCTGGCTGAAATCAACCATCTCCTCGCCATCCGGAACCCCCGGGAAAACCGCAACCAACATCTGCGACGACGTCTCGCGCTCATACGCCTCCAACCGCGCATCCAGTGCCGCGAACGCCGCCGAACCCAACCACCCCGCCTGATCGAACACATAATGCGGCGATGGACTGGCCGGCAGCTCGGCCGCCCCCAACGGCAACACCAGCACCAACGCCACCAGACCACACCAAAGCACCCGCCAAAACGCGCCGCCCGCAGATCGTTGATCCCGCTGCTTCATTCGCCGTCAGTCGCACCACCGAAATCAAACTCCACTTCCGGCGCATCCTCCGCACCGGACTCCGCCTCAAAATACGGCTTCGATTCAAAACCCATCATCGCCGCGAAAAACACCGCAGGCACCTTCCGGATCGCCGTGTTGTAAACCCGCGAAACCTCGTTGAACCGACCGCGCTCCACCGCAATCCGGTTCTCGGCACCCTCCAGTTGCGCCTGCAAATCACGAAAACCGGCGCTCGCCTTCAAATCCGGATACCGCTCCGCCACCACCAGCAACCGCTGCAACGCACTCCCAAACCTCCCCTGCGCCTGCTGAAACTCCTGCAACTTCGCCAAACTCTCCGGCGCATCCTTCACATCGACCGTCATCCGGCCCACCGACGCCCGCGCCTCAATCACACTCTCCAGCGTCGACTTCTCAAAATCCGCCGACCCCTGCACCGTCTTCACCAAATTCGGCACCAAATCCGCGCGCCGCTGGTATTGATTCGACACCTGGGCCCACGCCGCATCCACCGCCTGCTCCTTGGCAACCAGACCGTTATACACACCGACCCCCGCCATCACGGCCACCACCGCCAAAACCACCACGGCGGCCACAACAATGCCACCAACCATCAACACCTTTTTCATGACCACCCCCTAACACCTCCACCTCCTCCTGTCCATCCCATTCCCCATTCCCCATTCCCCATTCCCCATTCCCCATTCCCCATTCCCCATTCCCCATTCCCCATTCCCCATTCCCCACCACCGCCACCCCTCCCGGCCACCCCGCCCGCAGCCTCCCACCCTCAACGTTTCCACCGCTTTCCTCTTTGCCCGGCCGGGATTTCACGCCTACGCTCGGGCCATGCCCGAACTCCCCGCCGCTGACCCTCGTTTCAACGACTTCGTCATCCTCCAGGCCCAAAACGCCGGCCTCTTCCTCGGACAAATCCCCAACCCCGCCACCGGCGACAAAACCCTCAACCTCCGCGCCGCCAAATCCGTCATCGACTCGCTCGAAATGCTCGCCGACAAAACCGCCGGAAACCTCACCCAGACCGAATCCAAACTTCTCGACACCGCCCTCACCAACCTCAAACCTCTCTACGAATCCGCGATCGGCGCAGACCGCTCATGATGCCTCCCTCCGCCCGCACTCGCCTCACCATCCAACATCTTCCAACCAATGTCCTTCGATCCCTTCAACATCGGCAACGTCCCCGTCGGCGGCCCCGTCCCATTCTTCATCCTCGGCCCCTGCGCACTCGAATCCGAGGAATTCGCATGGGACATGGCACGCTCACTCAAGAAAATCTCCAAAAAAACCGGCGTCCACTTCCTCTTCAAGGCATCCTTCGATAAAGCCAACCGAACCTCCATCGGCTCGTTCCGCGGACCCGGACCCAAGGAAGGATGCCGCATCCTCGGTGAAATCGGCCGCGAACTCGAACTCGCCGTCACCACCGACATCCACACCGCCGAACAGGCCGATATCGCCGCCGAACACATCGACCTCCTCCAAATCCCCTCGTTCCTCTGCCGCCAAACCGACCTCCTCGAAGCCGCCGCCAATACCGGCCGCGCCGTCAACGTCAAAAAAGGCCAGTTCCTCGCCCCGTGGGACACCGTCAACATCGCCGGTAAAATGCGCGCCTTCGGCTGCGAACGCTTCCTCATCACCGAACGCGGAACCACCTTCGGCTACAACAACCTCGTCTCCGACATGCGCTCCCTCTACTGGATGCGCAAGGAAGGCCTCCCCGTCATCTTCGACGCCACCCACTCCGTCCAGCGCCCCGGCGGCCTCGGCGGAACCACCGGCGGCGACGGCGAACTCGCACCCGTCCTCGCCCGCGCCGCAGTCGCCACCGGCGTCGACGGCCTCTTCATGGAAGTCCACTCCGACCCCGAAAACGCCCTCTCGGACGGCCCCAACCAAATCCCCCTCGAATTCCTCGAAGACCTCCTCATCAAACTCATCGCCATCCACCACGCCGCTCACTGACTCCTCCCTTGCACCGCCTCCTCACAACCCTCCTGCTCCTGCCCGCCACCCTCGGCGCACAGCAGCCAGTGGAGCCCAAACCGCCGGATAAAATCTCGGCGCTCACGCTGCTGCCCAGCGGCAGCCAGCTCCACGGCGTCATGTTTCCCCGCTACGACGACCAACTCAACCTCGTCGGCACCCTCCAGGCGCGCGCCATGACGCTGGTCAACGAAACCACCGTCTCCGGTGAAAACATCGCCATCCGCTCGTTCCACAAGGACGGCACTCAACGCGGCCGCGTCGACCTCGCCACCGCCTGGCTCGACCAAACCAAAGGCCTCGTCCGAACCTCCGAAAACGTCACCATCCTCACCGATAAAATCGCCGCCCAAGGCTCCGGCCTCTGCTACTCCTTCGAACAAGCAAGGGGATTCCTCGTCGGCCCCGTGAAAACCTGGACCGACTCCCTCAACTCCACCGCCATGAATACCCGCCATACCCCGCGCCGCGCCACCGCATCCCTCGGCATGGCCCTCCTCACCCTCCCCATCACAGCGGCCCCCGCGGCGGAATCCCCCGCACCCGCATCATCCGCTCCGGATGCCCTCATCGCCAACCAGCAAACTCGCGACCAACTCCGCGCCGACCTCGACGCCGCTGACGCCGCCACCGCTGACGCCCGCGCATTCCTCGAAAAAGCCGAACTCGCATCCACCCGGCCCGCACCCGAAAACGTCGTCCCCAACGAACTCAAACCCCTCGACGTCTCACCCGGCAAAGACGACACCCTCGTCCAGGCCGACAACGGCATGTTCTTCAACGCCGACCAGGGACTCTTCGTCTTCCTCCGCAACGTCCGCGTCACCGACCCGCGCTTCGAACTCACCGGCGCCAACGAACTCAAAATCTTCCTCGAACAAAAACAACCGGAAACCACCCAGCCCAAATCCACCGACGGCCCCGTCACCGCCGACTTCGGCGACGTCGAACGCATCATCGCCACCGGCGCCATCCGCCTCCTCCAAAAACAACCGCAACAAGGCAAACCACCCGTCGAAGCCAGCGGCGCCATCTTCACCTACCACCCGAAAACCGGCGACATCACCCTCTCCGGCGGCTACCCGTGGGTCAAACAAGGCTCCACCTTCATGCGCGCCAAACAACCCAACCTCACCCTCCGCATCAAAAAAGACGGATCCTTCACCACCGAGGGAAATTGGGAACTGGGCGGAAAAATCGACCAAACCCGCTAACCTCCTCGCTCCCAATATGCACCAGCCCGACATTCACACCCCCGGATCCACCTGCTGCAACACCGAAACCGCCATCCTCTTCGCCGACGGCCTGCGCAAAACCTACGGCGGCCGCCCCGTCGTCGACGGCGTCTCCATCACCGTCCAACCACGCGAAATCGTCGGCCTCCTCGGACCCAACGGCGCCGGTAAAACCACCTCGTTCTACATGATCGCCGGCATCATCCCCTCCGACGCCGGATCCGTCTGCTTCCAGGGCCACGACATCTCCAGAATGCCCATGCACCGCCGCGCCCGCCAGGGCCTCGGCTACCTCCCGCAGGAAGAATCCGTCTTCCGCAAACTCAGCGTCTTCGACAACCTCATGGCCATCCTCGAAACCCGGCCAAACCTCTCACGCAAGCAACGCAAGGAACGCGCCGAAAACCTCCTCGAACGCTTCGGCATCACCAAACTCGCCAAATCCCTCGCCATCACCCTCTCCGGCGGTGAAAAACGCCGCCTCGCCATCGCACGCTCACTCTGCTCCGACCCCAAACTCCTCATGCTCGACGAACCCTTCGCCGGCATCGACCCCATCGCCGTCGAAGACATCCAGAGCATCGTCCGCGAACTCCGCGACCGCGACGGCCTCGCCATCCTCATCACCGACCACTCGGTCCGCGAAACCCTCACCATCACCGACCGCGCCTTCCTCATCCACGACGGCCGCGTCATCCTCGAAGGCCCGTCCGACGAACTCGTCAACGACCCGATCGCCCGCAAACACTACCTCGGCGAGGACTTCAAAATGTAACCCCCGCCGCCGCCACCACCACGGCCGCCGCCACCGCCGCGATGGCGTGCATTGACCCGCACCCGCCCGCCGCACATCATCCCCGCTCCCGAGAGCCGCGCACCATCACCACCCGCCGCGCGCCCGTGACCCCGCACCCACCCCGATCATGCCCGAATGGCGCCGCAGATTCTGGTCCACCACCGCCAGCGGATACATCTCCCTGATCACCCGCATGGTGCTCGGACTCATCCTCTTCCGGCTGATGTTCGAGAAATTCACCGGCGCCCAGTTCGGCTTCTGGGCCCTCCTCTGGTCGCTCTTCGGCTACGGCATCCTGCTCGACTTCGGCTTCGGCTTCACCGCCCAGAAAGCCGTCGCCGCCAAATCCGCTACCGGTGAGTTCAAGGAACTCTCCAAACTCCTCGCCACCATCTTCTGGACCTTCGTCGCCATGGCCGCGCTGCTCCTCATCGTGTTCGTGACCATCCGCACTCCCTTCCTCGAGGGCATGCAGGTCGCCGCCGCAGACCGCGCCGAATTCGCCGACGCCTACCTCGTCTTCTTCATCGGCCTCGCCGTCATGTTCCCGCTCGGACTGTTCCCGGAAATCCTCCGCGGCCTCCAGCGCATCGATATCGCCAACTGGGTCGCCACCCTCTCCACCATCCTCAACTTCGGCTTCCTCTGGTGGGGCCTCACCGCCGGCTGGAAACTCCCCGCCCTCATGGCCGTCAGCGTCGCCACCTCCGCATTCCCCAACCTCATCGCCGCCTTCTTCTCGCTCCGCAAACTCCCCGAAGTCTCACTCTCCCCGCGCTGGTTCGACTGGCGCACCGTCAAATCCCAGATGGGCTTCTCCATCGCCGCATACCTCATCACCTTCTCCAACATGCTGATGGGAAAAAGCGACCAACTCGTCATCTCCCTCACCATCGGCGTCGCCCTCGTCGCCGTCTATCAGGCCGGCTTCAAAACCTCCGAAATGCTCGGACTCTTCAGCTCACAGCTCCAGCAGATCCTCTCGCCCGCCGCCGCCGCCATGCACGCCCAGGGCGACAACGACGGCCTCCGCAAACTCCTCCTCGGCAGCTCCCGCCTCGTCTTCTTCCTCGTCACCCCCTGCTACCTGCTCGCCGCCGCCTACCTCGAACCCCTCATCCTCCTCCTCACCGGCACCGACCCCGTCCCCCGCGAAACCTTCTGGGTCGGCCAGGCCCTGCTCTTCGCCACCTACAGCTCCCAACTCACCAGCGGCAGCTCGAAACGCGTCCTCATGATGTGCGGCCTCGAGAAAAAACTCCTCAAAATCTCCCTCGTCGACGCCGCCGCAAACCTCATCCTCAGCATCACCCTCGCCTTCAAGTTCGGCGTCCTCGGCGTCGCCCTCGGCACCATGATCCCCACCACCCTCGTCGGCTGGCTCTGGATCGTCCCGCTCACCGTCCGCCACCTCGGCATCAGCTGGAAAGCCTACCTCACCACCCACTTCCAGGGCACCCTCGTCCCGCTCACCGCATTCGCCGCCATCCTCGCCGCCGTCTGGTTCGGCCTGCCCGCAGCACCGGATTGCGGCCTCATCGGCCTCGCCTGGCGCGGCCTCCTCTGCATGGCCCCGCTGCTGCTCCTCGGCCACCGCATCATCCGGGAGATGAGCCGCGCATAGCCCCGCTCAGCGGACCACCCGCCGGTAAACCTCCGCCACTTCCGCCGCCGTATTTTCCCACCGGAAACGCGCCGCGTTCTCCAGCCCCCGCCTCGTCAGCTCCGCCACGAACGCCTCATCCGTCGCCACCCGCACCAGCGCCTTCGCCATATCCTCCACATCCTCCGGGTCCACCGTCAGCGCCGCATCCGCCACCACCTCCTCCAGCGCCCCCCGGGTGCTGCTGATCACCGGCGTCCCGCACGCCATCGCCTCCACCGGCGGCAGCCCGAAACCCTCGAACAAACTCGGATACACCATGCACCGCGACGCCCGGTAAATCCCCCCCAGATCCTCGTCCGGAACAAAACCCAGAAACCGGATGTCAGCGGAAAACTCCGACCGCTCCGCCGCCTCGTGAATCGCCTCGCTGCCGTGCCAGTCACCACCACCCAGCACCAGCTGCCAGTCGCCGCCGGTCTCCCGCTTGAACAGGTCAAACGCCTCAATCAACCGCACATGGTTTTTCCCCGGATGCTCCAACCGCGACACATACAGGAAAAACGGCGCATCCACCCCGTGCGTCTCCGCCATCCACTCGCGCGAGCTCTCCACCGCCCCCTGCTTGAACCGATGATGGTCGATCCCGTTGTGAATCACCGTCACCTCCGCCGCCGGAATCCCGAAAAACCGCTCGATGTCCTGCGCCGTGAAATGACTCACCGCAATCAACTCCTTCTGCATCCGCGCAAGCCGCTTCACCACCACCCGACCGTAAAACATCCGCGCCATGTCATACTTCCCGCTCACGTGAAACGGCGCCAGATCATGAATCGTCCCCACCGTCGGAACCGACGCACTCCTCACCAGCCGCCGGTAGCTCGGCACGTGAATCACGTCCAACCCGTGCGCCGCCGCCAGCTTCGGCAGCTCGAACTGGTGCCAGATGATGTTCTGCACCGGTGACGCCGCCTTGCGCGAAACGGAAACTATCCGGCAGTCGTCCTTCGCAAACTCAAACAACGGCAGCTCGTCCTCCAGCGCGTAAACCGTGAGGTCCACATCATCGATCTTCACCAGCTCCCGGATCAACGAAAACACATACTGCGCAACGCCCGAGCGCCCGCCCTGCACCACCGTCGCCGTCAGTCCCGCCTTCATGCCTCGGCCAGCTTGCGGGCTTCCTCCACCGAACCGGCCTCGACGAAAAGACTGCGGAGCTTCATCAACTCCAGCGTCTTCAGAACCGTCTCGTTCCCGCCCGCCAGCACACACTTGCCTCCGTTCTCGCGCGTCATCCGCGCCAGCCTCGCCAGCTTGCCACTGCCCGTGCTGTCGAGAAACACCGTCTCCCTCGCATCGATGATCACCGTGTGCATCGCAGCCGTCGGCCACAACGAGGAATCACGCGCTACCAGCGCATCCACTCGCTCCGGCAGGCGAATCACCGTCACCGCAGACTCCACCGCATCCGCCGAATCCTCCGCCGCCGCCACCCCATCGCCAACCGCATGCTCGGACTCCGCTCCCGACGAGCGCGTCTGCAAAACCTGCTTGAGCAAACCCGGAACCACCACCCGGATGTCCTTCCAATAACGCCCCGCCAGCCGCTTCGGCTCCTGGCACATCCGGAAAAACCATTCCAACCCCAACCGGCGCATCCACACCGGCGCACGTTTCGAGGTCCCCGCCAAAAAGTCAATCGTCGCACCCACCCCCATCGTCACCGGCACCCCCGCGTCGCGGAAGTTCTTCGCCAGCCACTTCTCCTGCTTCGGACAACCGAAACACACAAACAACATGTCCGGCTTCGCCTCCCGGATCCGCTCGCAAATCCCCGCATGATCCATCTCGTCAAACGGCGCGAACGGCGGCGAATACATCCCCGCGATGTTCAGCTTCGGCCACCGCTTCATGATGTTCTCCTCCGCCTCCGAAACCACCTCCTCGCGCCCCCCCAGAAAAAACACCCGGTAGTCCTTCACCTCCGCCAGATCCAGCAGCACCGGAACCATGTCGCTCCCCGCCAACCGCTCCGGCAGCGGATCCCCCAGAAACTTCGACGCCCACAACAACGGCGTCCCGTCACACAAAATCAAATCCGCATCCTGCAGAATCTGCTTCAAATCCCCGTCCTCCTGCACCAACGCCAGAAAATCAAAGTTCGCCGTGGCAATCACATGCGGAGTCCCGCTCTCAATCATCTCCCCCACAATCCCGATCGCCTGCGTCGTGTTCAACTGGTCAATCGGAACCCCCATCATCACGATCGGGGGCGGCAGACGGTGCGCCCATGGGCGGCTCGGAACCGCTCCACGGTCTTTGGCTCGAATTTCAGAAACCGACATAAATAGTTAAGAGGCTTCGACATTCTGGCAATCTCCCCTCCCGAGCGCCAGCACCGATTGCCCTAACCGGAATCTTTTCCCCGCTGCCGGACGCCCCTCCCGGCCGACCCCGCCACCCGATCACCAGAGAAACCCTCCGCCACCACCCCCACCCCGGAAATCAACCGACCGGAGATTCATGGTTGAAAACCGACCCACCCGCATTTTTGATAGATGAAATGGCCGCCCCCTCCGAAACCGACACCGAAACACCCCTGCAAATCGCGGTGATCGAAGACGACAGAACCACCAGAACCATCCTCGAAGCACTCATCGACAAAACCCCCGGCATGCAACTCTGCGGCTCGTGGGAACAAGGCGAGGACGCCATCGCCAACCTCTGCTCGCTCAATCCCGACGTCGTCATCGTCGACCTCGAACTCCCCGGCATCTCCGGCGACGTCTGCATCCGCGCCCTCTCCGCCGTCCTCACCAACGCCGCATTCGTCGTCCTCACCGTCCACGAAGACCCCGACCGCGTCTTCGAAGCACTCCGCGCCGGCGCCAACGGATACCTCCTCAAGGGATCCAGCCCCGACGAAATCATCGCCGGCCTCAGAGCCGCACACCGCGGCGGCTCGCCACTCAGCCCGGAAATCGCCAACCTCGTCATCCGCGCATTCCAGAAAACTCCGGAGAAAAAACCCGCCATGCCGCTCCCGTCCCTCTCTCCCAGGGAACACCAGATCCTCGAACTCCTCTCCACCGGCCTGGCACCAAAGGAAGTCGCCGCTGAACTCGCCATCAGCTACGAAACCGTCCGCGACTACCTGAAACGGATCTACCAGAAACTCCACGTCCGCAGCAAAACCGAAGCCGTGCTCCGCTTCCTCAACGCCAAACGCGGCTGACCCCGCCACCCCGCCATCCGCGCCCGCCCGGTCCTCCTGCCCCAGATCCCTCCTCCCCGCTCGCCGACAACACACCCGTCGCCCGGCTTTTTTCTGGCTTCCCTATTGAGATCAAATAGTCAATAAGGATTAAGCTTCATCGCATACCCCACGCGTGACGATCCGCCATTCCACTCCCACCTGCACGGCCACCGACTTCGGTCCCTGCCCGCAGAATCCTGGAAAACCGGACCCTCAATCTTCATGAACACACTGAACGCCAATTCTCAGCTGCTCACCGCAAAGCTCGAAACGGCGTTCCCATTCATCCTCAGCTGGGACCAGAACCTCAGGATCACCCACCTCGGACCCGGCCTCTCCAAATCCCTGCCGGACGCCCGCCCCGGCACCCGCCTGCAGGACATCTTCCTCCCCACCCATTCCGCCACCGGCCACCCAATCAATGACTTCCGCCGGATCGGCTCCGACCCGGTTCAACTGGACTCCCCCACCCACGGACTGCAACTCCACGGCCCCGTCATCGCAATCCCCGGCGATGATTTCCTCATGCTCGCCACTCCGGGAACCTCCCCCCCGGACGCCCCCGAACCACCCCGCCCCGATCTCACCGACGATGCCGGCAGCCCCGCCGCACTCCCGTCCGCCATCCTCCAAAACGCCGGATTCGCGATCATCGCCACCGATACCACCGGCACCATCACCTTCTTCAACCCCGCCGCCGAACGCCTGCTCGGCTACTCGGCCGCCGAAGTCGTCGGCATCATCGACCCCACCCACTTCCACGACCCACAGGAAATCGCCGCCCGGACCGACGAACTCGCCATCAAAACCGCAACCCGATACACTACCGGGATGGAATCCCTGACCGCCTACGCCCGCAACGGCCGCCCCGATCAGCGCGAATGGTCCTACCGCCACAAAAACGGATCCTCAATCCCCGTCCTGCTCACGATCAACGCACTCAAGGACCACTCCGGAATCACCGGATACCTCGCCATCGCCGCAGACCTCACCAAACGGAAAAACTCCGAACAAAAAATCCACTCGACCATCTCCGAACTCGAACGCCTCAACCGCGTCATGATGAACCGCGAGGAACGCGTCATCGAACTGAAAAAGGAAATCAACTCCGTCTGCCAACGGTCCGGCCTCCCGCCAAGATACCGGTCCGTCATCGACCCTCCCACAAAAAACCCGCCGGCATGAAAACCTCACTCTCAAAATGGACCCCGGAAACCGGCTGGATCACCGCCGGCCTCCCCCCGGAAAACCCACGCCTCATCCTCTACTTCGGCGACCCAAAGGCCCTCTCCTCCGACCACCCGCCTGTCCTCGACTGGATCCACCGCTACCCCGATGCCACCGTCTGCGGATGCAGCACCGCCGGCGAAATCCTCGGCGCCCAAGCCTGCGATCACTCGGTCGCCGCCGCACTCATCGGGTTCGATTCCACCGAAATCCTCGCCGCCTCGGAACCCATCGCCGAATCCGACAACAGCCTCGATGTCGGACTCCGCCTCGCCCGACAACTCAACCGCCCCGGCCTCCGCCACATCCTCCTCATCTCAGACGGCCTCCACATCAACGGAACCACCCTCGTCGACGGCATCCGCCAAATCGTCGGCTCGGACATCCCCGTCAGCGGCGGCCTCGCCGGAGACGGCGACCGCTTCCAGTCCACCCTCGTCGGCATCGGCCACACCATCCGCCCCCGCCAGGTCGTCGGAATCGGACTCTTCGGCCAAAACCTCCATACCAGCTGCGGATCCCGCGGCGGATGGCACCCCTTCGGCCCCCACCGCCTCATCACCAAGTCCTCCGGCAACACCCTCTACGAACTCGACGGCCGGCCCGCACTCGCTCTCTACAAACGCTACCTCGGCGAAATGGCCGACAACCTGCCCGCCACCGGACTGCTCTTCCCCCTCGGCATCACCAACGACCCCTCGGACAACCAAGTCATCGTCCGCACCATCCTCGCCGTCGACGAAACCACCCAATCCCTCACCTTCGCCGGTGACATCCCCCAGGGCGCCTGCGCACGCCTCATGAAGGCCTCCTCGGACGAACTCATCGCCGGCGCCGCCAACGCCGCCGACGACGCCCGCCAATCGTCCCCATCACATCCCAGCCTCGCCATCCTCGTCAGCTGCGTCGGCCGCCGCCTCGTCCTCGGCCAGCGCACCGATGAGGAACTCGAAACCGTCCGCGACCAACTGCCGCCGGATACCCCCGTGATCGGATTCTACTCCTATGGCGAAACCTGCCCCGCCATCTCCACCGGCATCAGCGAACTCCACAACCAAACCATGACCATCACGCTGTTAGGCGAATCTCCCTGATATGAACTCCCTGCTCAAACGACAGCTCCGGAAATTCCCGAACCTCGACCCCGCCAACCACCCGGAGCTCGCCCAACTCATCGACACCGTCAGCGAAACCTACGACGCCAACGAGACCCAACACCGCCTGGTCTCACGCTCGCTCGAACTCGCATCGGACGAACTCAACGCCGCCAACGAACGCCTCCACCGCGAGTCCGAATCAAAAATCCGCGACCTCAGCCACTTCTTCGAGGAAACCCTCAACCTCCAGCCAAACCTCATCTTCCGGTCCGCCAGAATCGACGGCAACTTCTCATTCAGCCTCGCCCGCGGCGGACTGCTCGACCGCCTCGGATGGCCGATGCAGACCACCGGACAAATCATCATGGCGCCGCTCATCGATGTCCCGGAACACCTCGAAAAATTCGAACAGGCATGGCTGGGAACCGACCAGCGGTTCGAAATCACCATCCACGAATCCGGCCTCATCTGCGAAGTCCACCTCCACCCGGTCCGGAAACAAAACACCGTCACCGAAATCATGGGCGTCATCACCGACATCACCGCCCAAAAAGCCACCGAGGAACGCCTCCGCGACGCCTCCGCAGACCTCGAACACCGCGCCGAAGAACTCGAACGCAACCGCAAGGTCATGATGAGCATGATCGAAGACCTCGACCAATCCCACCAAAACATCACCCGCGAACGCGACCGCGCCAACACCCTCGCCGAACAGGCCGAAGCCGCCAACAAGGCCAAAAGCCAGTTCCTCGCCACCATGAGCCACGAAATCCGCACCCCCATGAACGGCGTGCTCGGATTCGCCCAACTCCTCGACCAAACCCCGCTCTCCGACGAACAAAAGGACTTCATCACCTCCATCCGCTCCAGCGCCGAATCCCTGCTCCGCGTCATCAACGACGTGCTCGATTTCTCCAAAATCGAGTCGCAGCACATGAACATCGAGGCCCACCCCTTCAACCTCCACATCCTCGTCGACGAAGTCCTCGAAACCGTCTCCACCGCCGCCGCCGACAAAGGCCTCGACCTCGCCGGACGCCTCGCCTTCGAAGACCCACACTCCGTCATCGGCGACTCCCTCCGCATCCGCCAAATCCTCGTCAACCTCCTCGGCAACGCCGTCAAATTCACCTCCGACGGCGAAATCCGCCTCGAAGTCACATCCCACCCGCTGCCAGACAATCGCGTCCTCCTCAGATTCTCCGTCACCGACACCGGAATCGGCATCCAGCCCGACCGCCTCGGCCAACTCTTCGACCCCTTCCACCAGGAAGACAGCTCCACCTCCCGCCGCTTCGGCGGCACCGGCCTCGGCCTCGCCATCTGCAGCCGCCTCGTCGAACAAATGGGCGGCCAAATCTCCGTCACCAGCCAGCCCGGCGAAGGCTCCCAGTTCCGCTTCGAACTCTCCCTGGAAGTCTCCGAAGACCCGCCCTCGCTCGTCGCACCCCTGCCCTTCCCCGAGTTCTCCGGCCTCAACACCCTCGTCATCAACAACCACGTCTGGTCCCGCAGGGTCACCGCCGAACTCCTCGAACGCTGGGGCATGCAGGTCCGCTCCGCCTCAACCATCGACGAAGCCCGAACCATCACCGCCAATTGGAAACCCGGCGTCATCCTCATCGATGAATCATCCATCGTCCCCGGCTCCACCAAACCCTTCATCAAGCAGAACAACCGCGCCACCACCGTCCTCCTCTGCCGACCCAGCGACCTCCAGAAACTCAAAAAAGAATTCGGCAAAGTCGTCACCTCCACCCTCACCAAACCCGTCAAGGTCTCCATCCTCTTCAACCTCCTCGTCGAACAAATCGTCGCATCCGGAAGCTCACGCCACAACCATCCCGACCCGGCCGAACAACCGGCCGTCCAGTCCTTCAACCTCAACGTCCTCCTCGTCGAAGACAACGCCATCAACCGCAAACTCGTGCTCGCACTGCTCACCCAGATCGGCTGCACCCCGGACATCGCCGAAGACGGACACCAGGCACTCGAACGCGCCACCGCCAAACACTACGACATCATCCTCATGGACGTCCAGATGCCCGGCATGGACGGCCTCGAAGCCACCCGCGAAATCCGCAAGGCCGAACAACTCAACCACACCCCACCCAGCCACATCGTCGCCCTCACCGCCAACGCCCTCGCCGGCGACCGCGAAATCTGCATCGAGGCCGGAATGGACGACTACCTCTCCAAACCACTCCGCCTCCAGGCACTCAAGGACACCATGGCGAAAATCCAGAATGCCCGTGCCCTCCACCCACCCGAAACCCACCCGGATCACCACCCCACACCCACCCGAACCCTGCTCAAACTCGCATCCGAACTCTCGCCGGATGACGCCGTCTCCCTCGCCGAAGACTTCCTCGCCGACCTCCCCAACCAGGTCGAACAAGTCCGCCAAGCCGTCCTCAATGAACCCGCACACGAGGCCCGCAGACTCGCCCACTCCCTCAAGGGATCCTGCTCCATCTTCGGACTCGAAGCCCTCCAATCCACCGCTCTCGAAATCGAAAACGCCTGCGCCGATAACCAGCCACACACCGCACAAGCACTCATCCCCCAACTCGTCAATGCCGCAAATCAGGCCGCATGCGACCTAGACAAGGCAATCCACACTGTTAACATGCCTTCAGTATTCGAGCGCATGTCCTAACAAACCGCCACTTCGATAAAATTCACATGATGAGCGACGACCAACTCGCCGCCCGGCTGGCCGAGCGGATGATGACAGCGGCACACCCGCTGGGCCGGAGAAAACTGCAAGCCTACATGACCTGGAAACGCACCGCATGGCGCCTCACGGTCGGCTCCACCAAGTTCGCCAAACGCGCCGTCGACGTCATCTCGTCCGGCATCCTCATCATCGTCCTCTCCCCCCTCATCCTCATCGTCGCCATCCTCGTCCGCAAGGACGGCGGACCCGTCTTCTTCAAACAACAACGCGTCGGATACCGCGGCCGCGAATTCGGCATGCTCAAATTCCGCAGCATGTGCGTCGACGCCGAGGAAAAACTCAAGGACCTCCTCGCGCAAAATGAAAAATCCGACGGCATCACCTTCAAAATGAAGGACGACCCGCGCATCACACCCATCGGAAAATTCATCCGCAAGGCATCCATCGACGAACTCCCCCAACTCTTCAACGTCCTCCGCGGCGACATGTCCCTCGTCGGCCCCCGCCCGCCGCTCCCGCGCGAAGTCGCACTCTACTCACCCGAAGACCGCCGCCGCCTCTTCGCCGTCCCCGGCATCACCTGCCTCTGGCAAATCGGCGAACGCCAGGGCGGCCTGCTCGAAGTCGGCGACCGCAACCAAATCGAATTCCCCGAACAAGTCGACCTCGACGTCCGCTACATCGAAAGCCAGTCCGTTTGGAAAGACATGCTCATCCTCCTCAAAACCGTGCCCGCAGTCCTCATGGGGAAAGGAGCCGCATGAAACGCGCCGCTCTCATCTGCCCCGAACGCCGCGAGGGCATCCAGGACCTCACCGGCGGCGTCCCCCTCCCGCTCGCCGCATTCCTCGGCAAACCCTTCGTCGAACACGCCCTCCACGGCCTCACCCTCAATGGCGTCACCGACGTCCTCATCTTCGCCAGCGACCGCCCCGCCGAAATCCGCGACTACATCGGCGACGGATCCACCTGGGGCCTCAACGCACGCGTCGTCTCCACCCCCGCCGAACGCACCGTCGACGAAGTCAGAAACATCGAAAACTTCGCCCCGGACGAGCTCGTCATGATCCTCGACCACCTGCCCCAGGCACCGCACGTCCCCGTCATCGCCGACCTCAACTCATGGCACAACTCGCGCGCCACCCTGCTCCCGCTCCTCGTCCCCGGCCAAATCGGTGTCCGCGAAATCTCCCCCGGCGTCTGGACCGGCATGAAAACCCGCATCGCAGATACCGCCACAATCCAGCCACCCTGCTGGATCGGCCACAACACCATGATCGGCCACCACGCCCGCGTCGGCCCCAACGGATTCGTCGAAAATGACTCGCTCATCGACGCCCAGGCCGAAGTCGTCGACAGCACCGTCGGCGCCAGAACCTACCTCGGCGGCATGACCCACCTCTCCAAGTCCATCGCCTCCGGACCCACCCTCGCCAACTGGACCAACGCATCCGTCATCCGCATGACCGATGCCTTCCTCCTCTCACACCTCGACGCCAGACGCGATGCCGCCACCGGATACCTCCAGCGCATCCTCGCCGCCATCGTCCTCATCCTCACCTCACCCGTCGCCCTGCTCGCCCTCGTCCTCGCCCCCATCCGCCGCAGGCCCTGGATCACCTCCCGCCTCGCCACCATCCCCTCCGCTCCCGGCGAACCCAACCTCGGCGTCTCCTACCACCAGTTCCCCGCCCTCCCGCTCGCATGGGCCCGCTGGCCCCGCCTCTGGCGCATCGTCACCGGCCACTTCGCATGGACCGGAAACCCGCCCATCATGCCCGATGAGGCAAACGAACTCGAATCCGAATTCGATCGCCTCTGGATCCAGGCTCCTCCCGCACTCTTCACCGCCCCCGAGGCCGAAGGCTGCTCCGAACCCTGGAACGACGAAGCCAAAGCCCACGCCGCCCTCTACGCCACCCGCCCCACATTCGCCTGGCGCTGGCGCATCCTCACCCGCGGACTCCGCTCACTCATCCGCAAACCCTGACACCACCACCATGCAAACCAACGCATCCAACGAAACACTCAAGGTCACCGGAGTCACCGAACTCACCGCCCTCTCCGCACGCGAAGTGAAGGAAAACATCACCGCCGCCTTCTCCCCGGAACTCGTCAACCTCGACTTCGACGCATCCCAAATGGAGTTCCTCGACTCCAGCGGCCTCGGCACCCTCATCTCACTGCAAAAACTCGCCGCCCTCAGAAACGGCTCATTCCGCCTGATCTCTCCCACCCCCTCCTCCATCCAAATCCTCGAACTCACCCGCCTCCACCGCGTGTTCCAAATCGTCTCCTGAACGACCGGTCACATCCCCGCGCATGACTCCAGACTCGCAAAGCACCACCGCTCGATCGTGGCACTGGAACGGCCCGCCCACCCTCGAGGCCGTCCGCGAGGCATCCGCCGGCACCCGCCGCTTCCTCACCGAGTCCGGACTCCTCGAAAACGACATCAGCGCATGGGAACTCGTCATCGCCGAAGCCGGCAACAACTGCGTCTTCCACCCGGGCGATGCCACTCAAACCCAGCGCATCGACCTGCTGGTCACCGTCACCCCGGAAAAAGTCATCGCCCGCATCCGCGACACCACACCCGGCTTCGATTGGCCCGATGACCCCGAACTCCCGCCCGTCGACGCGGAAACCGGCCGCGGACTCTTCCTCATCCACGCCCTCACCGACTCCAGAACCTACGCCAGGGGACCCCACGGCAATATCCTCGAACTCGAACGCAACTGCCAATCCTCACACCAACAGGCCGAAGACCTTGAAGCCACCCTCATGGCCATGACCGAGGAACTCTCGTCCTGCTACGAAAGCCTCGCATCCATCTTCCACTTCATCGCCGAAGGACGCGACGTCGAAACCCTCGAGGAATTCGCCGCCAACATCCTCAACCACCTCATCCAGTCCACCTCGTCACGCATCGGTATCATCCGCATCGTCCGCAACGGCAAACTCGTCACCATCGCCAGCCACGGCACCCCGGATACCCCGCCACTCGCCGTCGAAACCGACGCCCTCGGTGCCCGCCTCGACCGCTGGGTCTCAGGCACCCAGGACAACCTCGCCGACGGCGCACCCGTCACCGGCATCGTCCACCCCTTCGCCTACGAAAGCCAGCCACTCGGCACCCTCCTCCTCGCCCGCACCGGCACCGATGCCCCCTTCAACGCCGGCGAGGAAAGCATGATCCGCACCTTCTCGGAGTTCTTCACCCAGCACATCCTCAGCAGACGCCACGAGGAAGAAGCCATCCGCTCATCCATCGCCCGCCGCGAATTCGAACTCGCCGCATCCATCCAGCACTCGCTCCTGCCCCCACCTCATCCCCCCGTCCACGGCGTCGCCGCCACCGGCCATTGCGAAAGCGCTCTCTCCATCGGCGGAGACTTCTACGACCTCATCCCGCTCGAAGACATCGGATACTTCTTCGTCATCGCCGACGTCATGGGCAAGGGCGTCGGCGCCAGCATGATGGCCGCCGTCACCCGCTCCGCCATCCGCTCCCTCGGCGAGGACTTCGACCGCCCCGCCATGCTGCTCGAAAAAGTCGCAACCCAACTCTACGACGACCTCGACCGCCTCGAAATGTTCGTCACCGTCGCCGTCGGCGTCATCGATGTCCCCGCCGGCGTCATCCGCATCGCCAACGCCGGACACTGCCCCGTCGCCGTCGTCAGCAATGGCTCACTCACCGAAGCCGGCCCCGAAAACCCGCCCGTCGGCATCGAAAACTCACCCAACTACCCCGAACACGAAATCAAACTCACCCCCGGCGCACGCCTGCTCGCATTCACCGACGGCATCGTCGACCCACGCAACGAACGCCCCTGCTTCGAATCCGAAAACCTCGTCTGCTCGTGGTTCGAACAAACCGCCGCCACCACCCCCGAACTCCCCGCCCTCAAATCCTCACTACTCGACTTCCTCGGCCACCACTCGTCCTCCACCGCCTCCTCCTCAGCCGCACTCCTCGCAGACGACCAAACCTTCCTGCTCATCGCTTTCGACTGATCCCATCACCCGATTCTCCCACCATGGCCAACCTCGTAATCGCTGAAGACGCCCCGCACATGCTGCGGCTCCTCGAAATGACCCTCCGCAAAAAGGCCCACCAATGGACCTCCGCCAACAACGGCGACGCCGCCCTCGAGGCCATCCGCTCCAATAAACCCGACGCCGCCATCCTCGACATCATGATGCCCGGCCTCAACGGCCTCGAAGTCCTCAAGGAAATCAAATCCCACCCGGACACCGCCAACATCCCCGTCATCATCCTCACCGCCCGCAGCCACCTCCTCACCAAACAGGAAGCCATCGACAGCGGCGTCGACGCATTCCTCACCAAACCCTTCAGCCCCACCGAACTGCTCGCCACCATCGACCGCGTCATCGCCGAAAAATCATGAAAGACCGCCTCTCACTATTCATCATGATCGATGCCTGCGGGTGGGAGATCGTCAAGGACCACCCATTCCTCGAACAACTCGCACCCCACCGCCGCAAACTCGAAAGCGTCTTCGGATACTCCTCCACCTGCGTCCCCTCCATCCTCTCCGGCCGCTGGCCCGACGAACACCTCAACTGGTGCTACTTCGTCTACAACCCGGAAAAATCACCCTTCCGCTCGCTCCGCGCACTCCGCTGGCTCCCCACCGCCCTCACCAGCCGCCGCATCGTCCGCCGCCTGCTCACCAAATTCGTCAAAACACACCTCAACTTCCGCGGCTACTTCGACCTCTACAACATCCCCTTCAAATACATCCACCTCTTCGACTTCACCGAAAAAAAATCCCCACTCAACCCCGGCGGCATGAACCGCGGACCCAATATCTTCGACCTCCTCGAGGAAACCAATGTCCCCTACTACGTCACCGACCCGTCACTCCCCGAGGATGAACACCTCCGTCTCCTCACCGCCGATATCGAGTCCGAACGCATCGACTTCGCATTCCAATACTGGGCCGGACTCGACGGACTCCTCCACATGGTCGGCAACGACTCACCCGAAATCCCCGAAAAACTCGACCACTACCAACGCTGGATCTCCTCCCTCATGGAGACCGCCCGCAAACACTACAAACACGTCGACCTCCACGTCTTCTCCGACCACGGCATGGCAAACTGCGACCGCCACCTCGACCTCCGCGCCAAAATCGACACCCTCAACCTCAAAATGGGCGTCGACTACGCCGTCGTCTACGACTCCACCATGGCACGCTTCTGGTTCCTCAAACCCGGCGTCCGCGAACGCGTCGAACAAGTCCTCGCCACCGTCCCCGAAGGCCGCACCATGCCCGAGGACGAACTCCGCCACTACCGCACCTGGTTCGAAGACCAGTCCTTCGGCGAACTCATCTGGCTCGCCGAAGAAGGCGTCCTCATCGTCCCCTCCCACATGGGCGAGCGCCCCATCCGCGCCATGCACGGCTACCACCCCACCGACCCCCAGAGCTACGCCACCCTCTTCTCCAACACCGACGACGTCCCCGAAGACATCACCCACATCCCCCACATCCACCGCCTGATGGAACGCGCCGTCCGCAACCACGCCGCCAAACCATGAACAAGGGAACCATCATCCACGTCCCCAGACGCTTCGTCGCCCACGAATGGGGCGGCACCGAAACGGTCATCCTGGAAATCTCCAAACAACAGAAACTCGCCGGCTACAACCCGCGAATCGTCACCTCCATGGCCCTCGCGGAAAACCGGAACGACGAAATCTCCGGCATCCCCGTCGAACGCCACCCCCACCTCTACCCGTTCCTCGGACTCTCCCCCGAACAACGCGCCGCCATGGACAAAAAGGGCGGCAACCTCCTCTCCCTCCCGCTCTTCGCCGCCCTGCTCCGCGAAAAAAACGTCCGCATCTTCCACGCCCACGCACTCAAACGCCTCGGCGGAACCGTCCGCACCGCCGCCAAAATACTACGAAAACCGTACGTCGTCTCGCTCCACGGCGGCATCTTCGACGTCCCCGCCGCAGAACTCGACGACCTCACCAAACCCATCCGGGGGAAATTCGAATGGGGCAAACCATTCGGCGCACTGCTCGGCGCACGCCGCGTCCTCGAAGACGCCGACCACGTCATCTGCGTCGGCCGGTCCGAAGCCGAAAAAGCCAGAGCCGAACTCTCACACGACCGCGTCAGCTACCTCCCCAACGGCGTCGACTCCCAACGCTTCGCCACCGGAGACCCCGCCGCCTTCCGCGCCCGCTTCCACATCCCCGAAAACGCCTTCCTCATCGTCAACATCGGCCGCATCGACTCCCAGAAAAACCAACTCTGCCTGCTCGAAGCCTTCGCCGCATTCCGCGCCGCCACCCCCGATGCGCGCCTCCTCCTCATCGGCCCCGTCACCCAACCCGCCTACGAGAAAAAACTCACCGCCTTCATCGCGGAACACAACCTCGCCGACTCGGTCCGGATCATCCCCGGCCTCGGCAACGACTCCGGCTCACTCGTCGACGCCTACCACGCCGCCGACGCCTTCGTCCTCGCCTCCCGCCACGAACCGTTCGGCATCGTCGTCCTCGAGGCATGGTGCGCCGCACGCCCCGTCATCGCCAGCCGCGTCGGCGGACTCCAGTCCCTCGTCACCGACGACCAAACCGGCCTCTTCTTCGACCCCGAGGCACCGGACGCACCCGCACAACTCTCCAGCCTCCTCACCCGCCTCCACGCCGACCCCGCCCTCCGCACCCGCCTCGGACAGGCCGGCAAACAGGAAGCCCTCGCCAACTACGACTGGTCTCGTATCACAGGCAAACTCGAATCCATCTATCAACTCGCCGAGTCGCACGCCGGCGCAACCGCAGCACCAAACGCATGAGCGATCAACGATACACCCGTGACGGCTCGGACGCCCTCGAGTCACTCATCGACGCCACCTGCCGCGAGGTCGGCGCGGAAGTCGAACGCATCGTCCCCGCCGCCCGCCTCCAGGCCCTCGCCCTCGGCGGCGGCTACGGCCGCGGCGAAGGCGGCGTCCTCAAAACCCCGCACGGCGACGCCCCCTACAACGACCTCGAGTTCTTCCTCCTCATCCAGGGCCCGCCGCGCCTCAACGAAAAGCGCTTCGGCCACGCCATCCACGAACTCGAACACCGCATGACCGGAAAAATCGGCATCGAGGTCGAAATCAAAATCACCTCGCTCGAGGCCATCGCATCCGGCCCGACCACCATGCACCACTACGACCTCGTCGAAGGACACCGCATCTTCGCAGGCCCCGCCGACGCCCTCGCCCCCTGCCACCACCACGCCGACCCCTCACGCATCCCGCCCCACGAGGCCACCCGCCTCCTCATGAACCGCTGCAGCGGCCTCCTCTTCGCCCGCGAACGCCTCAACCGCAAAACACTCCAACCCGGAGACGCCGACTTCGCCACCCGCAACATCGCCAAGGCACAACTCGCCCTCGGCGACGCCCTGCTCGCATCCAAAGGCCTCTACCACTGGAGCTGCGTCAAACGCCACGAAGCCCTCGCAAAACTCCGCGACCCCTCGCTGCCCTTGGAAAAACTCACCGCCTTCCACAAGGACGGCGTCGACTTCAAACTCCACCCATACAGCTCGGAAGCCTCCCGCGCGGAACTCGCCACACTCCACGAAAAAGTCCTCAAGGTCGCATGGCCCGTCTGGCAAACCATCGAGGAAACCCGCCTCGGCCGCACCTTCCCGTCGCCATCCGACTACGCCCGCGGACCCGACAAATGCCCCGAAACCAAACCCCTCAAAAACGCCCTCATCCGCCTCCGCGCCTTCGGCCCCAAAGGCCTCCTCAACGCCAGCGCCACCCGCTACCCGCGCGAAGCCCTGCTCAACGTCCTGCCCGTCCTTCTCTGGGAAACCGACGCCGCCGACTCCCAATGGCTCGGCGAACAACTCGTCGCCCCCGTCTCTAACTGGAGCGCGGGCATCGCCGCCTATCAGAACCTCTGGGAAAAATACAACTGACCATGCTTCCCGACCTCCAGGCAGACATCGAGCGCAACCTCCGCGACTACGCCCCATGCACGGGCCTACGGCGGATCATGCTCTGCCTCACCCTCAACAGCATCCACGCCGTCACCCTCATCCGCCTCCAGCAATGGTGCGCCAGCCACGGCCTGCCCACCATCATCCTCGCCAAACTCCTGTTCTGGTTCTTCAAAATCGAAATCAGCGCCACGGCAACCATCGGCCCCGGCCTCCGACTCCCCCACCCGATGGGCATCATCATCGCCCCAAACGCCACCGTCGGCCCGGACTGCGACCTCTACGCCGACGTCCGGCTCGTCCTCGCCCACGGCAACCCCCAGGGCCCCACACTCGAATCCGGCGTCTTCATGGGCGACGGCGCCAAAGCCGTCGGCGCCGTCACCATCGGCGCAAACTCGGTCATCGGCGTCTCCTCGGTCGTCACCAAAAATATCCCCGCAAACTCCACCGCCGTCGGCATCCCCGCCAAAGTCATCGCAAACGACATCACCCGAACATGAAGCTGTTAGTCATCTACCCCTACGCTCCCTGGCCGCTCGACCGCGGCACCTACCAGCGCACATTCCACCTGCTCAAGGCGATCGCCCTCAGACACGAGGTCGACTTCATCGCACTCACCGAAGATGGCGAAGGCGGCGAGGACAAACGCAAGGTCTTCGAGGAATTCTGCAACGACGTCGAGTTCCTCCCATTCGAACACCCGCCGTGGCAGAAACTCATCCCCGACCGCCTGCTCAACCCGCTGCCATCCAACGTCCAGCACTGGCAGCGCCCGGAAATCGCGGAAAAAATCAACGCCCGCCTCACCCCCGGCCGCTACGACATGGTCCACATCTGCGACCTCGTCCTCATGCCATACGTCCTGCCCCACGCCCACCACACGCCCTTCGTCGTGGACCGCAGCCGCGTCGACCTCCAGTTCCAGCTCATGGAACACAAAACCCTCACCTTCTCCACCCGCGCCAAACTCCTCCGCTGGGAAAGTTATGCCAAACTCTGGCGCTACGAGAAAAAACTCGCCCGCAATGCCAAACTCGAAGTCGTCTGCGGCCCGGACGACGAAACGTTCCTCCGCAAAAACGTCGACAAGGACGCCCCCGTCATGGTCGTCGCCAACGGCGTCGACCTCGACTACTTCCACCCCGAATCCGCACCCGACCCGCGCGCCCCGGAACCCACCGTCATCTTCTGCGGCGCCATGGACTACAGCCCGAACGTCGACGCCCTCCGCTGGTTCTTCGAGGACATCCACGACAAACTGTTAACCAAGGTCCCCGATGTCAAAACCCTCATCGTCGGTAAAAACCCCATCGACGAAGTGAAAGCCTACGCCTCCCGGAAAGGCGTCACCGTCACCGGCGGCGTCCCCGACGTCCGCCCCTACTACCGCCGCTCGTGGCTGCAGATGGTCCCGCTCCGCATCGGCGGCGGAACCCGCCTCAAAATCGTCGAGTCCCTCGCCATCGGAACCCCCGTGGTCTCCACCACCATCGGCGCCCAGGGCCTCGAACTCGACCACAACGGCGACATCCTCCTCGCCGACGACTCGGAATCCTTCGCCTCCGAAATCGCCCGCGGCCTCACCGACCACAACCTCCGCTCCTCACTCGAAAAACAGGGCATCGAAACCGCCACATCCCGCTTCGGCTGGCCCGCCATCGGCGCCCGCCTCGCCGAACGCTACGACGAAATCATCAACCCAGCATCATGACAGAAATGCCAAATGCCGTCTCCGTCGTCATGCGGAGCTTCAACGAAGGATGGACTATCGGCGAAACCATCCGCGCCGTCTTCAACCAGGATTTCCAGGGCGAAATCGAACTCATCGTCATCGACTCCGGATCCAGCGACGACTCGATCGACATCATCAATGCCGACGGCCGCGCCCGCCTGATCCGGATCCCGCTCGGCACCTACGTCCCCGGCCCCGTCCTCAACCAGGGCGCGCGCGAGTCATCTCACGACTGGATCGTCTACCTCAACGCCGACGCCACCCCCGTCGGCACCGACTGGCTCACCAACCTGCTCGAACCCTGCCTCGACGACCCGAAATTCGGCGCCGCATTCTCACGCCAGGTCCCCCGCCCCGACTGCCAGGCGGTCTTCGCCCACGACTATGACCGCTGCTTCGGACCCAACCGCGAATCCGTCGACTGGGACCACTTCTTCAGCATGGTCAGCTGCGTCACCCACCGCTCGGTGCTCGACAAGGTCCCCATCCGCGAGGACCTCCAATACGCCGAAGACGACGAATGGACGCGCCGCCTCATCGATAACGGCTACCACGTGCTCTACGCCATCGAGTCGGTCGCCATGCACTCCCACAACTACTCCCTCGGCCAATCATACAAACGCTCGTTCGGCGACGCCAAAGCCATGGCCGCCACCAGCAACGTCCCGCCGAAAAACGTCAACTTCCACTACTACGTCGCACTCGGCTGGCTCAAGGACACCCTGCGCGACGCCCGCTGGTGCCTCAAAAACCACCGCGCCACCGGCATCCCCCGCGCCGCCGCCGTCCGCCTCGCCCAACGCCTCGGCCGCCGCGCCGGCCACCACGCCGGATGGAAACACTACCAGCGAGACACATGAAAATCCTCGTCATCTCAAACCTCTACCCGCCTCACGAAATCGGCGGCTACGAACTCCGCTGCCGCGACGTCGTCGAACGCCTCCGCTCCGCCGGCCACGACATCCGCGTCCTCACCTCCGACCACCACGTCCAGGGCCGCACCGAAATCGACCAACCCCACGTCGCGCGCCGCCTCCGCGTCCACGGCATGTACGGACACCCGTGGCTCTCGATCCAAAAACTCCACACCCTCGAAAAACACAACCACCTCGCCCTCTCAGACGAACTCGCGAACTTCCAGCCCGAACTCGTCCACGTCTGGAACATGGGCGGCATCTCGAAATCCCTCCTCCTCCGCCTCGAAGCCGCCGCCACCCCCGTCGTCTACGACATCTCCGACCACTGGATCGCCCGCAGCATGCGCGCCGACGTCTGGCTCGGCTGGTGGAATACCCCGCGCGGCCCCGCCGCCACCCTCATCCGCTCCGCGCTCGGCGCTCTCGGCATCCGCCGCGCCATCTCCCGAACCACCCCAACCGCGTCCTGGGACACCCTCCGCTTCAAACGCATCTACTTCTGCTCCGCCTTCATGCGCGACCACACCGCATCCCGCGGCTGGCCGGTCTCCCACGCCTCCGTCATCCACTGCGGCATCGACACCGCCCACTTCGCGGAAAAATCCGACCACTCGTCGTTTGCCAAACTCCTCTGGGTCGGCCGCCTCGCCGAAGACAAGGACCCCCTCACCGCCGTCCGCGCCCTCGCCGCCTGCGATGACCAATCCCTCACCCTCGACCTCTACGGCCACGGCGACGCCGACTACATCGCCGCCCTCGACGCCGAAATCCAGTCCCTCGGCCTCGCCGGCCGCGTCTCCCGCAAATCCGCACCCGCCGCGGAAATGCGCAAACTCTACGCACAATACGACGCCCTCATCTTCACCTCGAACTGGGGCGAACCCTTCGCCCTCACCCCACTCGAGGCGATGTCCTCCGGCCTCCCCGTCATCACCTCGCTCGACGGCGGTCAGAAGGAACTCGCACGCCACGGCGAAAACTGCCTCATCGCGGAGGCCGCCAACCCGCAACTCTACGCCACTCGCATCGCCGAGCTCGCCGCCGACCCGGACCAGCGCGCCGCCATCGCCGCCACCGCCCTCCGTGAAGCACGCGAACGCTTCGACATCGGCGTCATCACCTCGCAAATCGAATCCTTCCTCAAGGACTCGCTCACCCAATGACGACACCCACTCTCATCGCCATCGCCGGCGGATCCGGATCCGGAAAATCCCGCCTCGCTCGCACGCTCGAAGACGCCCTCGCGCCACACGCCGCCACCCTCACGATCGACCACTTCTATCACGACCTCTCCCACCTCCCGGAACCCGAACGCGACCTCGTCAACTTCGACGACCCCGCCACCATCGACTGGCCCGCCGTCGAAGCCACCCTCGAACTCCTCGCCGCCGCGCAACCCGCCCCCATCCCGCGCTACGACTTCGCCACCCACACCCGCCACCCGCAGACAGACACCCTCGCCCCCGCCCCCGTCATCATCCTCGAGGGCCTCTGGCCGCTCACCCGCCCCGCCATCCGCAACCTCTGCCACCTCACCCTCTTCGTCGACTGCTCCGCCGAGCTCCGGCTCTCCCGCCGCATCCAGCGCGACACCCGCGAACGCGGCCGCAGCGAAACATCCGTCCGCCGCCAGTTCGCCGACCACGTCGGCCCCATGCACGACCTCCACGTCCAGCCCCAGGCCGCCCTCGCCCACCGCGTCCTCAGCTCACCCATCAGCCGGGAAAAAATCGTCGACCTCCTGCAAACCCTCGCCTCATTCACCCCATGAGCCTGCTCTTCTACGATGACAGCCCGGTCTTCGGCGGCCACGAGGTGATGACCCTCGCCGGCCTCGACGCCGTGCTCCGCGCCTCCTCCGAACCCACCGTCTTCCTCGCCGCGGCCGCCAATACCAAACTCCTCGAACGCCTCCACCAACTCGCCGCCACCCACCCCCACCTCACCGTCGAGTCCCTCCCCTGGCACTCGTCCAAACTCGAAGCCGCCCGCAACCTCGCCCTCCCCACCCGCACCCGCACCCTCGCCAGACGCTTCAAACAACTCACCCCCGCTCCCACCCTGATCATCGCCGTCCAGGGCAACATCGAACACTCGTCACTCGCCCTCCGCGCCGCCCGCCACGCCGGCATCACATGCGCCAGCTACCTCCCCGTCCCACACACCAACCGCCAGATGGGCGCCAAACTCGGCGCCGCCCGCGACCGCTTCTGCACCCCCATCCTCAAACTCCCCGACGCCTGGATCACCATCACCGATGAAATGGCCCGCATGCTCACCAAGCGCGGCGCCACCGCACCCGTCCACATCGTCTACAACGGCATCGACACCGACCGCTTCCACCCCGGCGACAGCACCGAAGCCCGAAAATCCCTCAACCTCCCCAACGACAAAACCCTCCTCGGCATCGTCGGCCGCATCGAGTTCACCCAAAAACAACAACACCTCCTCGTCGAAGCCGTCGCCTCCAGCCCCACCCTCCGCCACGCCTGCCACCTCGTCTTCGCCGGCGACGGCCCGGACTCCCCCGCACTCGAAAACCTCCTCGCCTCCCACGCCATCCCCGCATCCCCGCTCCCATGGTGCGACACCGCACCCCTCTATCAGGCGCTCGACGCCCTCGTCATCCCCTCCCGCTACGAAGGCCTCCCCCTCGTCATGCTCGAAGCCCTCGCCACCGGAACCTCCGTCTTCGGCTCCGACCGCGACGGCATGATCGACCTCCTCCCGCCCGAACGCCGCTTCAACCCCGACCACCCCGAATCCCTCGCCACGATCCTCTCGCAATGGATCACCAACGGCCAGCCCGGCCCCTCGCCAGACCTCGTCACCCGCGTCCGCGAAACGATGTCCCTCTCAGCCTTCGGCCGCAGCTTCTCCTCCACCATCCTCCAAATCGCCCGCTGACCTCCAGACGCTTCCCTTCATTCACCAAATCGGCTAATGTCTTGGAAATCTTAACCATCTCACCATCTCGATGACCAACCCCGCACTTCCTCCCACCGACGAGCCCGCCACCCCGGCGCCGGCCCGCGACGACGAAGTGCCACGCTTCGGCTTTCCCGTCCCGCTCGACCCCGTCCGCATGCTCGCCGGCGTCCTCTCCCGCTGGCCGTGGATCCTGCTCGGAATGATCGTCTTCGCCGTCCTCGGCGCCTTCGCCGGCAAGCTCATCACCAAACAAACCTTCTCAATCTCGGTCGCACTCATCAAACAACGCGTCCCACAAACCGTACAAACCTCGGAAATCGGCCAGTCCTTCCGGCCCGCCGACCTCAACGACGCCACCCTCCTCGCCACCCTCCTCGCCAGCGAACCCCGCGACCTCGCATTCACCAAAGCCGACAACGGCCTCAGCACCGACCAGGCCAGCTCGCTCGTCGAAGCCAGCCAACTCGAAAACACCGACATCTTCTACATCACCTACCACTCGCCCGTCAGCGCCGATGACGCCATGCACGTCGCCGGAATCTGGGCCCGCGAAATCTGCGAATACACCCAGCGCCTCCAACAATCGGAAGCCCGCAGCGTCCTCACCATCCTCGCCAAAGAAGTCGTCGCCCTCGAAAAACGCATCGATGACACCAACCGCGAACTCCTCGAATTCGCCAAAACCAACGACTTCATCGGCGGCGAATCACAAGTCGCCGCCATTCTCGGCAAACTCTCGCAAATCGAACTCAAACTCGATGACGCCCGCACCGCCGAAAAAGCACTCACCGAACAACTCGCCGAACTCGACGGAAAAATCCGCCACCACAGCCCGCTCATGCTCAGCCTCCGCGCCGCGCGCGAGGAACTCGCCAACCTCCGGTCCACCTACACCGACGACAACCCGCTCGTCCAAACCAAACTCGAAAGCATCGCCTACCTCGAAAACCAACTCGACGCCCTCGGCGACGGCAAGGCCGCCGACCTCGAATCCTTCACCGGCACCCCCCTCGGCAACCAACTCTACCTCGACATCATCGCCGCCCGCAGCCGCCTCACCGAGGCGAAAACCCGCATCAACGCCCTCGAATCCCAACGCGTCACCACCGCCGAACGCCTCGCCAGATTCCCCGCCATCATCTCCCAATACGACGCCCTCCGCTCCAAACGGGAATCCTACCTCTCCGAACTCTCACTCATGGGGAAACGCCTCAAGGAAGCCGAAATCTTCGCCTCCAGCTCACCCGGCTCATGGCAAATCTTCCAGAAACCGGACGCCCGCACCGTCATCCCGTCCTCACTCACCAAGAAACCCCTGCTGCTCGGAGTCGCCGGCGCCATCGCCGGCGCCGGCCTCGCCATCTTCGTCACCCTCCTCCTCACCCACCGCAGCACCCGCCGCTCGGTGCTCGAATGCTGCGCCACCACCAGCGCCCCCCTCGCCGCCCTGCTCCCCGCACGCCACGGAGAAAAATCCGGCTTCACCGACCTCTGGATCTCCACCCTCGCACCGGTCCTCTCGTCCTCGCAAAACCCGCCCATGCTCTGGTCCGCCGCCATCACCCCGCAGGACGAACGCTTCTTCTGGAACGAACTCTCAACCGCCGCCATCGAGGATACCGGCAAGCCCCTCACCGTGATCGACCTCACCCCGGACACCCTCTGGCAGGACTCACCACCAAACGACTCCATCGTCTGGAAACCCAACGCCACCCCCGAACCCGGATCCTTCATCCGCGCACACGAACTGCCCGACAGCAGCCGCCGGAAACCACTCGAAAACATCCGCGTCTGGCATGCCCTCGTCGCCGGTGAAAAATCCTCCCTCACCCGCTACACCACCTCCCAACACCTCGCCTCGGTCTACCTCCCGCCATGCACCGGAACCATCGCCCTCAGCGAACCCGCATCCGGCATCATCCGCAAACTCGCCGACCAACTCTCGATCTTCCTCACCCGCCGATTCTCCTGACCTCCTCCATGCCAAAACTCACGGTCGCCGCCGCCATCGTCCTGCTCTCGGTCTCCTCCGCCAGCGCCGGGGAATCCGCCGCCACCCCCGGCGAAACCACCAGCCAGCACACCCCCGGCAACCGCCCGCCGAACAACGCCCGCTCGTGGCGCGACCGCTACGAACTCGGCCCCGGAGACGTCATCAACTTCTCACTCTTCGGCCGCCCCGAACTCGACCGCCCCGGCTTCCGCGTCGCCCCCGACGGCACCATCAGCTACCTCCAGGCCCAAAACATCAACGTCAACGGCCTCACCCTCGACGAAGCCCGCATCCAGATCGAAAACGGCCTCCGCGGACACTTCAAATCCCCACGCGTCATCATCACCCCGCAGGAAGTCGGCTCCAAACGCTTCACCATCCTCGGCAAAGTCGTCCGCAAGGGCGTCGTCACCCTCGAACGCCCCATCACCCTCGTCGAAGCCGTCGCCAACGCCGGCGGCATCGAAACCGGCCTCTTCGAACGCAAAACCGTCGAACTCGCCGACCTCGACCGCTCGTTCATCACCCGCCGCGGCAAACACCTCCCCGTCGACTTCCGCAAACTCTTCCACGAGGGCGACATGTCACAAAACCTCGAAGTCGAACCCAACGACTTCATCTTCATCGCATCCACCATCTCCAACGACTACTACGTGCTCGGCGCCGTCGCCACCCAGGGCGTCCAGGGCATGACCAACGACGCCAGCGTCGTCGCCGCCATCTCCCGCCGCGGCGGCTTCACCGACCGCGCCTACACCGACAAGGTCCTCGTCATCCGCGGCAGCTTCTCCAACCCGGAAACCCACGTCGTCAGCGTCAAGGACATCCTCGCCGCCAAGGCCACCGACTTCAAAATCCAACCCAAGGACATCATCTACGTCGCCGACCACCCGTGGGCCGACGCCAAAGACATCGCCAAACTCGCGCTCGCCGCCTTCGCCACCAGCGCCACCTCCACCTGGGTGAACCTCAACGTCGACCCCATCCTCACCAACCCATGATCCGGACCCCGGCAACCCTCGCGCTCCTGCTCGCAGCCGCCATCACCATGGTCGCCTGCCGCCAATCCATCCCCAACCCGCAGTTCGACGCCCGCAAAACCGACCAAACCGTCCGCAACCTCACCTTCGACAACGTCAAGGTGAACCGCAAACCCACCCCCGAACTCCTCACCCCGCCCAGCGACCCCTACCTCCTCGGACCCGGCGACATCGTCGAAATCGAAATCGCCGAAGTCCCCGGAACCCTCGACCGAACCTTCGTCATGCCCGACGGCATGGTCTACTACAACCTCGCCGGCGGCATCCACGCCGAAGGCCTCACCCAGAAACAATTCGGCGAAAAACTCACCCAGGCCCTCAAAAAGGACTACTCGAACCCACTCGTCAACGTCTCGCTCGTCGAGGTCCGCTCACGCCGCTACTGGATCCTCGGCCGCGTCTTCAAACCCGGACTCTATCCGCTCCGCCAGCCGACCACCCTGCTCGAAGCCATCTCCGACGCCGGCGGACTCTTCACCTCGTCATTCTCCGGATTCACCGAGGAACTCGCCGACCTCTCCAACAGCGTCGTCATCCGCAACGGCAGAATCCTCCCCGTCAATTTCGAACAACTCGTCCACCACGGAGACACCACCCAAAACATCTACCTCCACCACAACGACTACATCTACCTCCCGTCCTCAACCAGCTCGACCGTCCTGTTGTTAGGCGCGGTCGCCCTCCCCCAGGCCATCGGCTACAAGGACAAACTCACCCTCATCGACTGCATCGCCCAGTGCAAGGGCCCCTCCAAAAACGCCTACCTCAAGGAAGTCGTCATCGTCCGCGGCACCCTCCACGACCCCCAGGCCGCCGTCGTCAACCTCCACAACATCCTCACCGGAAAGGAAACCAACGTCCTGCTCCAGCCCGGCGACATCGTCTGGGTCCCCAACCGCCCGCTCGAACTGCTCGAATCCACCGTCGAACTCGTCTTCCAGGACGCCGCCCGCACCATCGCCTCCGGTGAAGGCTCGCGCATCGCCGGCGGCGACGAAGACCCCGTGCTCAGCATCCCGCTCAGCACCTCGTCCAGCTCCAGCCCCTGATCCCCGCGCGCGTCACCCGCCCTTCAGCCGCTTCACCCTGGCCGCGTCGCGCCGCCACCACTCCGCGCGCGACACCAGCGCGCACACCATCACCCACGTCGTCAGGTTCTTGGTCTGCGTCAGCACCCGCTCGACCTTGCCGTGCGTGTAGGTGATCACCAGCGCCACCGTGACCCCCAGCATCATCAGGCCCAGCGGCCGCCGCCAGAAACACACCGTCGCGCGGACCCCGAACCACGTCGTCACCAGCACGAAGAGCATGAACGTCCCGAACCCCAGATACCCGTTCTCCGCCAGCAGCAGCCAATACAGACTCTCGGTCAGCGGATTCGCCTGAAACATCTCCGGATAGATCGTCCGCCCGCGGTTCTCCTCCCAGCGCTCCAGAATCGCCGAATACTTCGTCCCCCGCGGCCGGCTGTTCGCCAGCCCGAAATTGTTCCACCCGATCCCCACCAGCGGGTGATCCGCCAGCATCGCCGCCGACTGGTTGTTCAGCGCGAATCGCAAATCGTTCTCCGGCGAGTCATCCTCGCCCATCCGTTCCATGAAGGTATCCGCCGCCATCGCGATCACAAAGATCCCCCCCAGCGCACCCGCCGCCCCCAGCCCGATCCGCCGCGGCGTCAGCCCGTGCAGGAACGACCCCATCATCACCAGCGCCGACCCCACCCCGAACGCCGCCAGCGACGCCCGCGAGACCGACAACACCACCACCAGTCCCGCCGCCCCGAACGCCGCAAAAAACAACACCACGTCCCGCGGCTTCGTCTCCTTGGAAATCGCCAGCGCCAACAGCGGCAACGCCACCATATACGACCACATCGCCATCGGATTCTGGTGCTCGAACCAGCCCATCACCCGGAACCCGCCCAGCACATACCGGCCCCACAAACAATTCACCACCTGCACCAGCAGCGCCACCGACCAGCCACGCATCATCGCCAGCACATCCTTGTCATCCCGCAACGCCGCAAACACCCCCACGAAAATGAATCCCATCTTCGCAAACTTGAACGCCGGCATCAGCACATACACCGGCTCCAGCGCCGTCACGATCGACAACAACGAAACACCCACCCACAAAAACCACACCCACAACCCCGGCGGCAGCCACTTGAAATCCTTCCGCTTCTCCAAAATCGCCGCCAGCGCGAATCCAATCGCAATCGCCTCCAGAAAGTTGAACTCAAACCCCTTGGTGTGCCCGCGATACCACTCGATCGAATACAGCATCAGCGTGAAATCCGACGGCGGCCGCACCAACTCGAACGCCATGAACCCCAGCGCCACCCGCCGCGCCAGATCCCTCCCCCGCAACAAAAATCCAAGCGCCGGCCCCACCCCGAGGTAAACCACCGCGATCACAACAATCTTCGCCAGGACTTTGACAACCTCCATTCTCACCCCCACCCTCCACAATCCCCACTCCCATCACAAATCCCAAATCCCCCCGTCTTCCACAAAGCCCACCCGTCTTCATCGTGGCTGGAGCGTCCCGCTCCCGGTTAGAGAGCCAGCAATCCTACCCGCGGAAACCCTCATCTACCCGCCAAAGCCCATCCGTCTTCAATCGCACCACATCCGCCGTCTCACCCGCATCGGCGAACACGTTTCGCCGCTCCTCTTCAACCGCCCAAAGTCCAAAGTCCAAAGCCCATAAGTCTTCATCGGATCGGATGGGGTCATGGGGATTGCGCCCCATGACCCTTCCACACCACCGGACATGCGGTTTTCCGCATCCGGCGGTTGAACCCAGCTTCTATTCACCTGCCGACTCCAGATGCTG